>NZ_CP150951.2:692500-1038750 GCF_038069655.2 Yoonia sp. BS5-3
CAAGGCGCAGCCCGAACCCCGATGGGCGGGTTTCAGGGTGTATTCGCGGATGTTGATGCCCCCACTTTGGGCGGTGCGGCCATCAAAGCCGCCATGGAGGGGGCCGGTGTCAAAACCGTGGACGAGGTCTTGATGGGCTGCGTTTTGCCCGCGGGCCAAGGCCAGGCCCCTGCCCGGCAGGCGAGCTTTCTGGCGGGCTTGGGCGAGGAGATGCCTGCCACGACCCTGAATAAGATGTGCGGCTCTGGCATGAAAACGGCCATGATGGCTTTTGACCAGATCGCCCTTGGGGGTGCGCGCGCCATGATCGCCGGCGGCATGGAGAGCATGACCAACGCGCCTTACCTGATGCCCAAACTGCGCGGCGGCGCCCGGATTGGCCATCAAGAGGTGCAGGATTCGATGTTTTTGGACGGGCTGGAGGATGCGTATGACAAGGGCCGCCTGATGGGCACCTTTGCCGAAGATTGCGCCGAAAAGTTCCAATTTACTCGGGACGCGCAGGATCAATACGCGATTGGATCGCTTGATAACGCCCTGGCGGCAGAACGCTCGGGCGCTTTTGATGCCGAAATTACCCCAGTCACCGTCCATGCCCGTACCGGCGAAGAGGTGATTACCCGCGATGAGCAGCCCGGCAAGGCCCGCCCCGAAAAGATCCCCACATTGCGCCCTGCATTTCGCAAAGACGGCACTGTGACCGCCGCCAATGCCTCAAGCATCTCAGACGGGGCGGCGGCGTTGGTTTTGTCTGCGCAAGGGGGCCGCGCCCGGATCTTGGGCCATGCCAGCCACGCCCAGGCCCCCGGTTGGTTCACCACCGCCCCTGTGCCTGCCGCCCAAAAACTGCTGGCCAAAATTGGCTGGTCCGTCGATCAGGTTGATCTGTGGGAAGTGAACGAGGCCTTTGCGGTGGTTCCCATGGCCTTCATGCACGAGATGGGCATCCCCCGCGATATCGTGAACGTCAATGGCGGCGCTTGCGCTTTGGGGCACCCCATCGGCGCTTCGGGCACACGGATCATTGTCACCTTGCTGAACGCCCTCGAAACACGCGGGCTACAGCGCGGTGTCGCTGCTATCTGCATCGGCGGGGGCGAAGGCACCGCCATCGCGATTGAGTTGGTTTAGTGGATCCCGATATGACGCGATTTGATCTGATATTGCTCCGTTTGATTTGCTTGGTCGTACTGATCATCCCTGGGCCTGGGTACGCGCAAGACGCACCCTTGCCCACCTGCCGCTCGGTGTTGTCCGCCCAAACCTATGAAGACCGATTTGGTCCGACCGATTTTGATAGTGCGAACGATGACTGTGCGATCAACTGGGTTCAGAACGGTCGTCTGATGCGCCTGCGTTGGTCGCCTGCAGATCATACTCGTTTTGAGTTTATTGATGACGGGCCGCGCGTCTTATTTGCGCAGCGCCCACCCCATCTGATTGATATCGATCAGGATGGCTGGCTGGATGTCGCAGTCTTTTCCCTTCTTGGCATGGTCAATGGGGATTATGACATTCTACGCTATGACCCCGACAGCGCGGGTTTTGACTATTTCGGTACGTTAAATGGCGCCCAATTTATCCGCGAGCCGGACGGTTATGTTGTTGGCGTCGGCCGAAGCTCTGCCGCATCCAGCGGTGTTGATATTTTCAACCAAGGTTCGGATGGGTTCAAGCGGGCCGCAACCTTGTATGTGGATGCTGGCCAGCCAACGGGGCCAAATGGCGCAGCCAAATGTCAGGTAACCGTCGACGGCCTGCAAATGACTAATCCCTCCCCGACCCAAGTCACGGAGATTTTCCCAGAAAACCCAGATCTGATTTCGGCATATTGCGCCCTTTACGATGGCCCTACCCCAACCGGCACAAGGCTGGACGCAGAGAGTTCTGATCCGCTGATCGTCCCAGATGGCACCGTATTTTACTGCCAATTGTCCGGTACAAACAAAGCCGTCACTGTCACCCGCAATGCAACCGGGTACACTTATGCCTTTGGCCCGGTGGATGGCCCGCCAGAATTAGAAATGAACCACCCCTTTGATCAGGTGGACGTCCTGCCTGATAATGGTGCTGGCTCGAGCCGCTTTGGTGAGATCACATTCCTGAACGGGGCTTATCGCTATACTGTTACTTATGGATATCAGCTTTACGATGATGCAGGCCAGTTGCGTGATATCGATGAGACCTTTTCCCGCACACTGGTTGTGACGGAGGGCGATGACGTCGCCAACCCGGTCTTTAAACGCACCTGCGACCCGATCCGCGCGGCAGATCTGATTGCGTTTCTAGATCGATCATAGCACATCTGCACTGACATCATTTCAGGAGCCATCATGCGGGTTGACTATGAGTACCTAGCGAAAACGATCGCCGCATTGACCGACAGTGAAACCGATCAGGTGGCGCTGATGGCCACAATCGTCTGCGAGGTCCATCACAGCGATGATCGGTTTGACTGGACCGGTTTTTACCGGGTTGTCGCCCCCGAACTTTTGAAAATCGGCCCCTATCAAGGCGGGCATGGGTGTTTGGTGATTCCCTTTTCGCGCGGCGTCTGCGGTGCTGCCGCCCGCACCCGCGAGGTCCAATTGGTCCCCGATGTTGACGCCTTTCCCGGCCATATCGCCTGCGCCAGCAGCACTAAATCAGAACTGGTTCTACCGGTGTTTGATTCCTGCGGTACGGTTATTGGCGTTTTTGATATCGACAGTGACCAGCCCGACGCCTTTGATGAGACCGATGCCGCCGCTTTATCAGCCATTTTATGCGCGGCTTTTCAGCAATAGTTCAAAAATGCTCGCTTTCCGCGCCACGTTGCGAAAAAATGATTTGCGATCTGCCGATCTTGGCGGCAGTGTGAAAATTAGCGGGAATATTTCATGGAACTTTCATGCTGGATTCGATCATGAATGGGCAGACGCTGGGGGCTGACATCAGGGCCTTGCGCAAGGCACGTGGCATGACATTGCTCGCCTTGGCCGAAGCAATGGGCCGGTCCGTGGGATGGCTGAGCCAGGTTGAGCGTGACATGTCCACCCCTGCCATTTCCGATCTGGGAAAGATGGCGGCGCTTTTGGATGTTGATGTCTCAAGTCTGTTGCAAACCGGCACCGCCCCCGGCGAGGAAGGTCTGATCGTCCGCGCCGATGCCCGCCGCCCTATTGGCAGCCGTACCGCCGGTCTGGTTGAGGGCTTGCTTTCGCCCGACCTGACCGATGATTTTGAAGTGATCCACTGTCATTTTGACGCGGGAACAGAAATCACAACCCCTTTGACCCGTCCCACCCAGGAGGTGGGCTATATCGTCAAGGGCCGCTTTCAACTGACTGTCGCAGACAAGAGCTTTAAACTATCATCAGGCGACAGTTTTCGCCTCCGCGGTGAGCCGTTTTTATGGTCTGTTCCCTACGCCCATCCCTGCGAGATCATCTGGGTGATCTCTCCCCCGGTTTATTGAGAGACTGTCCCAATGCTGACCGGACACGACATATACGCCGTTCTGGTCGCCGCCCTCTGCGATCATGCGATCTGCATGACCTTGGCCACACCCGATTTCACTGCTGATACCAGCGCTTACGATCACATCCCGGATGATGCCACGCATATCCCAGACTAAAGAAAGCAGAAACCATGGCTGAATTTCCAACAACCGCGCGCGTTGTCATTATTGGTGGTGGTGTTGTGGGTGTATCCACGCTCTACCATCTGGCTAAGAAAGGCTGGACCGATTGTGTCTTGCTGGAAAAGAACGAATTGACCGCCGGATCAACTTGGCATGCGGCGGGCAACTGCCCGTCGTTCAGCACATCGTGGGCCGTCATGAACATGCAGCGCTATTCGCTGGAACTGTACAAGGGATTGGCCGAAGAGGTTGATTACCCGATGAATTACCATGTCACCGGGTCCATCCGTCTGGCCCATTCCAAAGAGCGCATGCAGGAATTTTCTCGCGCCATGGGCATGGGTAATTATCAGGGTCTGAACCTGAAACTGATGACTCCCGATGAAGCCCAAGAGATGTATCCGTTTCTGGAAACCCATGATCTGGAAGGCACCCTTTATGATCCTGATGATGGTGATATTGACCCGGCACAACTGACCCAGGCCCTGGCCAAAGGGGCACGCCAGATGGGTGCCAAGATCGAACGGTTTTGTTCTGCCACTGGCGTCACTCAGCACCCCAATGGCACTTGGACCGTTCATACCGAAAAGGGTGATATTGACTGCGAAAAGGTCGTCAATGCTGGCGGATATTACGCCCAGCGCATTGGTGAATGGTTCAAACCTTATGGCGGCCGCACAGTACCCATGGTCACGATGTCCCACCAGTATTTCCTGACCGAAGAAATCCCAGAGCTGAAAGCCTGGACCGAGGAAAAGGGTCATAAGGTCCCGCTTTTGCGTGATGTTGATAGCTCTTACTACCTGCGTCAGGATAAGAACGGTCTGAACCTTGGCCCATATGAGCGCAACTGCAAGGCCCATTGGGTCACTCCCGATGATCCGCAGCCTGATGACTTCAGCTTTCAGCTGTATCCGGACGATCTGGAACGTCTAGAATGGTATATTGAGGATGCGATGGCCCGTGTGCCGCTTTTGGGCACTGCAGGTGTTGGTCGCGTCATTAACGGCCCAATTCCCTATGCCCCGGACGGCCTGCCCTTGATCGGCCCAATGCCCGGCGTCAAGAATGCCTATGAGGCTTGCGTCTTTACCTTTGGCATCACCCAAGGCGGCGGTGCCGGGAAGGTGGCTGCCGAATGGATTGTCGATGGTCAGACCGAATGGGATATGTGGGCCTGTGACCCCCGCCGCTATACCGATTACACCGACTTCGACTATTGCCATCAAAAGGCCCTAGAAACCTATGGTCATGAATATGGCATGCACTTCCCGCATAAGGCCTGGCCTGCGGGCCGCGACAAAAAACTGTCGCCCGTGAATGACCGTATCCGTGCGATGGGTGGCCAGATGGGGGCTTATAACGGTTGGGAACGTGCCAATTGGTTTGCCAAGGACGGGGACGACACCTCGATCGCGGCGACCGAGACGTGGGAGCGTAAGGGCCCCTGGACCCCGCGCGTCAAAGAGGAAGTGGCCGCTGTCCGTGATGCGGCGGGTATTCTGGATTTGCCAGGCTTTTCCCGTTACCGCCTGAAAGGTGAAGGGGCGGCCGAATTCCTGCGTGGTCTTTGTACCGGCGGTATTCCGAAAGTGGGCCGGATTAACCTGCTGTATTTCGCCGATGAACGGGGCCGCATCCTGACCGAGATGTCGGCGATGCGCCTGGACGACGATTCATTTTTCCTGATCACCGCAGCTGCTGCCCAATGGCATGATTTTGAATGGTTGCGCGATCATATACCCGCTGATGCAGCCTTTACGCTGGACGATGTGACCACCGCCTTTTCCTGCCACATCCTCACCGGACCGAAATCGCGCGCTATTCTGGCCGATTGTTCGGATGCGGATCTGAGCCTGGGTTGGTTGACCCATCAGTCTGCGCAGATCGATGGGACCTGGGTCCAACTGGTTCGCGTGTCTTTTGCTGGTGAGCTGGGCTGGGAAATCCATTCGCAAGTGGCCGACACCCCAAAGGTATATGACGCCGTCATGGCAGCTGGTGCGGCCCACGGCCTGCAACCCTTTGGGATGTTTGCCCTGGAATCCATGCGATTGGAAAAAGGCTATCGCGCGTGGAAGGGTGATCTAAGCACCGATTACACGGTCTTGCAGGGCGGTTTGGACCGCTTCGTCAAGCTGGACAAACCGCAGGATTTCCCAGGCAAGGCCGCCATCTTGTCCGAAAAGCAATCGGGTGTGACCAAGCGCTTTGCCACGCTGACATTAGACAATCCTGGCGCGGCAGATGCCCCTTATATGTCAACCATCTGGATCGGCGATGATGTCGTCGGCGAGACGACATCGGGCGGTTGGGGCTACCGGGTGGACAAATCCATTGCCCTTGCCATGATCCGCGCCGATCTGGCCACACCGGGCACCAAGCTGGATATTGAAATCTACGGCGAACGTTTTGCGGCCACGGTGCAAGAAGACCAACCGCTGTGGGACCCCGAAAACGAACGCATTCGCGCATGACCCAAATTACCTTAATGGATGGCGGTTTGGGTCAGGAACTGGTCCGCCGCGCAAGCGACAAGCCGACCAACCTGTGGTCGACCCAAGTGATGATCGATCACCCCGGCTTGGTCGCCGCCGTCCATCGCGATTATCGCGAGGCAGGTGCCCGGGTGCATGTGGCCAATACATATGCGTTGCATCGCGACAGGCTGACAGACACCCCCCACGCGGATCAGTTTGAGGCGCTGCATGATATGGCGCTGCGCGAAGTCCGCAGCGTTTGCGTGGGCCATGGGCGCATCGCAGGATCGCTCGGGCCGCTGATTGCATCCTACCGACCTGATTTACATCCGCCCCACGATGAAGCGGTGCAGCTTTACGCCGAGGTCACAGCGCTCTTGGCCCCGCATGTGGATGTTGTGATCGGGGAAACCATCGCATCGGTCGCCCATGCAAGGGCCGTGCTTGAAGCCGCTCTGCCCTTTGGCAAACCCGTGTGGCTCTCGATGACGGTGCAAGACGGCGATGGCAGCAAGCTGCGGTCAGGAGAGGACTTGTCAGAGGTCTTGAGCCTGGCAGGCGATGGGGCTGCGGCCCTCTTGGCCAATTGCGCCCCGCCCGAGACCATGGCGACCGCCGTTAATATCTTGGCAACGGGTGACCTGCCCTTTGGGGCCTTCGCCAATGGCTTCACCCATATCGCGGATGATTTCCTGAAAGACAAACCAACGGTCGATGCCCTATCCGCCCGCCAAGACCTGACGCCAGAGGCCTATGCCAAATTTGCGTTAGGTTGGATTGATCAAGGCGCAACAATCGTGGGCGGCTGCTGCGAAGTTGGCCCCGCACATATCGCGGCGCTTGCAAAAGCAATCACCGATGCGGGCCACCGGATCAATTAGATGCATAAGACCCCCACGACATTTGATATCTTTGTTGCCGATGGTTTCGTTCTAACCGAACTGGCCGGTGTTGTTGATGTATTGCGCGTCACAAACCGGATCAGTGGTGCCCCCATATTCAAATGGCAATACCGGTCCGCCAACGGGGGGCCCGTGTCGACGGTTTGTGATGCGATGATCATGACCACACCGGCCCCATCCCGGCCAGAGGCGGATTATCTGTTTGTGCTTGGCAATACAAACCCAGAGTGCAACCAACTCTTGCCCGCGCTACCCAGTTACACGAGCCGCCAATCCTGTGTTGTTCTGCTGTCAGAGGCCGCAAGCCGCTATATCACCGAAACGGGCACGGACCGCCATCGGCATACAACACATTGGGAAAACCGAACGGTTTTGCTGGAAACGCACGGATTGCATGACACCAAAGCCGCACTGGTCGTCGATAGCGGCCCTGTCATTACCGCGGCGGGTATGGAAGCCACCTTTGATCTGACACTGTCGATTGCGAACCGTCATGTCTCATCCGCTGTCATGATGACCGTCGCGGATGTGCTGTTACATGAACATATCCGTCATCATAACACGCTGCAGCCCTTCTCGGGTCGTTCGGTGATGGCCACTGGTGACCGGATGGTTGATCAGGCCATTGCCCTGATGCAAGCCAATATCGAATTCCCATTGCCCATCGCGCAAATCGCGGATCAAACGCAGCTCTCCAAACGCTCGTTAGAGCGTAAATTCAACCGTCTGTTAGGTGCAACGCCCAATGGGTATTACCGCGAATTGCGCCTGAACAAGGCCAATAACCTGCTGCTGAACACCGATATGCGGATCAATGAAATCGGGCTAGCTTGCGGCTTTCCCAGTGGTTTCACGACGATCTATCGCGACACCTTCGGCATGACTCCAAACGCGGCCCGCAAACGAGGCCGTTTGAAATGACACATTCCTCCTGCGCACCGGCCCCCGTCCGGCCGCAGCCCTCTGAAAGGACGAATTCTTATGGCAACGATCCCCGCTTCAGCCCGTGTTGTGATCATTGGTGGCGGCGTTATTGGCTGTTCGGTCGCATATCATCTGGCCAAGCTTGGTTGGAAAGACGTGGTATTACTGGAACGCAAACAGCTCACCTCAGGCACCACATGGCACGCTGCTGGGCTGATCGCGCAACTGCGTGCCACGGCCAATATGACCAAGCTCGCGAAATATTCCCAAGAGCTATACGGCAATCTGGAGACCGAAACAGGCGTGGCCACAGGGTTTAAGCGTTGCGGGTCCATCACCGTGGCCCTGACCGAAGAGCGCCGCGAAGAAATTTACCGCCAAGCTGGGATGGCCCGCGCCTTTGGTGTTGAGGTCGAAGAGATCTCGCCCACGGAAGTCAAAAACCGCTATGAGCATCTGAATATCGATGGTGTCACTGCCGGTGTGTATCTGCCCCGTGATGGGCAAGGTGATCCGGCCAATATCGCGCTGGCGCTGGCCAAAGGGGCACGCCAAAACGGCGCTGTGGTGGCGGAACGAACCAAGGTCACCGGCATCAACCGTGATGGCCGCAGGGTGACCTCTGTCGATTGGGCTGCAGGTAATGAAACCGGCACGATTGCTTGCGATATGATCGTCAATTGCGCCGGAATGTGGGGCCATGAAGTCGGACGCATGGCGGGCGTGAATGTCCCGCTGCATGCCTGCGAGCATTTCTATATTGTGACCGAAGCGATCAAGGGGCTGACCCAGATGCCCGTGCTGCGGGTGCCCGACGAATGCGCCTATTACAAAGAAGATGCGGGCAAAATGCTGCTCGGTGCCTTTGAACCGACCGCCAAGCCCTGGGCGATGAACGGGATCCCTGAGGATTTTGAATTCGACCAACTGCCCGAGGATTTCGACCATTTTGAACCCATCCTAGAGGCCGCCGTGGAACGGCTGCCCATGCTCGCCGACGCGGGCATTCACACGTTCTTTAATGGCCCCGAAAGCTTTACCCCTGACGACGCCTATCACCTCGGTTTGGCACCTGAGATGGACAACGTCTGGGTGGCTGCTGGCTTTAACTCCATCGGGATTCAATCGGCTGGTGGCGCGGGCATGGCCCTGTCGCAATGGATGGATGCGGGCGAGAAACCTTTTGATTTGGGCGATGTCGATATCAGCCGGATGCAACCGTTTCAGGGCAACAAAACCTATCTGTTTGAACGGTCAAAGGAAACGTTGGGGCTGCTTTATGCTGACCATTTCCCTTTCCGTCAAAAGGCCACGGCCCGGGGAATCAGGCGGACCCCATTCCATCAGCATCTGTTGGACAATGGCGCGGTGATGGGCGAACTGGCCGGTTGGGAGCGCGCCAATTGGTTTGCAAATGACGGCCAGACGCCTGCTTATGAATATTCATGGAAACGGCAAAATTTCTTTGGCAATGTCGCTGCCGAGGTCAACGCGATCCGTACCAATGTGGGCATGTATGACATGTCGTCTTTCGGGAAAATCCGTGTCGAAGGCCGCGATGCAATGGCCTTTATGAACTATGTCGGCGGTGGCGAATACGACGTGCCGGTGGGCAAGATCGTCTATACCCAATTCCTGAACGCCAAGGCCGGGATCGAAGCGGATGTGACCGTCACCCGCCTATCTGAAACCTGCTATCTGGTTGTGACCCCCGCGGCGACCCGGTTGGCCGATCAGGTGTGGATGCAGCGTCATATCGGCAATTTCAACGTGGTGATCACCGATGTCACCGCAGGCGAAGGCGTGCTGGCCGTCATGGGGCCAAATGCGCGCGCACTTTTGCAGAAAGTCTCACCCGCTGATTTTTCCAATGATCACAATCCGTTTGGCACCGCCCAAGAGATTGAGATCGGGATGGGTATGGCCCGGGTCCACCGGGTAACTTACGTGGGTGAATTGGGCTGGGAGGTCTATGTCGCGACCGACATGGCCGCCCACGTTTTTGAGACGCTGCATGCCGCGGGCCAGGACATGGACCTGAAACTCTGCGGCATGCATATGATGGATGCCGCCCGGATGGAAAAAGGGTTCCGGCATTTCGGGCATGATATCACGGCGGAGGACCATGTGCTTGAGGCTGGGCTTGGCTTTGCGGTGAAGAGAGACAAGCCCGATTTTATCGGGCGTGACGCGGTTTTGCGCAAACGCGATGCCGGGTTAGACCGGCGCCTGGTTCAATTCAAGCTGACAGACCCCGAACCGCTGCTCTACCATAATGAGCCGATCCTGCGCGACGGCATGGTGGTAGGCTACCTGACATCGGGTGGCTTTGGCCACCATTTAGGGGCCGCGGTTGGCATGGGCTATGTGCCCTGCACAGCACCTGGTGAGCCCGTCACCGATATGCTTGCCAGCACATATGAGATTGATGTGATGGGGACAAAAGTAAGAGCCGAAGCCCAGTTAAAACCCTTTTATGATCCAACGGGCACGCGCGCGAAGGACTAGTTTATCCGCGCCGTCGATTTTGCCTTTTGCTGCACTGTTGCGATCAAAACCTGCTCTTGAACAGGTTTTGACAGCGCCGCGGCATCTGGGAAACGCGCTCGTGCACTGTCGCAGCCGGCATTTCCGGAATGAAAGATGATGGGAATACGGGCTTGTGCCAGCCGTTCAGCTGCCGGGAACACTTCACCATCGGGCAGCCGAATATCCAAAATAGCGGCGGCGTAATCAGCCTCGCAATACTTAAGCGCATCGCGCAGAGAACTTGCGGTCGTAACATGCGCGCCAGCGTTTTCCAGACTTGCTTTAAGATCGAGCAGGATCAGCACGTCATCTTCGACCAAGAGAATATTTAGCCCATCAAGCACTGTACATGGCCCTTTTTCCAGAATCGATCCCGGTGCAGGTTTGTGACACAGCAACCCATGGTTGTGCAAATCGATATTTGCCTTGGCCTACCCCTGATCCAAGGGGCAGGCCTTTTGTCGCGTTAAGGCTTGCCGTTCTGAAGTGGCCCCAGAGCGTTCAGCCCCTTGAGGATGTCAATGGCATAAGCCAGCTGATAGTCATCCTCACGCAGTTGAGCGGCCGCTTCTGCACGCGCCCTGTCTTCTTCGATCTGCCGGATTTCATCCTCGGACAGGCTATCATTATCAAGCGAGCCACGCAGCCCTGCTTCGGTACGCTGACGGGGTGCATCCTCGTCCTCACCATCAAGCGCCGCATCAGTCGGACGCGGCTGTTCAACGATGATATCGGGTGAAATGCCAAGCGCCTGGATCGAGCGGCCAGATGGCGTGTAGTAACGAGCTGTTGTCAGACGCATCGCCCCGTCCCCTTGGACAGGCAACACCGTCTGGACCGAGCCTTTGCCAAATGAATTGGTCCCGACCACAATCGCGCGCCGGTGATCCTGAAGCGCACCAGCCACAATTTCAGAGGCAGATGCCGAACCGCCATTGATCAGCACAACAATCGGTTTGCCCTGCGCCAAATCACCCGGTGTTGCGTTAAACCGGTCGCCATCTACCGGGTCGCGCCCCCGGGTCGAGACAATCTCACCGGCGTCGAGAAAAGCGTCCGAGACAAAGATTGCCTGGTTCAGTAGTCCGCCAGGATTATTACGCAGATCAAGCACAATGCCGTCAACGTTATCGATCCCGCCTGCAGCTTCGATCTGTTCAGCAATCCCTTCCTCAAGATTGGGGAAGGTCTGTTCATT
This sequence comes from Yoonia sp. BS5-3, assembly GCF_038069655.2. Classification (NCBI taxonomy): domain Bacteria; kingdom Pseudomonadati; phylum Pseudomonadota; class Alphaproteobacteria; order Rhodobacterales; family Paracoccaceae; genus Yoonia; species Yoonia phaeophyticola. Next base: position 704,156 of record NZ_CP150951.2, read on the forward strand.
AAAAGTGGTCACGCGCAGAACAACGGCTTCGCCTTCTGTTCTGGACCGTACTGCAGTCAGTTTGATCGTGTCACGAATAATGGATACATCAAAGGGCTCGCTTTCGCCTTCGCGAACAACAGTGATGATGATTTCGGCTCCAACAGGGCCGCGCATCAATGTCACGGCCTCATCCAATGTCAGCCCAAGTACGCTTTCCCCGTCCACAGCTGTAATAAAATCACCGGCCAGAATGCCCGCCGCATCCGCAGGCGTGCCATCCATGGGCGAGACAACCTTTACCCAGCCTTCTTCCTGGGTCACTTCGATACCAAGGCCGCCAAATTCGCCAGTGGTGCTGATCCGCATTGCCGCCGCATCATCGGCAGAAAGATAGCTGGAATGCGGATCAAGAGATGTCAGCATACCGTTGATCGCAGCCTCGATCAGATCTTTATCGTCGACCTCTTCGACATATTCGGCACGGATGCGTTCAAAAATATCGCCAAACAGATCAAGCTGCTCATAGACATTGCTGTTCGCCCGCGCCTCTTGTGCGAGAAGTGGTCCCGCAATCTGGCTGGTCACACCAAGCCCAAGCACAGCGCCGCCCACAGCGGCCAAAATCATCTTTTTCATCATCTATCCTTGTCTACTCCAGCGCGAACCACCTATCGACGTTAATCGCAGATTGCCCGTCTCGCACCTCAAGATAAAGCGTTTGCTGCGCCTGAACCGTTAATGATCCCTCGTTTTCGGTCAAAATCCTGTCAACATCTGCCAAAAAACCAATTGGCGCCCCGACGGGCAGGATTTCGCCGGGCTGGACAAGCACCTTATCAAGCCCGACCAAAACAAACATCACATCGGCAGATGGCTCTAAAATCACCACCGTTCCATAGTCGAGCAAAGGCCCCTGAAACAGCACGGTTGCCCCGATCGGCGTCGTGACGAGCGCCTGCGGCGCCGCAGCAATCGTAACTCCCGGCCGGTTGGTCTGTGGCAAAACGATCCCAGCGACGGGCAATGCGAGTGACCCGGTTGGTACAACCGTTTCGCGCGCATCGGGTGCTTGCGCAGCAAGGCCGGTCGCAAAATCCGCGAGCGTTTCCGCACTTGCCAAAAGCAGAGCTGTTTGCAGCGGATCGGCGTCAAAACGGGTTGGTAAATCGACACGATCAGACACGGCCTGGCCAAGCGCAGTACGAGCGGCTTGCGCCCCTTCCAACCCCGACTGCAACATATCCACCCCTTCTTCACGCGCACCGCGCAATGTCGCAGCCTGGTCTAATTGCGTGCGCATAGCGGTCGCCTGAGCCTGCAACGCGGCTGCCATATCTGTCATCAGCATAGCAGCACGCGCTGATTGGGCGGCACCTTGCGGATGACTGAATGTCACCGGTCGCGGTGTCTGCGAAATCGCACTGAGTGCCCCAAGAAGTTGGGCGTGCTCCGCCTGCTGTAGTTCGAGCCTGTCTGCCAGCATGGCCTCTTGCAGGGCAATCTCGCGCAGTCCTGCGCGCATAGTAACCAGTCCAGCCTCGTAGGCCTGCACGGTTTCAGTCAGGGCCTCGATCCGGTCACGCCCCGTCTGGGCCTCTTCCAGCATCGCACGCGCCGCTTGTAATTGGGCCGCCGCATCCGTCGCCTCTTGCTGAGCGGCAAGCGGGCTTGCCAAACAAAGAAGAAGGGGCAGGATCTTCATGTGATCAAGCTGCGCCCGGTCATCTCGGGCGGCAGGTCAAGGCCCATCAAATCAAGGATGGTTGGGGCCAGATCAGCTAGTCGGCCATCACGCAGTTGCGCACCTTCTGGTCCACCCACCAAAGCAACGGGAACAGGGTTCAGCGTGTGGGCCGTGTGCGCCCCCCCCGTTTGAGGATCGATCATAGTTTCGCAGTTGCCGTGATCCGCCGTGACAATCATCGCACCACCTGCGGCTTTAAGCGCGCTCAAAACCGCGCCAAGCCCCTTATCAACAGCTTCGCACGCCTTTATCGCCGCGTCCAAATCACCCGTGTGGCCAACCATATCCGGGTTGGCATAGTTCGTTACGATTAGATCATAGCCCTCGCCAATCGCTTTGACGAAATTCTCGGTCACCTCACCGGCAGACATTTCCGGTTGCAGATCATAGGTGGCCACTTTGGGGGATGGGGCCATGTACCGATCTTCGCCATTTTCAGGCGTTTCAATTCCCCCATTCAGAAAGAAGGTTACATGCGGGTATTTCTCGGTTTCAGCAAGGCGGAACTGGCGTAGCCTGTGTTTCGCGACCCAAGCCCCTAATGTGTTTTGAATATCCCTTTTGGGAAAAACGGTTTCAAACCACTGATCATGGCGATCTGAATAGGTGACCATCCCCAATAGCGCCGCGAACTCAGGCTGCGTCCGAACGAAGCCATCAAAGCCTGGATCCGCAATCGCAGCCAGAATTTCCCGCGCCCGGTCGGAACGGAAATTCAAACAGAAGAGCCCGTCGCCCTTTGCATAACCAGCATAGTCCCCAATCACCGTGGCAGGGATAAATTCATCTGTGGTTCCGTCGGTATAGGCTGTGTCAATCGCAGCGCTCGGAGAGGTTGCCCGAGCGCCTTTCCCATTGACCATCGCATCATAGGCCGATTGCACTCGGTCCCATCGGTTATCACGATCCATCGCGAAATATCGGCCAATGACCGTCGCAATTTGCACGCCAGCGGGCAGCTTTTCTTTCAAATACCGCATAAACCCGTCGGCCGACGATGGGGCCACATCCCGCCCATCGGTAATAGCATGGATGGCCACGGGCACCCCGGCATCTCGCATCGCTATGGCCGCCGCAATGATATGGTCGACATGACCATGCACGCCCCCATCTGAAACAACACCGATAAGGTGGGCAGTGCCGCCGCTTTCTTTCATCGTGGTGACAAAAGCCTGCAATGCGGCAGCCTCAAAGAATGATCCATCCTCAATCGCCAATTCGATCTGGCCGAGATCCATGGCAACCACCCGGCCCGCGCCGATATTGGTATGGCCAACCTCAGAGTTGCCCATCTGGCCCTTGGGCAGCCCCGCATCATTGCCGTGGGTCAAAAGCTGCGCATGTGGGCCTTGCATCACTTGATCAAAATGTGGCGTATTGGCCAGTTTAGGCGCATTCGCGGTGTCATCATCGCGCAACCCCCAGCCGTCAAGAATGCATAAGACAACAGGTTTGGGGGCAGGCATGATGGCTTCCTTCTTTTACTTGATGCTGTCCTAACGCAATTGCGGAACGAACAAAACCAATGCTCTTATCATTTTGCCCAAAATACTTCCGCGCGGAGCGCGTCGTGGCAGCGCGACTAGACGCCTACGCCCGATGATAGGGGCTGCCCGCCTGAATAGAAGCCGCCCGATATAGTTGCTCAGCCAACATCACACGGACCAGCATATGCGGCCAAACCATCTTTCCGAAACTCAATGACGCGTCCGCCTGCGCCCGCAAGTCCGAGGCAATACCATCGGCACCACCAATGACAAAGGCAACGTCCTGCCGTCCCTGATCACGCCAAGCGCCTAGTTGTTGCGAAAAATCAGGAGAGGACACTAACTTGCCACGCTCATCCATGGTGCAGATCAATGCGCCATCAGGAATGGCACGTTGCAACAAAATCGCTTCGGCGGCCATGCCGCCGCCCTTTTTATCCTCAACTTCGATCAGCTGTGCAGGCCCAAGCCCATGAGCGCGCCCAGTCCGGTCAAACCGGGTCAGGTAATCATCATAGAGCATGCGCTCGGGGCCTTTTCGCATCCGGCCCACAGCGCAGATCTGAACGCGCATCAGGGTGTGGCGGCCGCCCCAGGCTGCCACATCTTTTCGAGCTGATAAAATTCGCGCACTTCGGGCCGGAAAATATGGACGATGATATCGCCCGTATCAATTAAGACCCAATCACCCGCATCTTTGCCTTCGGTCTTGCAAAGAATGCCGAAATCCTGCTTCAGCCGGTCCGCCAGCTTTTCAGCCATTGCCGTGACTTGACGGGTTGAACGCCCCGAAGCGATGACCATGAAATCACCGATCTCAGACTTGCCGCGCAAATTGATCTGCACGATGTCTTCGCCTTTGTCATCTTCAAGGGACTTCAGAACCGCGGCCAACAGGCTTTCGCTGGTTACAGATTGCGGCGCCTTCATCGCTTGCGCCCCATTTGTGGCTGTCGTTTCAGCCGTCGTGGAAAGAGACAGTGCATTGTCCTCCTTAAGGTGCGCCGTCACAGCCCCGGCGCCGGGCACAAGTCAAAGTTAGCAATGCCCGGCACAATTTTCAACATCCTGCTTACGGGCAGTCCGGCATCTCACGCAATTGCGCCTCCGATGTTACGACCGATAGTGGTCCCCCTTTCACAAGCGGCAGGAACGGACCGCCTTGCTCAACTTGCACGGCCACGCTGACTGTAGCATCAGGTTCAGGTCCCGTACCGATACGGCAAGGTGACAAAGAAACTGACAATGCGCCTTGCGTCGTATCAGGGTTTTCCGCGTTCCATTCTTTAGCCACGCTTTGCAGGGCGCGCAGATCATCGTGATCGGACTGATGAATCGTAAAGACCGATCCGGCACGTTGCAGTGTAAAAATGCCCTCTTCAGTGTGTTGGGTGTCGGAACGCGTTACTGAGAACACCAATCTCGCCGTATTTGGGCGTAGATCGACCCCATTGGGCAAGCTTAAATTCACCGCAAAATCCGCCGGATCTGCAGTTAATGGGGACAGTCCACCCAGCTTCATCACCGTCGCCGGCACAAGGCTGCTACAAGCCGAAAGGACTAAAACAGGGAAAAGAACAAATCGCATAAGAATCTCCTTTGACATATATTATTTATTGTTTTACGTTAATTTATATAGATTAAAAGGAAAATTTATGTCTAAAATACAAGATGTCGCCAAACTTGCCGGGATATTGCGCGGCGCAACGATTGCCGCGATGGTTGCACTGCCAATTGCCATTATCGGCGGTCTTTTGGCCACACCCCTGACACCCGAATTGTATATGGACACAGTCGCAGCATCCCCCGAGACGAGCACAGCGCAGTTGATTGCTGTCGTTGCGCTCAACCTGATTAGCCCGTTTATTCTGCTGCTGACATTGAACGAAATGCGGATTCTGTTTGAGGCCTATCAGCGGGGCGAGGTCCTGACGGACCGCAGTGCCAAACTGATCCAACGTATTGGCCAAGGATTTCTAGCACTTGCCATCATTCCCTTTGTGCTACGTCCGATTCAGTCCGTGCTGCTTACCTGGAACAATCCGCCAGGTGGGCGCAGTCTGGCCATCGGGTTGGACAGTGACATGCTATTCTTTGCTCTGTCGGGCGGATTGATTATTGTCATAGGCTGGGCCATGCGCGAAGCGTCAGTCGTTGCTTCCGAAAATAAGGCCTTTGTATGAACCAGCCTGAAATCATTGTACGCCTTGATGTGATGCTGGCCCTGCGCAAGATGAAATCCCGTGACTTAGCGCAGATCGTCGGCATCACAGAGCAGAATATCAGTTTACTGAAATCCGGGAAGGTAAAGGGCATCCGTTTTGACACACTAGCCAAGATCTGTGCTGCACTAAAGTGCCAACCCGGTGATTTGCTTGAAGCTGATCTATCCTCTGAGAAGGAGGATGTGCGTAAAATTTAATCAATAAAGCCAATATGTTGGTATTTTCCGACCCAGCGTTAACTTTGATAAATTTTGATCTTTTTTTGACACAATTCTGCCGACTTGCTTCGCGACTTCGGGGATGTCGTATCTAGTTGGATAATTACAATGTTAAGACTAACCCAAAGCGCCCCGCGCCATAATGGTTTCCTCGCGCTCTCCTCAATTGCAATAATGACTACGTTTCTGTGCAGCGCGCCTGCCATAGGTCAGGAAGCCGCAACACCCGACGAATTGATAGACGTCAACTATGTCATCGAATCAGACGGAGCAGATCGTATATTACTTGCCGGAAAGTTGCGGACACTCACCCAGCAGGTCGCAGCCGCCTCATGTTCGGTCACATCTGGGATTGATGTCGTAGAAGCCCATGACGTTCTGGAGCAAGCAACCGCAGAGTTTGATCGTTATATCGCCGCGCTTCGCGACGGTGATGAAGAACTGCATATTCTCGGGCCGGAGGAAGATGCCCGTATAGTGCGCGATCTGGAACACGTTCTGGAAGAATGGTCAGCGATCCATAGCGCCATTGATGCAGTGATTGCCGATAGCAACAATGTCGACGCGGCTCATGTGATTGATGATCACAATCTCGAGCTGCTTGACCTGACAACGATTTTGTCATCCGATATCTCGGGCCGCTATGCCCATCCATATGAGATGACAGCCGCCGACGCGATGATGATTGAAATCGCGGGACGTCAGCTGATGTTGACCCAGAAAATGGCCAAAGATTCCTGCGAAATCTGGACCGGCTATCACAGTGAAGAGGCTAAGGAAGACCTAGTCGCTACTATGGCCGTTTTTGAAACCTCGTTGAACGCTTTGCGCTATGGTATGCCGGATGCAGGGCTGCAAGCGGCACCAAATGACGTGATCCGCACTGATCTTGACCTGCTTTTGTCGCGCTGGGACATCGTTAAAATCAACCAGCAAAGGCTTGTTGACGGTGAAGAGCTGAATGAAGAGCAAAAAACCGAGATTTTCCACGATCTTTTGGTAGAGCTGGCCGATCTTGAACATTTGCTCGACGACTACAAAGAACATGCCGAACGGGCGCATTAAGGCGTTCGCGTATTACGAATGGAAAGGCCTTTAGCACCTTGCGTCGATAAAGGCCTTTCCATCCGGCTTGCCCAGCACCTGTGGTAGGTCTGCCATCGCCTTCGAAAGAGGTACGATACCAGCGACATCCGTTTTCCATTGCCCCGTCACGAACCGTTCTTGAATTTCAGCAAAGGCCTGCGGAATGCGAGTGGGATCAGTTTGCTTCATCCAGCGTGTCAACCAAAACCCCTCGATCACCTTGTTCTGGAAAATCAGTTGCCCCATCTCGCCCAAGGCAGGCTTTTCGGTTGAAAGTTTCCCATAATTAACCCAGCGCGCGTGGCTGGGCATAAGGAAAAACAAATCCGCCGTGAACTGATCGCCGACAGCATCCAGCAAAACCCTCGGTTTCAATGTCTTAAAGACATCGCTGGCTGCGCCTATTGCATCACTGCTGTGACTTACGATTACCTCTGCCGCCCCGAGGGCCCGTAACGCATCACCTTGGGCGGCTCTGCGCACGACCGCGATCGGTTTGATACCCGCATCCCGGCCCAGCCCAATCAGCAGCTTACCCAGTTGCGAACCCGCTGCGTTCAGCACAAAACTATCAGCCCCGCTTTGCCTGACCAAATCAAACATGGCGATCGCCGTGAGCGGGTTCACCAATTGCCCCGCAGCATCAACATCTGCAAATTCGGGCCTACAGGGCACCAGACCACTTACATCCGTCATCGCATATTCCGCCCAAGTACCCGACGCACTGGCAAAAAAGCTGACGCGTTGCCCGACGAGAGGCGTATCACCGGCAACAACTTCGCCGACAGCCTCAAAGCCTGCGGGGATACCCTTGATGCGAGGTTGCCCATACTCGCCCTTAATAAAATGAACATCCGAAGGGTTCACAGCCGCCAGATGTACCTTGATCAAAGCCTGCCCAGGGCCCGGCGTGGGCACCGGAATTGTCTGATGCGTTAAAAGGGGGGACAGATCATCAATCATTGGCCCGGTCTGGGTGTTGGCGTAGCCGTCATGGCGTTGCACCAAGGCCTGCATTTGTGTTGGGACGTTCACAGATCAAAGCTCGCAAAGACGGGGGCGTGGTCGCTTGGTTTCTCCCAGCCCCGTGCCGCCCGCATGACCCGTGATCCATGTGCTGCATTTTTGATGTCCGGCGTGGCCCAAATATGGTCAAGTCTACGTCCTTTATCCGCCGCGTCCCAATCCCGCGCCCGGTAGGACCACCAGCTGTAAAGCTGCCCCTCGGGGATGTCATTCCGGGTCACGTCGGACCAATCACCAGCGTCCATTACTGCATTGAAATGCTCCACTTCAATTGGCGTATGACTGACCACTTTCAAAAGCTGTTTATGGCTCCACACATCGTCTTCACGCGGTGCGATATTCAGATCACCAACAAGAATCGCTTTCTCTGGCTTTGCGGCATTGAACGCATCGCGCATATCAGTCAGATAATCGAGCTTTTGGCCGAATTTTTCATTCACATCGCGATCTGGCACATCGCCACCTGCAGGCACATAATGGTTGTGGATGGTCACCCCGTTTTCGAGCCGCGCCGCAACATGCCGCGCATGGCCGAGATCAGCAAAGTCTTCTGCCCCAACCTCAACCATTGGGATTTTTGAGAAAATCGCTACTCCATTGTATCCTTTTTGCCCGCGCGCAACCATATGTGTGTAACCCAGCGCCGTGAATTGTTCGCGCGGGATTTTGTCGACCGGACTTTTGCATTCCTGCAAGCAAAGGACATCGGGTGCCTCTTCGCGCATCAACCGCGCGACGATATCCTCGCGCAGACGGACCGAATTGATATTCCAGGTGGCAAGAGTGAAGGGCATGGGCTTGCTTTCTGTCTGGCTGATTTTTTGGGGGTAGCCTATGGGGTACATCACCCATGTCTGCACCTAAGTGCTGCCCGGTTCAACCAGATGTACCTTTGGGATCGGCAAAGATTCGCGGTGCATGGGTTTGCAGCCAATGAATAACGCATTGCAGCCGCCGGGTCTGCACCAAATCGGTGCTGGCATGAGCATGCAGCGTCCGTACAAGCGCCGGCCGCCCGCAATCGATCCGAACCAGGTCCTTGGCGCGATCCCCAATGCAGCATGGCAAAAGACCTTTACCGATTCCAGCCTCTATCGCAGTCAGAAGCAGCCCGGCATCATTCGCATCAAGTGCTTCACGCGCTATGGTACGGGTGCGTTTTCGCAACCACCTATCTGGTGCACGTTTGGCGCGCGGATCTTCAAATGACACCCAGTCAGCCACATCCGGATCGCGCCCCTTACGAATATACAGTGCATAAGCCACCTCACTGATTGGAAAAGCAAATTCGGCGTCTTTTGGTTCGATCTCAAACCACAGGGCCAGTTCAGGCCTACCTTGAGTCAGCGGCCAATGGGCGCTGCCGGAAACGAACCGCAGTTCAAGTCCAGGCGTTTGTATTAGCAAATCCTCAAGCCCTGCCCCGATAATCGCATCCAACGTCCAGTGATTGCCAATAATTGTCACCGGGCCATGCAACGTATCCGCACTGCTTTGCGCTTCATCCTCGAGCCACAAAACCTGTGTTTCAATCTTCTTGGCCCGGTCCAGCACCCGCTGCCCGGCTTCTGTTGGCTGAAACCCCATATTCGACCGTACGAAAAGCACCGTTCCGAGGCTGGCCTCTATTGCGTTCAGCCGACGCCCCACAGTCGATTGGTCCATGCCCAACACTTCAGCGGCCGCAGATTGGGTTCGGTTGCGCGATATTGCCAGAACAATTTTCAGATCGTTCCAGTTCATGTCAGCCTTTCTTGCCTGTATTTCATACATTTAGGCCACTGCAGTCTGCAGTGGCCCAGTCGGTATGCAAAGTTATTTTTTGGGCGTATCCTACCCACGCAGAGATATGTCAAAAGTGATACGAGACCCGCAGCATGGCCGTTGTGAATTCAACATCAACCGCGCTATCATCCACGTTCTCGAATTCGTGCAGCAAAACTTCCGCCCCGACTGAGATGCTCTCGGACAGCATTATATCCGTCCCGATCCCGTAAAATGGTGCTGTGTCTGCGACCTCGACCGGCGCGCCTATTGGCTGAATTTCGCCCGATGCATAAGCCAAACCAGCAACCCCATAGATAAGCGCAGATCCCAAATTGCCGCCTGCCCGTATCTTTAGATGCGCCAAAGTGTCTATTTCAGCGGAAACTAAATTGTCTTCATCCTCAAGTGCCGAAGATGCGGTGTTGTAGTCGATTTCGACACCTGCAGTGATCGCACCGAACGAGCGTTGCACCCCGCCATGCAGCCCATAAAATGCACCTTCCACGGATGTTTCCGGAAATGCCGTGTCGGGCAGTTCGGGGATCAAATCGCCTGCCGCTGGGCCCGCTTGCAAGCCTACATACCAGTCAAATGGTACAGTCGCAGGTGCAGGCAAAGGTGGTGGCGGAATAATAGGGTCGGACAAGCCCCCCGCCAAAACTGGATTTGCAAAAATAGTGATGAGAATGCTGGTTGATAAATGACGTTTCATAAGAAGCTCTTTCCAAGTTGATAAAATATGTCGCCAGAGGGCTGCCCAACTAAGCCATTGTGACCGTGGCCGCTTAGCTGCTCACAATCGTCTGGCGTGTTTGGTTTAACCAGTCGATCGCATCACGAAAAAGCGCATAACTGCATAGTGACTATGTAATTTTGCAAATCGTAAATCCGCAACAGTTTCCAAAGCTCTCTACACAACAAAAAACCCCGCCAGAACAGGCGGGGTTGTCGACTTACATCGGTGGCCAGTGTCGCAATTTTCGAAACGAGCCTTACATACGGACCCCATTCGTAACCGCGTCTGTCAACACAAGCGGGCGCTGTACGCCATTGCTGACCAGCTCTGGCAACACAGAGGGGGCTTTCGCAACTTCTTCGATCTCCTCCGCATCATCAAAATAGTGAACATCCGATAAATCGGCCAATGCCGGCGTCGCAAAGACGATATCTTCGTAAGATGGGACATCATCATCCGCCAATGTCTGGGCTGACAGCACATTCACGTTCTCCGGCACCGCGATGATGGCTGGCGTTGGGATTTCCGGTTTGGGGGCGGGAAGCGCGGCAGGCACATCCTGCGCCATGAGCGCCGCAACACGTTCGCGCGTTTCGACAAGCGGTGCGTCAACCATCTGGGTAACCGCGACCGGCGCTTGTGCCTCAGGTGTGAATTCTTCCGTGATATCCGCCTGTAGGGTCTGGCGGACCTTTTCGCGTCGATCGTCAACATCATGCATAGAACTAAGCGCCAATTGCCCAACGATCTGCGGCGACGTGTTGTGCCCGACAAGCGCATAAAGGCTGGGTATCAGGTCGTAGAGATCATCGGTTTCTTCGCGGCTACGGTCCGTCACGATAATCGAACTGATATACGGATTTTTCCGCTCGGCCGACAAGGCGATTGTATGGGTCAGGCATCCATCAAGTTCCTCATCCATTACAAGCAAATCAATCCTGTCCATGCGGATCAGGGTTTCAGCAACATCGCGATTCTCAACGTGAAGGATTTGAAACCCTTGACCCAACAAAGCCTGCGCATTGGCGATTGCTGCATCGGGTTGGTTTCTGAGGATAAGGGCTTTCATCGGATTCTCCTGATAACTGGCAACGATTGGTCCTAGGTTAAGCACCCAACCCTTAAAACTTGCTAAAAACTCGATGTAGTTTTTCGCCAGACTTGGCCCCTGCCCCGGATGCCCCTATAGAGGCCGAAGACAATCAAGGGTGCAGCCATGCGCAACGCAACGATCACACGCAAAACCGCCGAGACAGACGTCACCGTTACCATCGATCTGGATGGAACAGGCGTCTATGACAACCAGACTGGCGTCGGCTTTTTTGATCATATGTTGGATCAACTATCCCGGCATGCACTGATCGATATGACCGTCCGCGCCACTGGCGATTTGCATATTGACGACCACCACACGGTTGAAGATGTGGGTATCGCACTGGGCCAAGCGCTGACACAGGCGTTGGGCGACAAAAAGGGCATCCGCCGCTATGGCGCCTGCCATCTAGCCATGGATGACGCGCAGGTGCGTTGCGCGCTGGATTTGTCCGCGCGCCCCTACCTGATCTGCAATCTGGACCTGCCTTTTGGCAAGATCGGCACGTTTGATACCGAATTGGTGCGTGAATTTTTTCAGGCATTCAGCACCCATGGTGGCATTACGCTGCATATCGATAAGCTGCATGGGTTTAACGCACATCACATTGCCGAGGCCGCTTTTAAGGCCGTTGCTCGTGCCCTGCGCGAAGCGGTTGAAACAGACCCCCGCAAGGCCGATGCGATTCCGTCCACAAAGGGCAGCCTATGATCACAGCCCTGATTGATTATGACAGCGGCAATCTGCATTCCGCCCAAAAGGCGTTTGAACGGATGGCTGATGAGGTGAGCGCCGGTCGGGTAACCGTCACATCTGATCCGGATGTTGTCGCCAGTGCGGATCGCATCGTTCTGCCTGGCGACGGCGCCTTTCCGCATTGCCGTTCCGAGCTTTTCGCCCGCAGCGCGCTTGCCGAAGCGATTATTGAGGCCGTGACCGTCAAGGCCCGCCCCTTCTTTGGTATTTGCGTCGGAATGCAAATGATGTCGACAACGGGCCACGAACATGAGCCTACCCCCGGCTTTGGCTGGATCGGCGGCGATATCTGTAAGATCACACCAGACGACCCCACATTCAAAGTCCCCCATATGGGTTGGAATGACCTGATCATCGATCATCCCCACCCGGTTCTTGAGGGCATCAGTTCAGGTGATCATGCCTATTTTGTGCATTCCTACGCGATGGATGTGACGAACCCGGCCGAGCGTTTGGCCCATGTAGACTATGCCGGCGATGTCACCGCGATCATCGGGCGCGACACGATGATCGGCACACAGTTTCATCCCGAAAAAAGCCAAAGCGCCGGGCTGCGTATGATCGGGAACTTCCTGTGCTGGGCCCCCTGATCATATGAATGCCTGACTTGGCCGAATATGCCCCGTCACCAACCCACGTCGGTTTTTGATCGGACGCATTATTCGCGCCTGCGTCGCCGGATGATCTGCGTCAAGCACTCCAAGCCTTACCAAAATTGCGGTGATGGCTGCTTCGCTTGCTCGGGTTGCCCCATCTGTAATTTTCACCGCTACCCCCATTCTTAGGTCAGGGATGATGGCCGTATAGACCCCTTCGGCCCCGGTCTTGATCGCAACCCTTCCATCCATGGCACGCATCAGATCGGTGCAGGCCCGCGTCTCGCCTGCAACAAGCGCGGGATATTTGGCCATGGCCTTTACCAGGCGCGCCGCGGCAACACTGCGTGTATCGGACCGCACATGCGCTCTTGCAAAGAAGGCCATCGCCCGCGCCAGCCCATATACAGTGCAGGCATGATTTGGCGCTGAACAGCCATCGATGCCAAAGGTAGGGCTGGTTTCTTGGGTGACGTCTTCAAACGCTGCTTTGCAGGCCTGTTGCACGGGATGATCGATCAGATCATATTCTGGCCCGCCCTTGATGTGCTTGTTCAGCATCAGGAAGCCCGCATGTTTACCGGAACAATTATTGTGGATCTGGCAGGGTTTTTCATCGGCTCGGATCAGCCCATTGCGCGCGTCCAGATCGCTCGGCAATTGCGGCCCGCAGCGCAAATCATCATCGCTCAACCCAAGATCATCAAGCCATGCCCGCACTGGTCCGGTATGGATTGCCGCCCCCTGATGAGAGGCACAAGCCAGTGCCAGTTGCACATCACTGAGCGCGGTGCCTGCCCCACTTTCCAACAGTGGCAAGGCTTGAACCATTTTACAGGATGAACGTGGGTAAATCACCGCTTCGATATCGCCCCAAGCTTGTACGATTTGACCCGTTTCATCACAAACGACCGCGTGGCCTTGATGGATACATTCAACGAGATCACCGCGCCAGACCTCAACCAAATCAATGGGGTTTGCCATGTTTTTGCCCTTTTGGATTGTTTATGTTTGCACGATACCGCAAGAGGCGCCGAACGGGGCTTTCCCCGACGCGCGGTTTGTTGCTAAGATAGACGGTATCGAGTTGAAACAAGCCCCGCCAGCGGAAATGGTGTCGTAAGATGCATCAACGATCTGGAAGGGCATCCAGAGGCAAGGACAGCTTGGAGGCTGTGACATGATTTTGAAAACTTCGAAGGCGGTTTGCGCCTTGGCTATTGCCCTTTGGGCTGGTGCCGCATTGGCGCAAGAAGAGAGCGACAACCGCGTCGCGGTCGAAACCGACTGGAACGTTTTTGTAGAGAGTGATCCCAATGAATGCTGGGTCGTCTCAGCCCCTGTTGAGACGTTGAACACCCGCGATGGGAATGCGGTCACAGTGCGCCGCGGCGATATTCGTCTGATCGTTTTCTATCGTCCTTCAGCCAATGTCTCGGGGCAAGTTATGTTCGCGGGCGGCTACCCATTTGCTGATGGTTCAACCGTATCGATGCGCGTTGGCGACACCACGTTTGAGATGTTTACCGAAAATGAAACTGCATGGCCCGCAACCCCCGAGGATGATGCGCGATTCGTCGCCGCAATGAAGCGCGGGTCAAACGCGGTTCTCACTGGCCGCTCGGGCCGTGGAACAACAACCCAGGATACTTTCAGCTTGCTGGGCTTCACTGCCGCCGTGGAAGAGGCCGCAAGCCGCTGCGCAAGCTAACACCGGCGTAAAGCGACAATATGGGGCTGGTTTTCTTGTGAAAACCGGCCCTTTCTCTTATATGGCGGGCTTGACCCCAGCCAAAGGTATCAACCGATGACCGCCAATGCACCGATTACGCAGGATGTGAAGACTTTTCCACGCAAACTGCCCGATGGCCCGCCAAACCTTATCGGGATGACCCGCGAGGCGATGCGCGATGCGCTAATTGGTGCCGGGATCCCTGAAAAGCAGGCCAAGATGCGCGTTGGCCAAATTTGGCAATGGATTTATCATTGGGGCGTGCGCGATTTTGCCGCGATGACGAACCTATCCAAAGACTACCGCGCCATGTTGGCCGAGACCTTCACACTCGACGTCCCGGAGGTTGTCACCCGCCAGGTGTCCGAGGACGGCACCCGCAAATATCTTGTTCGCATCGCAGGCGGTCACGAGGTTGAAGTGGTCTACATCCCTGAAACCGATCGCGGCACATTGTGTATCTCTAGCCAAGTTGGTTGCACATTGACCTGTTCTTTTTGCCATACCGGAACCCAGAAACTCGTCCGCAATCTGACAGCGGCAGAAATCATCAGTCAATTGTTGATAGCCCGGGATGATCTTGAGGAATGGCCAGCCCTTGGCACCCGTCCCGAAGGCCCCCGCCTGTTGTCGAATATCGTATTGATGGGCATGGGCGAGCCGCTCTATAATTTTGAAAATGTTCGCGATGCGATGAAAATCGCTATGGACGCCGAAGGAATCCAATTGTCGCGCCGCCGCATTACGCTATCGACATCTGGCGTGGTTCCCGAAATCGCCCGCACCGCAGAGGAAATCGGATGCCAATTGGCCGTGTCTTTCCACGCAACGACCGATCCCGTCCGCGACATGCTGGTGCCCATCAATAAGCGTTGGCCTTTGGCCCAGCTGCTGGAGGCGCTGCGCGCCTATCCCAAGGTATCCAACTCTGAGCGGATCACATTTGAATATGTGATGCTGGACGGGGTGAATGACAGCGATGCAGATGCGCATCGTCTGATCAAATTGATCGAAGGCATTCCGGCCAAAATCAACCTGATCCCGTTCAACGAATGGCCCGGCGCGCCCTATAAAAGGTCATCGAACAATCGGATTCGCGCCTTTGCAGATATCATTCATAATGCCGGTTACTCGTCACCTGTGCGCAAACCGCGTGGTGAAGATATCATGGCCGCATGTGGTCAGTTGAAATCCGCAACCGAACGCGCCCGCAAATCAAGGGCCCAGATCGCACAAGAGGCCGGGCTGTAAGCCAGCCGCGGCCTGTTATTTATCTACATCAGACAGATTAATCAGGACTTAGCCTGCGCTTGGGCCTGGGCTTGAATTTTCTGCTCAAGGGACGCGATACGGCGCTTGAGCAGGTTTTTTTCCTCATGCGCTGCCGCAAGCTGCTTTTGCTCATTGTCGCGTTCAAAGCGACATTGCTCAAGATTGCTGCGCCAGAAATCGATCTCGGTATTGACCGTATCTGCACTTTGGCCCGCGTCCTGGTCGAAGCGCCAGATTAACCAGCCCAGCGCGATGCCAAGCGAGAATGTGACGAGCATGAAGATGAAGATTTGGATCACAAGGGGAGACATCAGACTATCCTACTCGCTATCGGTTTCAGTTGCGGCCTCTTCGGCCTCTTCGGTTTCTGGCTCTTCTGCAGCCTCGTCCTCGGCAGGTTCCGAAGTCTCTTCGGTAGATGCTTCTTCAGTCACTTCAGGCTCAAGAATTTGCCATTCAAAGGTGATCCGGCGGTTCGCCGCGCGTCCTTCGCTGGTGTCGTTTGTCGCGATAGGCTGACTTTCACCGTAGCCAACAGCCCGCATTTTTTCGGGCGCGACACCGCCATCGGCCATGAAATCGACGACCGCTTGCGCGCGGGCCTCACTGATGGCCTGGTTGCTGTCTTCGGCACCCTGGCTATCTGTGTGACCACCGATTTCCATGATCAGACCTTCATTGCGGCAACCGATGGCCAAGTCACGTAGCTGCTGTAGCGTGGCAGCCGATGTGGCATTGATCGAGGTCGTGCCCGTGTCAAAAGTGATCTGCGATTCCGCAAGGATACCGTTCGCACGATCAATACAGACCGCTGCAAGATCAGCAGCGGGCAGCGTATCACTTAGACCAAGACGCAGTGTTTCGATCGTTTCCGCTTGCGTTGCGACTTCGGCGGTAAGATCTTCGATCTGCGCGTCCAGTGCCTCAACATCAGTGTCGGCTTCAACAGGGGCAGCACTTTGTGCAGCAGCCTGGGCCTCGGCCAGTGTCGCCTCAAGTGTAGTGATCGCTTCATCGCGTTCAGCCAGCGTCGCAGTCAGCTGCGCGATTTCTTCCGCAGCTTCTGCCTGCTGGGCCTCGACATCCGCAGTGGCATCTTCGTTCGCGGCCGCTACTGCCTCGGCATTGGCGGCTTCGAGGTCGGCAATTGCTGTATCGCGTTCTTCCAAAGATGCCGTCAGTTCGGCAATCTGTGTGTCTGCGTCAGTGCTGGCTGTGTTTAGTTCAGCAATCTGCGTTTCAAGCGTCGTGACCAGCTCATCGCGCTCAGCCACCTCGGCGGCCAGCGCAGCCAGCTCGGCCTCGAGAGCCGCATCAGCCTCGGAAGCCTCCGGAGCAGCAACAGCTGCGGACTGGCTGGCTTCAAGATCGGCCGTCAGCGCTGATACTGCGTCTGTCAGTTCTCCTATTGTGACGTCGCGACCGGCGACTTGTTCCTCAAGCGCGGCGATCTGGTTGTCCAAGGCGCTTGTATCAACAGCCGCTGCAGCAGCTGGTGCATCACCTTCAAGGGCTGCGATTCGTGCTTCAGCAGCTTCAGCAGCCTCTTGCAGCGTGTTCACCTCGCTCAATTTGGACAGCAATTGTTCATTGTTGGATTCAAGCTGGCTGGTCAGGGTTGAAATCGTCGCGTTGGCCTGCGCCAGGCTAGCGGACTGTCCATCAAGCTGCGCTTTAAGGTCGGCAACCTCTGCGGCAACGGCACCTTCGCTATCCGACTGCGATGCAAGCGCAGCTGTCGCCGTTTCCAGCTCTTGCGTTGTCGCCGCGAAATCCTGTGCCAGCGCGTCACGCTCAGCCGTCAAGCTCTCAAGCGACTGCGTCAGCGTGCCCACTTCTTCTTCATAGGTGGCAACAGATTGCTGCAATGCCGTCACTTCGGCAGCACTTTGGCTTTGCACCTCTTCCAATTGCGCCTGCAAAGCAGATTGCGCTTCAGCGACCCTTTCCTCGGCCATGGAGGCAACATTCCGCGGCGCTAGCTGCGCTGCAAAAAAGAATGTGAGCGCCGTCAGGACCGCAACCGCAACAATGAGCACAACTCTCATGAAAGACTTCCTTCACCACGTTAATCTCGCAGGGCATCTGCTGACCCGCGTCATCTCCTTAAAAAGAGATTTAGTCGAATTCTAGGCGCTTCAAAGAATAAATAAGAAACGTCCAGCGCGTTCCCCAGCCCCAAGAAGCATGGGACCGTATTTCACGTTGAATCAAGGCATAAATACGGCAAAGCTCAGTGGCTACATAAAATTGCCGATCAAAGTTAAGGGCTTGGAAAGCCGAGCCACGGAAGACCGATGTTGTAATGCCGAAGAATATCTCGCAGGAATGAAAGAAGCAAAAAGGAGGAGGCTAAGATGCGAACGCGTGCCGCTGTTGCCCTAGAAGCCGGAAAACCGCTTGAAATCATGGAGGTAGAACTTGATAGTCCGAAAGCAGGAGAGGTCTTGGTTGAAGTGAAGGCTACTGGGCTTTGCCACACAGATGAATTTACCCGCTCGGGCGATGACCCCGAAGGCATTTTCCCAGCGATTTTGGGCCATGAAGGCGCAGGCATCGTAATCGAAGTTGGCGCGGGTGTCACCAGTCTAGAGGTCGGTGATCATGTCATTCCACTTTACACGCCCGAGTGCCGCGAATGCGAATATTGCCTCAACCCCAAAACTAACCTCTGCCAAAAGATTCGCACGACCCAAGGCGCTGGCCTGCTGCCGGATGGCTCTACCCGCTTTAAGATGCTCGATGGGACGCCCATTCACCACTATATGGGCTGCTCTACCTTCGCTAATCATACGGTTGTCCCGGAAATCGCATTGGCCAAAGTACGCAAGGACGCCCCGTTCGACAAGATTTGCTATATTGGTTGCGGTGTGACCACCGGGATCGGCGCGGTAATCAACACTGCCAAGGTAGAGATCGGGTCTCGCGGCGTTGTATTTGGTCTTGGCGGCATTGGTCTGAATGTCATCCAGGGCCTACGTCTGGCAGGCGCCGATCAAATTGTTGGTGTCGACCTGAACCCCGCAAAGTCCGAGATGGCAACGAAATTCGGCATGACCCATTTTGTGAATCCATCACAGGTCGATGGCGATCTTGTCGCCCATCTGGTTGAACTCACCAATGGCGGGGCCGACTATACATTTGACGCAACCGGTAATGTCAGCGTGATGCGAACCGCTTTGGAATGCGCCCATAAGGGGTGGGGCGAGTCGATTATTATCGGCGTGGCACCCGCTGGCGCTGAAATCAGCACCCGTCCCTTCCAATTGGTCACTGGCCGTAGCTGGCGCGGGACCGCCTTTGGTGGCGCCAAAGGCCGTACTGACGTGCCCAAGATCGTTGACTGGTATATGGACGGCAAGATTGAGATTGATCCCATGATCACCCACAAGTTGAAACTGGATGAGATCAATCACGGATTTGACCTGATGCATGAAGGCAAATCAATTAGGGCAGTGGTCGAGTTCTAAAAGATTGGGGTCGCCCTTAGGCGGCCCTTGCACAAACCAGTCAGTCCGGGACGTTATCTATCCCTGAGCCCCCCCAAGGGTGACACCGCAAAATTCTGCGGATCGTCAGACAGGTGCCCTTGATTGCCCCGTGCTTCTCGAGCGCCTCAAGCGCATATGCTGAACACGTTGGTTGATATCGGCATCCATGCCCGACCCACGGCG
Source organism: Yoonia sp. BS5-3 (assembly GCF_038069655.2). Lineage (NCBI taxonomy): Bacteria > Pseudomonadati > Pseudomonadota > Alphaproteobacteria > Rhodobacterales > Paracoccaceae > Yoonia > Yoonia phaeophyticola. The sequence goes on from NZ_CP150951.2 coordinate 723,550, forward strand.
AAAAAATCAACCGATAAGCGCGCACTGGTAACGCTACGATATGTGCAAAGGGGCTCATCCGTGGATCTTCGCCATAGCGCGCCGCATATCGGTCAAAAGCACATCAAAGCTAAGATCCACAGTTTGATCTTTGCGCCCCACCAGGATGTAATCCCAACCATCGCGACCCAATTCAGGAAGCACAATGCGTGCAATCTCGCGAAGCCGCCGCTTTGCACGGTTGCGGGCAACCGCATTTCCAACCTTTTTCGAACAAGTAAAGCCAACGCGGATTCCTGTCGCTTCATACAGCGCGCGCTTTCGGGCCTGTAGATGAATGCCGGGGGTCCCCTGCCGGCGGGCACGCGACGCACGTACAAAATCCGCACGTTTGGTCATCACGCAAACGGAAACCGCCGGAGTGCCTGCATCAGGCCCAACCGGCGGTTTCAAATCTGTCAAAGCAAACGCTAGCGCTTACGCGCTCAGCTTCGCGCGGCCTTTGGCACGGCGGCTGTTCAGGATCTTACGACCAGCTTTTGTGGCCATGCGTGCGCGGAAACCGTGGCGGTTCTTGCGAACCCGGTTAGATGGTTGGAACGTGCGCTTCATCGCGTGCTCTCCGGTTTGTGGCCAAATCCATCAAAGGGATTCGAAGCCGAACTACATTTCAGACCTGCCGTTTAGAGATGCACCCGCCCCATGTCAACGCGCATCCGCACAGGAAATTGCAACATTCCGAGCGATCTGCCTCAGTCAAATGTTACAGCTTTCGTGATCCACCCCACTTAAACTGAAATAACACCTCTCTTTATATCAACGCGCCGTGAGGTGGGTATCGCGAAGCCGCGCTTACCTTCATCTAAGCATCAGAAAAATGCCAACTCGCCCCGAGGAGCACGCCCTATGACCGAAACAACTGAACCAGCCACAAACCCGATACTTAAAAAGCTGCCTTTGATCATCATCATTGCGGTGGCCCTGTTCGGCGCATACTTCCTGCGCGATTATCTGAGTTTTGAAGCCCTGGCCGAAAATCGCGAGGCACTCATCGATTTTCGGGATGCAAATTATTTGTTGACAGTACTGGTGTTCGTGGCCGCGTATGTGGTGATCGTCGCCTTCTCGCTACCCGGTGCGACCATCGCCACGCTGACAGGCGGTTTCTTGTTTGCCACCTTCCCGGGTGCTTTGTTCAACATCACCGCTGCGACAATCGGCGCTACCGCGATTTTCCTGGCCGCCCGGTGGGGGTTTGGCGAAACCTTGGGCAAGAAGTTGGAGGACACAGACGGCGCGGTCAAAAAGATCAAAGATGGGATCGATGAAAACCAATGGTCCATGCTGTTTTTGATCCGACTGGTGCCGGCCGTCCCATTCTTCTTAGCAAACCTTATTCCGTCTTTCCTCGAGGTCCCGCTGCATCGCTTTGCCATCTCGACTTTTTTCGGGATCGTTCCCGGCACAGTCGTTTACACCTCAGTTGGCGCTGGGCTGGGTGATGTGTTTGCTCGCGGCGAAACCCCCAACCTTGGCATTATCTTTGAGCCTCAAATTATCTTCCCGATCCTGGGTCTTTGCGTCCTTGCCGCCATGCCCATTGTCATTAACGCCCTGCGCGGCAAGAAAGGACTGTAAGTTATGAACCGGATCAAAACAGATATCTGCATCATCGGCGGCGGGTCAGGTGGATTGTCCATCGCAGCAGGCGCGGTGCAGATGGGTGCCAAAGTCGTCCTGATCGAAGGACACAAAATGGGCGGTGACTGCCTAAACTATGGCTGCGTTCCCTCAAAGGCGCTGATTGCTTCAGCCAAGCAGGCCCACGCCATGTCGCATGGCGAAAAACTCGGCGTCGGCGAGGTCGCACCTAAAGTAGACTACGCTGCTGCCAAAGATCATGTGCATGACGTCATCGCGACAATCGCGCCGGTCGACAGCGTAGAGCGTTTCGAGGGTCTTGGGGTCCAGGTTATCCAAGAATTTGGTAAATTCATCTCAGAAACCGAAGTCCAGGCAGGCGATAACATCATCGAAGCAAGGCGCTTTGTTGTTTCAACAGGTTCGGGCCCTTTTGTACCACCGATCCCGGGGCTTGATACCGTCACGCATTACACAAACGAAAATATCTTTGATCTACGCGAAAAGCCTAAACATCTGATCGTCATTGGAGGCGGACCGATTGGCATGGAAATGGCGCAAGCGCATCGGCGCCTGGGCTGCGAAGTAACCGTGATTGAAGGCATGAAAGCCTTTGGTAAGGACGACCCGGAGATGGCCGAGATCGTGCTTGAAAACCTGCGCAATGAAGGCATCAACATCGTTGAAGAGGCGCAAGCCGAAAAGATCAGCGGTAAAGGCAAAACAGTGACTGTCCACACACCGAAGGGTGATTTCACGGGATCACATCTGCTGATCGCAGTGGGGCGTAAGGTGAATACTGAAAATCTTGATCTGGATGCCGGCGGTATCGCTCATGATCGCAGCGGTTTGAAAGTTGGGCCTGGTCTACGTTCGATCACAAACAAAAAGGTCTATGCCGCCGGCGACGTGGCTGGCGGGCTGCAATTTACTCATGTCGCGGGATATCATGCCGGGGTTTTGATCCGCTCAATGCTATTCGGACTGCCATCAAAACAGCGCACCGATCATATCCCTTGGGCCACCTATACCGACCCAGAACTGGCGCAAGTCGGCCTGACCGAAGCGCAGGCCAAAGAAAAGTTTGGCACCCGCCTTGAGGTGGTGCGGTTCGAGTTTCACCACAATGATCGCCTGATTGCAGAACGCAAAACCAAAGGATTGATCAAGGTGATGGTAGTCAAAGGCCGACCCGTAGGCGCATCCATTGCAGGCCATATGGCTGGCGAATTGATCGGTATGTGGGCCATGGCGATAGCAAACAAAATGAAAATGTCAGCAGTCGCGAACACAGTTCTGCCTTACCCCACAATCAGCGAGGTTAACAAACGGGCTGCGGGGGCCTATTTTAGCCCAAGACTTTTTGAAAACCCCACGGTAAAGCGTGTTGTCGGCTTTGTGCAGCGTTGGTTGCCCTAAGCTTCAGCGAGGATAAATGATCAACTCTCTTTCAGGTCGATTTCTGGTCCTTACCGTTATCTTCGTGATGCTGGCGGAAATCTTCATTTTCGTCCCTTCCGTTGCGCGGTTCCGGGAAGACTATTTACTTACACGGCTTGAGAGGGCGCAGATCGCCTCTCTGGCGCTTGAAGCCGACGATATGATCAGCCCGGCCCTCGAGGCCGAGTTGCTCCGCAATGCGGAAGTATACAATGTTGTGCTGCGCCGGGATGAAATCCGTCAATTGGCGTTGTCCTCGCCGATCCCTTCGCCTATCACCGCGACCTATGACATGCGCGTACCAAGTAGCATGACATTGATCACGGATGCGCTCAAAACACTTGTGGATACCGAAGACCGGATCATTCGGGTGATTGGCAACCCTGTACTCGATGGCGGTCTGCTCATCGAAGTGACCATGGACGAAATGCCCCTGCGGGCCGCATTGCTGGATTATGGGCGGAATATTTTACTGCTTTCAGCATTTATCTCGATCATTACGGCCAGTCTTTTATTCCTTTCGGTGCAAATCCTGTTGGTACGCCCGATCAAGGGCGTCGTAGCGCACATGCAATCATACGCCAAAGCACCAGAAGATGCTCGGCAGATCATTACGCCAACCGCTGGGGTGCGCGAGCTGCATGATGCAGAAACGTCTTTACAAATGATGCAGCAGCAGCTGACAGGGGCGCTGAAACAGAAAGAACGTTTGGCGCAACTGGGCAGCGCAGTCGCGAAAGTCAGCCATGACTTGCGCAACATCCTAACCTCTGCGCAGCTTTTTACGGACCGCATTGAAGCTTCTGATGATCCCCTGGTCAAACGGATGGCGCCCAAATTGGTGAATTCAATCAGCCGCGCTGTGAACTTGTGCGAATCTACGCTGGCATTTGGGCGGGTTGATGAACCAGCGCCCAGCCTTTCGCGGATCAACCTGTCACAGATTGTAGGTGAGGTGATCGATAGCGAACGGCTAGCCACCGGTGACTATCCTCTGACATTTGTCCAAAATGTCCCCACGACGATGACCTTGCGTGCCGATGACGAACAATTGTTCCGCGTGATCTTTAATCTCGTGCGCAACGCACGGCAGGCCATCATGGCGACAGGCGAGCCAGGGGAAATCAGCTTTGTCGCGGATGAAGATGATGACAGCTGGCAGCTGACCGTTGAGGATACCGGGCCCGGACTGCCCCAGAAGGCGCAAGAGCATCTCTTTCAACCGTTTCAGGGCGGTGTACGCAAAGGCGGTTCGGGGCTCGGCCTTGTGATCGCAGCTGACCTTATCCGGGGGCATGGAGGGCGTCTCGATCTACAAAAAACCGACGGTGACGGCACAGTGTTTATGATCCGGCTACCAAAAGAGGACGCCGCATTGGTGTCCGCAGCAGAATAACGAAAGATTGGCATTTGCCCCTTGCATCATGTGCAATGCTTGTCTAAATCCCCCGATACGCGGATTGGTAGCTCAGCTGGATAGAGTACTTGACTACGAATCAAGGGGTCGGGGGTTCGAATCCTCCCCAGTCCGCCACTAAACACCCCCACGCACTTGAATAACAACAAGAAATAGGGAAGATTATCCAGTCGTTCCCACACATGTTCCCACACTTAACAGTTGGTCAACAGGTATTGAACGTCAGATGACTTTGACCTTTGCGTCATAAATTGACCTGATCCCGTATCCTGCCTCTGTGGGCCTGTTTCGTTGATCTGACTTCCGTTTCCGAAAATCAGGGCTGATTTGTAAGTCAGACGGCGGAGCCGCCTGCTCCTGCAAATCTGCCACGTGGCGAACGCGGAGGGGGGCGAGACAGGACAAATCGACAAGGGTGGTGCGGCCCGCAGCGTAGCGAGGACACGGCCTTGTCTATTTGTCTTGTCCGAGGGGGGAGGCCGCGCCTCCACCCTTACGGCGAGGGGCGTTTGGCATGTCCAAATCCCCTGAGCCAAAGCAAACGGATGGCCCAGCGTCAGCCGGGTCGCAATGTCTTCTTAGGATGGTCAACAGAGGTTCGCGCGGAATGCAGCGAACGGCAGGTGTGAGCCCATCTTGCTGCGTTTCTTCCCAGCAACTAATGTCTGGTATTGAGACGACGCCAATTTTCAGTTCCCGCCATTGATCAAACCCATCGAGTTCGAAGATTCCAGATTGTTGTCCGAACTCTGGAGACGTCTTCAATGTTTGAAGTGACTAATTTTAGTGCGGTACGCTTCTTTTTTATACATGCGGCGCTGCGCATCCGGAAAAAATAACCCTTCTTTAAGAAATCTGCCTTCGAAAATTGGAATTTAGGGCCGACCTCACTAAACGGGCAAAATAGAGGCGCGCTACAATGGCGTGGCGCACCCGACCCGGCAACGAAGCTATCTCTGAAACCCAACTCCTTGTGGAGTCAGGCAAAGGTCGCTCTTGCTATGTCGAAAAAACGTCTTGTCATTGTTGGTAACGGTATGGCCCCAGGCCGTCTGTTGGAGCATCTGTTTGAGGCCTCGTCAGATGGCTTTGATGTTACGATTTTCAATGCAGAACCGCGCGTCAATTATGATCGCATTATGTTGTCGCCTGTTTTGTCGGGCGAAAAGACATATGAAGATATCATCATTCACGATGATGCTTGGTATGCGCAGCACAACATCACCCTGCACAAGGGTGCGAAGGTCACGCAGATTGATCGCGCCAATAAGACGGTCACCACCGAAACCGGTGTCACCGAAAGTTATGACAAGCTGGTTCTGGCGACTGGCTCGAACCCGTTCATCATTCCTTGCCCCGGTCATGACCTAAAGGGCGTTCTGGCCTATCGCGATCTGGATGATACCGAGGCCATGATGGTCGCGGCCCAGAAAGGTGGCCGTGCGATTGTGATTGGCGGGGGGCTGTTGGGTCTTGAGGCCGCTGCCGGTTTGAAAATGCAGGGCATGGATGTGACCGTGCTTCATCTGATGCCAACGCTGATGGAGCGTCAGTTGGATACGTCGGCCGGTTACCTGCTGGAAAAAGAGCTGGAAAGGCGTGGTATCGACATTCGCTGCGAAGCCAACACCAAACAAATATTGGGTACTGAAACGGTTGAGGGCGTAGAACTTGACGATGGCACGGTCATCCATGCCGATCTGGTTGTCATGGCCGTGGGTATCCGCCCGAACATGCAGTTGGCACAAGACGCGGGCCTTGAGGTGAACCGTGGTATTGTGACCAACGCGGCCATGCAAACCTCGGACCCCGACATCTATTCGGTTGGTGAATGCGCCGAAGTGGGCGGCATGGTCTATGGTCTGGTGGCCCCGCTTTATCAGATGGCACGGGTTGCGGCTGGTCATTTGGCTGGCAACACTGATGGCGCTTTTGCGCATCAGGAAACCCCAACCAAACTTAAGGTGACTGGCGTTGACCTTTATTCGGTGGGTGATTTTGCCGAAGGTGCTGACCGTGATGATATCGTGTTGCGTGACGCCAAGGCGGGCACCTACAAGCGCGTTATTCTTCAGGATAACAAGATCATTGGTGCGGTGCTCTATGGCGCGACCGAGGATGGTGCTTGGTATAATGAAATGCTCAAGTCCGGCGAAGATATCGCCGAGATGCGCGACACACTGATCTTTGGTCAAGCCCACCAAGGCGGTGGCGCGATGGACCCGCTGGCGGCAGTGGCGAACCTGGCCGATGACGCTGAAATCTGCGGGTGCAACGGCATTACAAAGGGCCAGATCGTCAAAGTGATTGGCGACAAAGGGCTGACTTCCCTGGCCGAAGTTCGCGCGCACACGAAGGCGTCGGCATCTTGTGGGACATGTACTGGCCTTGTCGAAGGTGTGATGGCTTTGACCTTGGGTGATGAATTCAAGCTGCCCGAAGCCGAGGGCATGTGTGGTTGCACCACCCACGGCCACGGTTATGTGCGCCGGATGATCAAAGCCAAGGGTCTCAAGAGCATTCCGCAGGTCATGCAGGAGCTTGAATGGTCCACGCCGGAAGGCTGCGCAAAGTGCCGCCCCGCTTTGAACTACTATTTGCTCAGCGATTGGCCCGGCGAATATGTTGACGATCAGCAGTCCCGTTTCATCAACGAACGTATTCACGCCAACATCCAAAAAGACGGCACCTATTCCGTCGTGCCCCGCATGTTTGGCGGCATGACCACGGCCGATGAGTTGCGCGCGATTGCTGATGTTGTCGATAAATATGATGTCCCATCGGTCAAGGTTACAGGGGGCCAGCGGATCGACCTTCTGGGCGTGAAGAAAGAGCAGCTCATCCCCGTTTGGAAAGACCTCAATGATGCGGGGATGGTATCGGGTGCGGCCTACGCCAAGGGGTTGCGGACAGTCAAAACCTGTGTCGGCAAGCAATGGTGCCGCTTTGGGACGCAAGATAGCACGCAGTTGGGCATTGATCTGGAACGCGCGCTGTGGGGCTCTTGGGCGCCGGCCAAGTTGAAACTGGCGGTGTCGGGTTGTCCACGGAACTGTGCCGAATCCACCTGCAAAGACATCGGCATCGTTTGTGTCGATAGCGGGTTTGAAATTCTCTATGGGGGTGCCGCAGGTCTGCATATCCAAGGCACGACAAAGATGGGAACGGTCGCGACCGAGAAAGAGACCATCGAATACGTCTGCGCCCTGACCCAATATTACCGCGAGACGGGCTTTTACCTTGAGCGTATTTACAAATGGGCCGACCGGCTTGGCTATGATCACATCAATGATCTGATCATGAACGACGCTGACGCACGCCAGGGCTTTTACGAACGGTTCGTCTATTCGCAGACATTCGTGCAGATCGATCCTTGGGCGGAACGTGTCGCAGGGGCCGAAGCCCACGAATTTGCACCGATGGCCAATATCAAGCTGGAGGCGGCAGAATGAACGCACAAGCCAAAAACTGGATTGCGATCGGCGCGCTGACAGACATTCCGCGGCAAGGATCCCGCTGCGTCCAAAACGGCGATATGACCATCGCGGTGTTCCGCACAAGCGACGACCGTGTCTTTGCCTTGGAAGACAAATGTCCGCATAAAAACGGCCCGCTGAGCCAAGGCATCGTCCACGACGGTTGCGTCACTTGCCCGCTGCACAATTGGGTCATCGCGCTGGATACCGGCGCGGCCCAAGGCGCGGACGACGGTCAAACCCAATCATTCCCAATCAAGCTGGATGGCGACACCGTCTTGCTTGGCCTCTAACCTCCCCTCCCACAACGCAGGACTGACAATATGTCATATGTAATACCCTCAGAATTCGCGGAAAAGATGATCGACGCGGGTGAATCCAAGGTTTTGATGTCGACGAAAGACACTCTGATCCGGTCTTATATGGCGGGCGCAATCTTGGCGCTTGCCGCAGCTTTCGCTGTGACGATTGCCGTGAACACGGGCAACTTCTTGGTCGCGTCCTTGTTGTTTCCGGTTGGTTTTTGCATGCTTTATCTGCTTGGCTTTGACCTGCTGACGGGCGTTTTCACACTTTGCCCACTAGCCGTCATCGCAAAGCGTCCGGGGATCACATGGAAAGGCGTATTCCGCAACTGGGGCCTTGTGTTTTGCGGTAACTTTGCAGGTGCACTCACGACTGCGGTCTTCATGGCTGTCATCTTCACGACCGGGTTTTCACATGAACCCAATGCGGTCGGTCAACGGATCGGTGTGATCGGTGAAGCACGGACCGTCGGCTACGCTGCGGCAGGTGCATCTGGCTTCCTGACAGTCTTTATCCGCGCTGTGATGTGTAACTGGATGGTGTCCACAGGTGTTGTTGCCGCGATGATGTCCACATCAGTGTCTGGCAAGATCATGGCGATGTGGATGCCAATTCTGGTGTTCTTCTACCTTGGATTTGAGCACTCAATCGTGAACATGTTCCTGTTCCCATCAGGCATCATGCTGGGCGGTGAATTCACATGGGGCGACTACCTGCTTTACAACGAATTCCCTGTTATCGTTGGCAATCTTGTGGGTGGCCTGACATTCGTTGGCGGCATGATCTATTCGACACATTACAAAACATCGCCAAAGCGCAGTGTTGCCGGTGTTGGCACGCCAGCTGAATAACAGATGAATGTCCCTCAGCCCCAACACCGGGCTGAGGGTTTCACCGAAAGCGCGACATTGAATAAGCATTGTTCAGATATGACCCAGATTTCGGTCTCGCTTGGTCAGGCGTCCAGCAAAGGACGCAAGGCGGTGAACCAGGACTTTCATGGCGCGCTCGTCCCCAACGGGCGCGCTATGTCGTTAAAGGGGATCACCGTTGCTTTGGCAGACGGTATTTCCACATCCGATGTCAGCCATATCGCGGCAGAGACAGCCGTGAAATCACTGCTGACAGACTACTATGCGACCCCCGATAGCTGGGCCGCACAAACCGCCGTTTCGACGGTGATCAATGCCACAAACAGTTGGCTGCACGCGCAAACGGCCGGAACCCCATCGGGGGAAGTGGACCGTGGCTATGTTTGCACCCTCGCTGCACTGATCCTCAAGGCCCGGCAGGCGCATTTGTTCCACGTCGGTGATAGCCGGATTTGGCGGGTGTCAGGTGGATCGCTGGAGCCACTGACCGTCGATCATCAAAGCATGGGAATGCTCTCTGCGGCGATGGGTGCGCGGCAAACCATTGAAATTTCCTACAAGTCCGTGCCGCTGGCGCAAGGCGATGTGTTCCTTCTGACATCCGACGGCGTTCACGACTTCTGGACACCAGCGCAGGTCGTGGCACAGATTGCGGCCGGTGATCTTCAAGCGGCTGCGGATGATATCGTGGCCGCCGCTCATGAGGCGGACAGCCCAGACAACATGACAGTGCAAATTGTCCGGATCGATGCGCTGCCCACAGGGCCCGGTGGTATCAATACCGACGATCTCACCCTGCCGTTCCCGCCTATTCCGAATGCCGGGGATATCCTTGACGGGTATGAGATCTTGCGGGCTTTGCACGGAAATCACCGGTCCCATCTCTATTTGGCCAAAGCGCCAGACGGGATGAAGGTCGCGCTGAAAATTCCCGGGTCTGAGACACGGGATGATCCTGAACAGTTGCGCCGGTTCGTGTTAGAGGAATGGATCGCACGGCGGCTGTCGAACCCCCACCTGCTAAGCGCGCCGCCGCCGCTTGAGACACCACGCGCCTATCTTTATTCCGTGACCGAATACATCGAGGGCCAAACCCTGCGGCAATGGATGGCAGACAACCCGCAGCCGTCGCTGGAGCAAGTGCGCGATATCATTGAGCAAACCGTGAAGGGGCTCCGCTCGTTTCATCGGCGCGAAATGCTGCATCAGGACATCCGTCCTGAAAACATCATGATCACCGACGATGGTGTCGTGAAGCTAATCGATTTCGGCGCGGCCTATGTCGCGGGCGTGCAAGAGGCCGCCCCGTTCCCCGCAGAGGCAGGCATCCTAGGGACCTATCAATACACAGCGCCTGAATATTTCTCGAATGAGGCGGTAAGCTTTCGATCCGATATGTTTTCCATCGGTGTGATCGCCTACGAGATGCTGACGGGGTATCTGCCCTACGGCACCCAAATCGCCAGAATTCGCACCCCACGTGATCGCGCCGCTTTGCGGTATCGTTCAGCGCAGGGGGATGCACGTGTGTTGGCCCCGTGGATGGATGAAGCGTTATCGCGTGCCGTCCACGCCGATCCCTACAAACGATATGAGACGTTTTCGGATTTCATAAAGGATTTACGCACGCCGTCAGCGGCCTATCAAAAGCGCCATGCGCGGCCTTTGATGGAACGTGACCCTCTGAAATTCTGGCAATGCCTGTCGATTGCGCTGGCCATCCTGTCAATCGCCCTCGCCGTCCAACTTTCAAAATAACCACATACATCAAAAATGGAGCCCACTATGCTGACCAAAGACGACGTAACAATGAAGATCCTCGAAGCCAAGAAAGCCGCGGGCCTCGGCTGGGAAGATATTGCCGAAAAGATCGACATGTCCCCGGTTTTCACCCATTCCGCATGTGTCGGCATGAATGCCTTTCCAGCGGACAAGGCGGCGGCATTGGGTGAGCTGTTGTCGCTCTCTGACGAAGCGGTTGAGGTGCTCACAGAAAGCCCCACAAAGAACTTCGCACAGACGGTCCCGACCGATCCTTGCATCTACCGGTTCTATGAAATCGTCGGCGTCTACGGTCCAACGCTCAAAGCATTGATCCACGAGAAATTCGGCGACGGCATCATGTCTGCCATTGATTTCGACATGACGGTCGAACGCGTCGAAAACCCCAAGGGCGACCGCGTTAAAATCGAAATGAGCGGCAAATACCTCGCGTACAACGCTTGGTAGGCAGGGCGTTTCTGAAAGCGGTTATTGGTGCAAGCGCAGCGAACGGCAGCTCCGTCCCACAAAGCCGCCATTTGTCAGGTCGTTGGTAGAGGTCTGCTGTGTGGGACAAACCGGACGTTCATTATCGCTGCATGAATGTCTGCTTCCATCTCAAAATACACCCGATTTACAAGAAACTTCACGCAGTCTACCGTCCAACCAAGCTAGGTAAAATTGACGAAAGGAAAACGCCGTGGACTGGAGCTTGGTAGCTGTGATGGTCGGGATACATGCGCTTATGTTTCTAACACCTGGACCTGACAGCATCGTCGTCGTGTCACGGGCGACCTCTCAAGGGATGCGGCAAGCATTTGCATCAATTCTTGGTGTTATTTCGGCTGGTCTGTTTTTCGTTCCTGCCATTGCGTTCGGACTGGAATTTGTGAACTCCTTGTCGCCTGCAATCTGGATGGCCGTCCGCGCCGGTGGGGCCCTGTACCTGATATATATCGGATACAAGATACTGCGCACTTCATTTGCGTCACGCAGCGTTCGCGATCAGTCCAGTCACCTTTCTGGGCTACGGTCGGAAGAGCCGTTGATTGCAGCCTTCATCCAAGGGCTTCTAACCAATTTGGGGAACCCGAAGATGGTGGTATTGCTGACGTCATTTCTACCGCAATTCGTAGCAGTAGAGCTCGGAAACGTCAGCGCTCAAATCCTTGTACTCGGCTTCTTTATGTACCTGAATGGTTTGATCTGTTTCAGCGTCATAGCCCTGACTGCAATAACTCTAAAAAAGCAAATTGTTAGCCGGTTCGGATCAAGAAACCTGTCTTTCTGGGGTGGAAACTTATCAGGCGGCACCATGCTCGGCGTTGGGGCTTGGATGCTTATTGCTCCGATCAGGTTCGTATTGGGGCCCCGTTTGAGCTGAGGCGGCCCTGTCGCGCTTCGATGGCAACGAAGCGGCCGTTTGAGCACACTGCAGCATCGGTGATTTTGGGCTCACACCCGACCTTCGCTGCAATTCAGCCCGCAGCCCAAAGTAGACATTGCTTTCATGACCTTTAAAGGCAACTAGGCGGGACAAGATTGATCTTACAGCGTTCTCAACCAATGGCCGCATGTTCGGTCTACGGATACAGTGAAAATCAGCAAGTGCGGAGATGGTGCCATTCCCAGCAAAGGCACTGCGTACTGTCAAACTATATGGAAGCGGACATTGCCTGGACACGCAATTTAAGTTGCTTAGCATCGAGCGGTCTTGGTCTTCCTGATCTGCTCTTTATTCTACATGATTAGACCGGAAGCAGTCTTGTTGCCGTTTCGGCAAAGCTCCCCTACCTGATGCGTTCTTCCCGCACCGATATCCGAATTCTAATGTTGTGATCATACCCATAAAGAGGACCGATCATGACTGTGACCAAGGGCGTTATTGAGAATAAACTAGAAACGCTCGGGCTGAAATTGCCGCCCCCACCGCGCCCGATCGGGAACTACCTGCCTGCCGTTCAGGTTGGAAACATGCTGTATGTGTCCGGCACTCTGGGCACCATCCGTGATGAAAACGACAAAGACATCATGCCGATCAAAGGCAAACTGGGAGGTGAATTGACGATTGCAGAAGGGTATGAATCCGCCAAGCTGATGGCGCTCAACCACCTGGCATTGATGAAGATGGTCATTGGCGATCTGGATCGCATTGAACGCATTGTCAAAATGGTGGGCTACGTCAATTCCGCGCCCGGTTTCACCGAAGCACATCTGGTCCTGAACGGCGCATCTGACTTATACGTCGATCTGTTTGGCCCGGAACGCGGCAAACATGCGCGCGCTGCCTTGTTCCAGAACGAACTTGGTTTGGATGCCCCGATTGAGGCCGAAATGACGGTTCTGTTGAAGTCAGCGTAAGACTGGCTCAGTCCACCATTTTTGCTGTGCCGCCAAAAGTGCCTCTGCATCCAAGTCTTCCCAGTGGGTAAACCTATCCTCGGCAAATGCAGCGAACAGTTCCGTTGCCGGGGATAACGCCCGCTGCCTGCGCCGCGCGATCGACAAGCGGCGATGCGCAAATGCGGCGCATTGTAGATTAACCGGCACAAGGATGCCGTTGATCACCTCACTATACACTCCTTGAAGCGGAACAAACATAACGGCCTGATTACGCAGCGCGTAGTTCCGCAAAAAATTCAACAGATTGCTGCGCACGCATGGCGACACCACGACTTTCTCCTTTTTCGCCACTCTCTTAACTAGCTGGGAAATGCCAAAACTGTCGTCCGGCAAAACGTGGCTGTGGGTCAGCAATTCTGCTAACTTCATTGCCCGCCCGTCGCTTAGTGGGTGATCCGGCGGCACGAAGGCCATTAACGGTTGGTGGCAATGGGCCGTGGTTTCAATCGCGTGGTGGTTCGAAAAATCATAAACAAACCCGATGTCCGCCTCGTAACGATCCAGAGCATCGACTGCTTCATCGCGACTGGAAACCGTGATTTCAAACGTCACATCAGGGTAGAGCTGATTGAATTCGGTCAGGATGTCGGGCAGAAAATTCTCGGTAATGCCCTCCACGGTCGTGATACGGATCACCCCGCGGTGCAGGGCGCGCAGATCGTCGATATCCGATTGTACCAATTGCAACTGCGCCTCAATCTTCAGGCCGTGCGCCCACAGTCTTTCACCGGCTTCAGTCAGGCTTACCCCGTCAGAGCGGCGATCCAACAGCACGCAATCCAATTCGTGTTCGAGCGCGGAAATCTGGCGGCTGATGGCAGACGCCGCCACATGTTGGCGTTCAGACGCACGCCGGATCGATTTGCACTTCGCAACTTCCAAGAAGTATTTCAAACCGTTTAAATTCATAGCAACGCCTCATTTTTCCGCACAAATACCGCCCAAGTATCAAACGCCTCCGTTGCCGATTTGGCAACGCCCGCGTCGCAAGTTAATGCTACCTGCTTTGAAATTTGCAATGCCATAGTTGATGAAACAATCTGGGTTCCGCTGGATTTGCACCCGACGCGCCCTTGTCTGTTTGGCCTTTACGGATCGACTGACCCGAATGTGCCTGCCCCAAAACAAGAAAAACACTGCTCGTCTTCATCCTGTCCAACAAAGGAAAATTCCATGAAATTGCTTTCAACCGCCTCCATCCTTGCAGCGTCCGTCCTGCTGGCCAGTACCGCGAATGCCCAAGACGTTATCCTGCGCCTGGGCCATACAGGCGCGCCGACCCACCACTACCAAACCATTTCCGAACTGTTTGCCCAGACCGTCAGCGAACGGTCAAACGGTGAAATCCAGATTGATGTTTACCCAGCGGACCAGCTGGGCAAACAGTTGGAGGCCGTAGAGGGCACGATGCTAGGCACGCAGGATATTTTCCTTGTCTCCGACACGGTGCTATCCAACTGGGTACCCGACATGGGCATCCTGAACCTGCCATTCCTGTTCTCATCGCTGGATGACGTTCATGAAGTCCTCGAAGGGCCTGTTGGTGACCAGCTTGAGACGAAGATGGAAGGGACCGGCGCGGTTGTGATTGGCTGGTGGATGGGCGGCTTGCGCAACATCACCAATAATGTGCAGCCTATCACCGACCCATCCCAATTGGACGGCGTGAAAATCCGCGTTCCCGAAGGCGAGGTTTTCGTTGAAACCTTCAAAGCCATGGGCGCGAACCCCGTCGTGATTTCCTTTGGCGAACTCTACTCTGCCCTGCAACTTGGCACCGCCGACGCACAGGAAAACCCGCCAGCCCACATCCTGACGCAAAAGTTCTACGAAGTGCAGGCATACACATCTCGCACGGCCCACATCTACCTCGGCTCGCCGCTGATCATGAACGAAGCCCTGCTAGAGTCCTTGTCCGACGAGCATCGCGAGATCATTCTGACAGCCGCGACAGAAATGGCTGCCGTGCATCTGCAAATGGTGAACGATTTGGAAGACGCGCAATGGGCCGAACTCGCGGCATTGGGCAATCAGATCAACGAAGTGGACCCGGCGCCATTTCGCGAGGCGACCGCTCCTGTGATAGAAATGTTCAAGCAAACGCTGGACGCTGGCATCATCGCAGAAATTCAAACCCAACTTGCCGATTAACCAAACCGGCCCGCAGGCCAGGTGTCTGCGGGCCAATCGGAAGGCCGCCAATGAAACTGTTTGATCTGCTAGAAACCTTCGTCAGTATTGTTGCCGGGGTTTGTTTGTTCGCCGTATTCGCGTTGGTCACAGCACAGGTGGCCAGCCGTTTCATTTTCAACTTCTCCCTCGCGGCGGCCAGTGAACTATCGATTTACGCGATGATCTGGTCGGTGTTTTTGGGGGCGGCCGTTGCGTTTCGTTCCAACAGCCACATCGCTATGGATATCCTAAAAAACAAATTGCCATTCTCCGTCGAACGGCAGGCAGACGTGGTGATCATTGTCCTACTCGCCGGCTTTTTGTGCCTCATCGCCACCGAGGGCCATGATCTCGCCATGCGCGCCATGCGCCAGACCTCTCCCGCCGCCAAGATCCCCGTGGGTTATATCACCATGGCCATTCCTGTCGGCTCAATCCTCGCGTTGGTCTTCCTAATAGAACAGCAAATGTGCCAGTTTCTAAAGGGCAAACGCCATGACTGAGATCCTGTTTGTCGCTCTGTTTGGCCTGCTTTTGCTCGGCGTGCCTGTGGCGTTTTCCCTTGGCATCGCGTCCGTCGCAGCCCTTCATTTTGCCAGCCCGATCCCGCTGATCATTGTGCCGCAAAAGCTGTTCAACGGTCTAAATTCGTTCCCGTTCCTTGCGATTCCGCTTTTCTTGTTGGCAGGCAATATCATGGCAGCCGCGCAGATATCGGAACGACTGGTTAAGTTGGCGGGCCTTGCCCTTGGCCGCTACCCCGGCGGGCTTGCGCAAATGTCCACAGGCGCGTCGGCGTTCTTTGGCGCAATTTCCGGCTCCGCACCTGCAACGACCTCTGCCATCGGGTCAATCCTGATCCCGTCCATGGTGAATCGTGGCTATGCACCGGCCTTTGCAGGCGCTGTCGTCGCGTCCTCCGGCGCTTTGGGGCTGATCATTCCGCCCAGCCTGACAATGGTGATCTACGGCACAATCGCAGACGTCTCGATCGGTGATCTGTTTATTGCAGGCATCCTGCCGGGTATTGTCATCGCCCTTGCCTTGGGCGTGGCGAATTATCTTTTGGCAAAACGCCACGGGCTGGCTGGTGAACCCGTGAATCCCGATGTAAAAGCCAGCAAGGTCATCGCCGAAAGCAGTCTCGCCTTGATCATGCCGGCCATCATCCTTGGCGGCATTTATGGCGGCATCTTTACCCCAACTGAATCCGCCGCCGTTGCCTGTCTTTACGGGCTCATCATCGGCATGTTCGTCTACCGCTCTATCACGATCAAATCCCTAGGACCGATCTTTATCAACACCGCGATCAGTTCAGCGATTGTCATGTATTTGATGGGTACGGCGAACGCGTTCTCCTACATCATAACAGCCGAACAAGTACCGCAGGCGGTTGCGGCGTCAATATTGGGTTTCAGCAGCAATCCGAGCCTAATCATGGTGATGATCCTGGTTCTGCTCTTGATCGCTGGCACGTTTCTGGACAACGTTGCTGCCTTGGTGTTGTTGGTGCCGACATTGGGCGCATTAATTGCCGCAGTTGGGATCGACCCGATATATTTTGGGGTCTTCACTGTCATCGCACTGGCCGTCGGTAACTTTACACCGCCCGTCGGGCTGAACCTTTTTATCGCGGCGCGTTTATCGGGGTCGCGTATGGAAGACATCTCAAAAAGCACGCTGCCCTATATCGGAGCCTATCTGGTTGTTTTGGCTCTTCTGATCCTCTTCCCCAAGGTCATTACGCTGTTTGTCTGACATCTCCCCAAATCTGACGGAGCCTAAATTGAATATCGAATTGAATGCTGTAAGCGCGACCGCGCTGGCTGCCGGCCTTGATGCTGGCGAGTTTACCTCCGAAGAACTGATCAAGGCCTGCTTTGCCGCCATCCACGCCCATGGGGATGATGCAATTTTCATAACTCTGATGAAGGAGACGGCATTGACAGCCGCACGCGAAAGCGACGCCCGCCGGAAGGCAGGTCAGTTGCTCAGCGATTGGGATGGCATCCCTGTAGCGTGGAAGGATTTGGTGGACATCCCTGGCACGCCCACAACAGCCGCAAGTGCGGTAAATGAACGCGTAGCACCGCCTGCGCGGGGTGCAGTAATCTTCGAAAATTGCACTAAGGCTGGATTGATCTGCATTGGCAAAACTAACCTGTCAGAATTCGCCTATTCCGGCCTTGGCCTGAATCCTCATTTTGGCACCCCCGTGAACCCGCATTCGACTGTTGAGCCCTTGGCGCCGGGTGGCTCGTCGTCTGGTTCGGCGGTCGCTGTTGCGGCTTCCCTTGTACCGCTGGCCATTGGCACAGATACGGCGGGTTCCGTGCGCGTACCCGCATCATTCTGTGGCATTACCGGCTTTAAATCCAGCCAATCCCATTACGAAAAAACAGGTATCTTCCCGCTATCAGACAGCTTGGATTCCGTCGGTAGCTTTGCCCATTCCATCGAAGATATCATTACATTCGACGCCATCCTACGCGGCAAAACCCTGAAACCTGTGCCAGCCGCACCCATCCCAAAACCAAACCTCGTCGTGCCAACAAACGTGGTGATGGACGGTCTGGATCCAGAGGTCGCCGCCTGTTTTGATCATGTCTTGGATAAACTCGAAAACGCAGGTTACGTCGTTACCCGCCGCGCATTTCCGATCTTTGATGAGGTAGTCGCTCTTTTCGCCAAACACGGCACACTGACCGTGGCAGAGGCCGCGACGCTGCATAAAGACCTGCTGGCCAGCCCTGATGCCGATAAAATGGACCAGCGGGTGCGTGAACGCATGGGAACGGCAAAACAGTTTTCAGCGCAAGACTATATCCAGCTACAATGGGATCGAATGCGCCTCGAACATGCCGTCCGAGAGACTCTCGGTCATGACATTCTGGTCTTTCCAACGGTGCCGATTACTGCGCCGTCGATCTCTGAGTTGGAAGCGGATAACAACCTCTTCGCACAGACCAATCTCCTCGTGTTGCGCAATACTATGTTGGGCAATTACTTGGGAATGCCCGGCGTCAGTATCCCTGCTGGCCAAGCGTCGGAAGGTGCACCGATTGGCACACTGTTTTCGGTGGCCCAATCTTTAGACTTGGAGTTGCTCTACCACTGCCGCTCTATTGAACGCTGTTTGGTCCGTTGAAATGGCATTTGGCGCTTGCAGCGTCTCCTCGCAATGGAGAGGCGAAGCTAAAGCGTGATTACTGGATGAACACGGTCGGCTATAGTCAAAATCACCGAACTCAAAACGCCCAGTACTTGAAAGCGGAACTTGGCCGCATTGCGGAAAACCGGCAACAATGGGCTCACAGTCAGCTTTCGCCGCATGATGCCCAAAGTCTGCTTTGAGTCAGCTTTAGTTGAAGTTTGGGTCAGAATTGCTCGACGCGAAGTGCGAAAATCCTCGGAAGCTTTATCGCAAAGAGTCAAAGGTTCATGACGTTCTACAACAGGCGGTCATTCGATCAGTTTGTCCGGTTCTTCGCCCGTCACAAGCCTGCGTTGATCGTCACGGTTGATCTTGTCTGACGTCAGCGCCTATGGGACAGTTTAGGCCGATTTGATAAGGGAGGGTTTCTGGCACATCGTAACCACCAAGGAGTGGAGATGAGACAGAAACCCGGAACACGTAAGAGCCACGGTGATAAGGTCGTCAAAGACATCCGCCGTGCGACGCGCAAACAGTATTCCGCCGAAGAGAAGATTAGGATCGTGCTGGACGGCCTTAAGGGTGAGGACAGCATTGCCGAGCTTTGCCGTCGAGAGGGCATTGCTCAGAGCCTGTATTATAGCTGGTCCAAAGAGTTCCTTGAAGCGGGCAAGAAGCGTCTGGCTGGCGACACGGCCCGTGCAGCGACGTCGACCGAAGTCAAAGACCTTCGTCGGGAATCCCGTGATTTGAAAGAGGTCGTCGCTGAACAAGCCCTGGAGCTACGGCTGCTCAAAAAAAGCATGCTCGGGGATGGGGAGGACGACGAATGAGGTACCCCGCATCTGAGAAACTGGAGATCATTCGCCTGGTCGAAGGCTCGCATCTCCCGATCAAGCGAACCCTGGACAAGCTGGGGATTCCCAGGACCACCTTCTACCGCTGGTACGACCGGTATATGTCAGGTGGCCCCGAGGCGCTTGACGATCGTAGTCCGATACTGTCACGGGTCTGGAACCGCATTCCCGAGCCCATTCGAGAGAAGATCAGGGACCTGGCTTTGCAGGAAAGCGACCTGTCTCCGCGCGAGTTGGCCGTTCAGTTTACTGATACAGAAAAGTATTTTGTGTCAGAGGCTTCCGTATATCGCATCCTCAAGTCTTATGATCTGATCACCAGCCCGGCCTATGTGGTTCTGTCAGCCGCCGACGAGTTCAAAGAAAAGACAACGCGTCCCAACGAGCTATGGCAAACCGACTTCACATATCTGAAGGTCATCGGATGGGGCTGGTTCTATCTCAGCACTATCCTCGATGATTACAGCCGCTACATCATCGCCTGGAAGCTCTGCACAACGATGAAGGCCGAAGATGTGACCGATACGCTCGACCTCGCGCTGCAGGCTTCGGGCTGCGATCAGGCGACGGTGCTGCACAAGCCGCGCCTGCTCAGTGACAACGGGTCGAGCTACATCTCGGGCGAACTGGCTGATTGGCTGGAAGATCAGAAGATGGATCATGTTCGAGGTGCGCCATATCACCCGCAAACCCAGGGCAAGATCGAAAGGTGGCATCAAACGCTAAAGAACCGCATTCTGCTTGAAAACTACTACCTGCCCGGTGATCTCAGACAACAGATCGATGCCTTTGTCGATCACTACAACCACCGGCGTTATCACGAAGGCCTGCAGAACCTCACGCCTGCCGATGTCTACTTCGGGCGCGGGGAGACTATTTTGAAACAACGAGAAAGGATCAAGCGAAAGACCATCGAAACGCGACGCTTGCTTCACCGCAAATCCGCCGCATAATCACGACAGCCAGATGCGCCAGACCCTCTCTTAGGTTAGGCAGCCATCTGTCCCAAAATCCCTGACGACGGACAAGAGGCGCAAAAGGCTGTTTTTGGTTTGCTGGAAAAGCGCGCTTATACTCTCTTCACCACGCAGGCCTGCCAAACCGACCCTAACAGGCCAACAAAATCCCTAATCGAGACAGACCGATGCTCCAACCTACCAGAGAAATTCTGGATCCTTAGATCGAACGTCACAGCGTCACATCAGGGTGAAGGCGCAACCGTCCCCTTCGGGCAAGCGCCGATACGACCCAGCCAAGCAACTGGATGAACGCCTCTGCCCAATGCAATATTCTATAGGGTGCGCTAAACCGAACCCGACAACTCTCCGCGACTTGGAAGAAGCTTTGTAATCACGTCTGCAGAACTTCTGCGCGGATTTGTGTCCATTCGGGTGCCTGTTTGTAGCGACCAGTTCGCAACGGCAATGCCAGCAGTGAATTCCGTTCAGCCAGAAGTACACCGTCACGCAACAGTCGGGCAATCGCAGCAGAAAGCTGCTCTTCAGAATACGGCACTAGCTTCGCGGCTAAACGATTTCGCCCTATAATGCAGGTGCAAACGTTGACAATATCAGATTCCAGCTTGTTGAGATGCAAATGTTTTTCCGCCTCATTCATACGACTGTCCACCAATGTCATCTCGGAGCAAGTATCATCCAGGATGTAGAACTTGGCGCTCGAATGTTGGGAAGTCCAGCTCTTAACTGCATCTCTTGCGCGGGTGGTATAGGATTTCGCGTTGTTGATATCTTCAGCGATCATCTCATGGTGATAACTAAATTTGCTCAGATCATCGCCTACGTCAGCGTATATATATTGGTAAGGCTTGGCCGGAGCCAATTGAATGTTATGATCGGTGGGATTGGTGAAGTACGGGCTGAACCTATCTGCCCGGACTGGTGCGAAGGCAGCTGGCGGCTGCAAGTGATGCAGCAATGGCATGATTTCTGCCATGCGATCATAGCTCTGAGGGTCTTCGCCCGGGAAACCAAAGATAAAACCCCAGTCAACATAGATTCCTGCCTGAGCGCAGAGCTTTAGCGTTTGAATGTTCTGTTGAGCGGTCACACCTTTCTTCATTCGTTTCAGAATGTCACTGTCCAGCGTCTCGATACCAGGCTGTATCTTTCGGATACCGGCTTCAGCTAATGCATTGATATGTTTAGGGAACAGATTTGATTTGACCTCAAAATGCATAAGATAAGGCGTTGGATCTTCTCGCAACATTGGAAGCAGGCTGTCGAAATAGGTGTAGTCCAGAATATTATCCACCACGACAAAGTCAGATCCATATTTTTTTGCCTGACTGTGGAACTCCTCGAATGCGCGATCAGGTGACTTGCTCCGGTAGGTCATTGCATTGCCGTTGAGGCCACAGAACGTACAGTGGTGCTTGGCGCCCCACCAACAGCCGCGAGAGGTCTCAATCGTCGGGGCAGGTTTCAACATTTCGCCAAGCCCGGGTGTTTGTTCAAAGCGTTCATAGAAATCTGAAAATTCAGGAATAGGCAGATCATCAAGGGCTGCAATCATGCTGCCGGATTGCTTGTTCGGCTTACGGCCTCGTATCGCAATTCCCGGTATGTCCGGCAACGGTTTTGAACGGGAAAAGGCTTTGACAAACGCTGGAAACGAGGCATCGCCTTCACCATTACACACGGCATCAATGCAGTCGAAACGATCCAGCATATTCTGGCCAAGCTCGGCCTCACAATTGGCACCGCCGAAGATGATCGTCGTATCAGGCGCATGCGACTTGAGCGCCATAGCAAAAGCGATGGAGGCCATATTTTGTTGGAAGGATGTGGTCACCCCAACCAGAGCTGGATTTTTTGCGGCAATGTCTTGCGCACACTTATCAATGAAACTGTGCGTTGCTTGCCGTGCGGTCAAAGCCACATTTGTGATTAATACAGCTTCCAGAGGGTTGGCAAATTCCGGCAACACATCTGTCAGATAATCGATGTCCAAGGAGTCGGGTCGATCAAACACGAGGTTTGAAAAAATCCATTCTCCTAAGAAGGCTTGGTAGAGCTTTTCATGCGAAAGGAGCAGATAGTTATCTATTCCGATCTTTTCGGCAAAATCGAAGGCGAAATAGCTGATGTCACAATTCATACCGCGCTGTCGCAACGCTGTCGCAAGTAGACTAACACCTAAATTGGGGTATTGCAGGGACGTAAAAGGTAGAGAAACAAGCTGTACGCTTTTCATCCCCGTCAGGTCAAGCATCCATACCTCAGCATCAAGCGCAACGAGACCCTATAATTCCGTCAGCTGATTGAAGGTAATTTCTCCTTGCTTTTCCAAGATCGGATCTTAAATCGTTATCCAACATTGCCAACTCCGTGGCTGTCAGAACATCGCTCAGCGTAAGGTGCGCACTCCCAGAGTCCGACCGATCTAAAGAGGCGTTATGTTGTGTTACAGTGCTGCGGTCACTTGAATAATTATTCGCCATAAAGAAGCCTTACATATGATTAAAACTATCTGGAGTGGTATTGCCTTTTAAGAACCTAATCAACCTTAAATTGGTGCGCCCTGCCTCAGTTGTGGCGAGCTTTCTCTTATACCCATCGGACCGACAACCATATCATCAAACCGCTATGGTAGATCAAACGAAATAGTTGATGTCACAACGCATTTCGCCCTATCGCTACGTTATTGCGACCAGACTAACACCTAAACTGGGGTATTGCAGGGACGTAAACTGCAAAGAAACGGGGTGGACGCGATCAAGCTCTGACTGCATCAGCCCATCACCGCCCCCTATGGTTAAAGACAGCGAGACCTGATAATACCATCTGTGGAGTCAAGGTAAGAACTTCTCAGTTTTTCAAGCACTTCTTTCAAACTTGTGTCTGTGTTTGTCTCTTTGAACGCATCAGCGATGGCTCTGATCAGTTCAACTGATTTTTGATCAACATCCCCTCCAACCAGAGTAC
This sequence comes from Yoonia sp. BS5-3, assembly GCF_038069655.2. Classification (NCBI taxonomy): domain Bacteria; kingdom Pseudomonadati; phylum Pseudomonadota; class Alphaproteobacteria; order Rhodobacterales; family Paracoccaceae; genus Yoonia; species Yoonia phaeophyticola. The sequence goes on from NZ_CP150951.2 coordinate 746,972, forward strand.
TTATTCCCAGTTTTTTTAAAGTTTTCTCAGGGTTATTCGTCAATTCGTCGCGAAAACTCTCATCGACGATTGCGCGACCAATGATAGTCTGAACCTCGTCCAGCGTGAGATGTTTGTTCGCATGAGTGTGTTCGCCATCAGCCATCAATTATCCCTTCAAGCCACGAAATTGTCCTTATGGATAATAGTTAGCAACGATGCCCTACGGTCGTCAATGGAGTGCTTGCCCAAACATCGAGGTCAATATTTTCCTGTACTTATCGGTGGATTAAGAATGATATTGTGATACCCGACTTACTGGCTTTCGCGTCCAATGGTCCGTAGCCAATCTAACCTGTGCCAACTTCACCGACACGGAGGTAAAGCGTGTCTGATCGCGCGAAAACGCCCATCCCGCGCAAGCGCAACATGCATATCGAGGCGCGTGAACGAAAGATCTGCACGATTGCCTTTATTGATATTGTGCAATCGACCGCCCTGATTGAAGATCTTGAACCTGAAGACGCACTTGACCGGCTGGGCCCCGCGGTCGAGTTGATGATGGATACCTGCGAAGAATTTGGCGCTTCGGTACAGTATGTCGGAGATGGGGCATTGGCTGTTTTTGGGTTCCCGGTGGCAGATGAAAATCACTGCATTCGAGCGGTTGAAGCCGGGCTTGCAGTCATCGACCGTGTGTCCAAAATGAAGACGAAGCGCGTTGATATTCGAGTTGGCTTGCACAGTGGTCCGGTTCTCTTTGGCAACCTGTCGCACGCGAATTTTGACGAGCTGACATTGAGCGGCCCGGTTGTTCATTTGGCCAACAAGATACAATCCGCAGCACGTATCAATACGGTTGCGGTATCGCAGGCGGTTGTCGAGAGCGTTGGAGAGATGTTTCATAGCTGTCCGATTGGCGAAACCATCGTCAGCGGTGTCAATCAGCCGTTACCGCTTTACGAAATCACTAATCGTGATCAGGCCATGTCCCGGTGGAGAATGCGGGCCGGCCAAGGTCTCTCGCCCTTCATGGGACGAGAAAAAGATCTCAAAATGTTGAACGAGGCTTGGGCCTGTGCCAAAGGTGGGACAGGATCGGCGATCATGGTTGTCGGAGAAGCTGGCATTGGGAAATCCCGGCTTGTGCATGAATTCACGGGTGCCAAAGACAATACCAATACTCGGGTTCTGGAAATCAATGCCAATGCGCTGGACAAGCAGGTTGCGTATGCACCGCTGACACGGGCAATCAGTCAATCCTTGGACCTGTCGTTATCAGACCGCATCAAAGATTTTACAAATAGGGTAAGCGTGTATCTCGACACGGATTCTCCTTTCTATCGGAAACATGTCGGTGCCCTGCAATCGGTACTTCATTCGGCTTGTGATGATCAGGCTTGGGTGTCTCTGGCGCAAAAGGTTCGGCAGGAGGCCATTGTCGAAGCTTTACTTGCCATCATTTTTGGTATGGCCGAGCAGAAGCCACTTGTCGTGGTTTTTGAAGATATGCATTGGGCGGACCAGTACACCATGGCCCTTTGTCTGGAATTGATCCGGGTTGTTTCCGACCATCAGTTGATGGTCATTATGACATCCCGTACGATGAACGTCGTTCCACCAGATTTAGATAGAATCGTACAAAATCTGATTCTTGGGCCATTGGATGACCCATCAAGCCGCAACCTTGTCCGCACGCTGCTTAATCAGGAAAGCGATAGCGCTGATCTAAGCGCTTTCGTGGAAGAAATCTGCGGCAGAACACCGCTATTCATTGAAGAGATCATTCGGAACCTGAAGGCCGTGGGTATTCCGGACACCGGCTCTGTTGGGCAGGGGTTCAAGGTTCCTGACAGTGTGCAGCCGCTGATTGCACAACGTATCGATGGTCTAAGTTCTGCGGACCGGCAAACACTTCAAATCGCGGCTGTAATGGGTACGGAGTTTTCCGTGGATTTACTCAAAAGACTACTGCTTCAAGAGGGGCTGGAGGATATGCGTTCGTTAGCATCTCTGGCTCAGCTTGGTATCTTGGAAAACGTCGATGCGCCTGTGGCCAGATTTCATCATGCCCTGATCCAGCAAGTCGCGTACTCCACGCTCCCCAAACGAAGACAAAGACATCTGCACAGTCTTTTTGCAGACATCATTCAGAGCCTGAACAGCGTTACAAATTTGTCGACGATGCGCTCTCTTGCATTCCATGCCGAGAAGTCGCAACGTTGGAGAGATGCAAGCAAAACATATATTGTTTGTGGATATCTGGCACTGGAACGTGCTGCATTTGATGATGGAATAAATCACTTTCAGAGATCGATCTTTTGCGCTGATCAAATCGACACCGATCCGCATGAACTTGCAAAGTTGAACATGCAAGCCCGTCAGGGCTTACGTTTCGTATATGGACCCAAGGCGCGGGTTTCTCGAATCCTTGAAATCACTGGTGAGGTTGAGAGCCTGGCACTAGAGATCGGGGATGACGCTTCCGCGTTGGGTGCCGGTATCGACCGAGTTATCATGAAGACAATCATGTCCGATGTTGCCGCCATCATCCCCGTTGGGCATGAAAAGCTTGAGGCCGCCGTAGAAAGTGGTGCGCCGGGTTTCATTGCGAAAGCAGCATTTGCTCTCGCCCAAGCCTACTGGTTTACTGGAGATTTTGAAAAATCGGCGCAAATATCTGATACTTACCAGGGCTTTTACGTGCCAGAGACCGACCGCCTCACCACCGGAACGAACGGGACAGTGTCAGTCTTGGGAACAGGCACGCATGCTAACGCATTAAGTTTGATGGGGGATTTCGAAGAGGCCGCTTTGGTTTGTGACCGGATGGAAACCCTTTTACGAGAAACCGAGAAACCATATGATATCGCGTTTCATGCTATTTCGTTGGGTATTCTTGCCTTGCATAAAGGCGACTACAAAAGCAGTTGCGACCGCCTCACATTTGCGCTTGAGACAAGTGAAACGGCAAAGATTGATGTTCTTCGCGCGTTTCTGTCGGCTCCACTAGCGAGATCTTACGCCGGTTTGGGACAGATGGACGCCGCTAGAAAATCTCTCGTTATGGGAAAGGAAGTTGCGGAACCTGCGGGCATGACGGTCTTCCTTGCTCATCTACTGGCCGCTGAACTTGAAATCTCTGAACATCTTGGCCCATCCGGCCAGAACCAAAAGATCAGTGAACGATTAGTGGATCTGTGCCAGAAAAATGGCTATCGAGGACTACTAGTTGTTCAGTCCCGGCATCTAGTGGATCGAATTTAGGATGACTTGATCTGGCTCTCGAGTCCAGATTTTGCAGATGTATTATAATGCGTGAGGCCATATGCCGTCTTCGGGTGCCTTGCGAAGTTTTAGGGGTTCAAAAAGCCAACGAGATTACTGCGAAGCTGGTGGTGGCTTTCGTAGTCTGGGGTATCTCGCACAGCTGACATTGAATTCTCACACAGCGGAAATCGACTATTGAGGCTTATGTGCGGTGAAAATGCGCCTAGGGACCAATTTCGGGAGATTAACGTGTTTTCATCTCACCAACCGGAAAAGGTCACGCGGTTTCGAACGCCCCAAGCCGCCCTTTTCCGAAAACAAGAGGCACACGATCGTTTGCGGTGTGTTTGATGACCCGGCCCACCAAGATCTCGTGGTCACCACCGTCATAGACCACATGTGTTCCGCATTCGATTGTTGCCGCGCATCCCGACAAAACGGGCACTCCGTTCACGCCTGAGTGCCAATTCAGAGCCGCAAACCGATCCCTCTCTGGGTTCGCAAAGAGTTTGCACAGGTCTGCTTGTTCGCTTGATTGGATGTTAATCGCGAAACCCGGGTGCGCTAGGTATTCGGGGAGGCTTGCAGCATTTCGGGCAAGGCGCCAAAGTACGAGTGGCGGGTCCATCGATACCGCCGACGTTGCCAATTCAATGAATTCAGCTTCATCATCGGCTGCGTCCACGATTTCCATCCCGTGCTCTACGACAAGCTGCTCTTGTATTGCGGCTTCCTGATCGCGCAGATATTGCGCCGAAGCCTCAGTTGCCGCCTGCCCCGCTTCAAGGAGAATGCTTTGATCTTTCTCGGACAGGTCCTGGAACACCTGCTCTGAAACGATGAGTGGCTCGATCAGGAACAAGTACCACAGATTGGTGGTATATTGCTGGATTTCGTAGAACTTCATCGCGTTGATGGTGATGTAGGGAGTATCCTGACCATCAAAAACTTGGGTTTGCAGGGCCGCAAAGGTCTCGGACCATGCCATTGAGGTTGGGCTGATGCCCCAAGCCCTGTAAGTATCGACCATGATCTCGCTCTTGGGAACACGGATCACGAGGCCCTGCAAATCTTCAACTGTGCGCACTGGCCGTTGCGAGTCGGTGAGGCGGCGGAAACCAGCGTAGGTCCAGCCGATGATGCGCACGCCGGCGTCTTCGATCAGCTCTTCACCGATGGGCCCTTGGGTCAGGGTTTCCGCGTCTTCCGGGCTCAGCATCGCATAAGGCAGCGACAGAACACCCACCCGCAGGGAGAACGGCGTGATGTTGTTGATGGCGAGGATGGACATATCCAGTGTACCGATCGCCGCGTCGTTTACTGTGTCTTGCGCAGATCCCAGCTGACCGCCCAGAAACAGGGTGGCTGTATGTTCACCGCCAGACAGTTGTTCAAGCTTTTCTTTGAACGCCAGGCCGCCAACTTCTTGCGTGCTGCCAACGCTGCCGCCAACGGCAATTCTGAAGTTTTTTGCCGCTGCCGGCGCCGCGAATGAGATCGCCGCAACGGCTGCAGCCGCCATCACGGTGGAACCAAATTTAAAGGATTTCATGGGGGAGTACTCCTCAGTATTCGGACCAGTTGCGCCGCCAAATACGGCGACAGTTCGCATCCAGAAACAGATCTCGCAAAGCCATTTCAGGGCCTTGCAAGCAGTGCCTAATTGATCTTGTTGTAAGTCTCTAGTTGCTTATACTTCAATCCGTCAGACCTGAGCGCTAACTCGAGTTCGAAAAACATTAACTAAGTTTCCATTTCTGCAAGATTGGCCCATGCGACTTGAGTGGATAGAAGATATTTTGGCGGTCTCGGAAATGGGGTCGTTCAACACCGCCGCTGAAGCGCGATTTTTGACCCCCTCCGCCTTCACCCGGCGCATTCGAATGATCGAGGAAACCTTGGGATGCGAGCTGTTTGATCGCACCAAAAAACCTATCGTATTGAAACGCCATGTGCGGGATATCCTGCCCACACTACGCGCGGCTGCCGCTGATCTGCGCCGCGTACGCCAGTTGTTGGCAGAGCCTGAGGTGGACCTCAACCAACGCATCACTTTAATCTGCCAGCACGCCCTCACGGCCTCGGTTGCGCCGCAGCTTTTGATGCATTCTACCCTTGGACAAAATGCCAGTGCGCGCATCAAGTCCGGCCGGAGAAGCGAATGCTTGCTGGCCATTCTCAAGCAAAAGGCCGAGTTTGCCTTGATCTACGAAATCGTCGGCGAAGACCCCGAAATTGACACCGAATACAGCGAAAGACTGGTTCTAGGCCGCGAGAAATTCATGCCTGTAATCAAAACCGGGCTCGCGCCAGAGTTTGAAGATGCCGCTGCCCCGGAACCGGCCAACGGTTCGCTGCCGATGGTCGCCTATCCGTCATCAATATTCTTAGGCGAAGTTCTGCAACGCCTTCTCGCCAATCGCTCAAACCAATCGGTCCAGCTTATCCGCGTGGCTGAAACCGGGCTAAGTCTGGCTCTGATCGAGTTTGTGCGACAGGGTCTGGGCGTCGGCTGGCTGCCAAACCTGATTGCCAAATCAGACCTGACCAGCGGAGCCTTTACCCCGATGGACCATTTGCTGCCTGGGTTTGAGCTGAACGTCGTGGTCGCCCGCATGAAACGCGATCTGCCGCCCAAAGCCGAGGAATTCTGGGAAGCGATGAAAAACGATCCTGAATTAGAATTGGGCTAGCCCCCAATTGGGCCAAAGTCGGAATTTCATCGCCGATACGGCCGTGCCCGCCACGAAATCCTTTAGTTCAGGAAATAGTCGGTGAAGAGCAGGGCCAGTCCAAGAAGAAATAGGGTTTCAAGCACTAGGATGACCATCAACGACGGATGCACCCGCAACACCGATCCAAGATCAGTGCGTAGCCCAATGGCCGCAATGGCTGCCACCATCATCCAGCGCGCTGCCTCCGAGACAACACGGATGATCTGTTCGGGGACATCCACAACCGATCTGAGCACGGCCAAAGCCACAAACAGGATTAGGAACCATGGGAACGGGGATTTCTTGGATTGGCTGTCATGGAACATCAGATGAATGGCCAGCACCAAGACTGGCAACGCGGCCACACGCAGCATTTTCACCAGCGTCGCAGTTAGCCCGGCATCATCGCTGACCGAATAGCCTGCGCCGACAACTTGTGCGACGTCGTGGATGGTCGCCCCGATCAGAAAGCCAGTTTGTAGGTCATCGTAGCCCAGATACTGAAACAAGATCGGGTAGAGCACCATGGCCATGGTCGACAAAACAGTGACCGAGATAACCACCAGTACCGTGTCCTTTTCGCGATCTTCTCGATCTGGCAGAACTGACGAAAACGCCAGCGCCGCTGAGGCACCGCAAACTGCGACCGCGCCGCCTGACAGGATGCCAAATGCGACCTTGCGACCGATGGCATATGAGAGCACTAAACCGCAGAGCAAAGTCGCCAAGACCATGCCAAAAACAGCCGCGATAGATGTCCCGCCGATGGCCTGGACATCCTCGAAGCCTAGGCGAATGCCCAAAAGGCCCACACCAAGACGTAGCACCGTCTTGGCCGTGAAATTCAGCCCGCCTTCCAAGGCGGGCACCTCGGCTAAAAAACTCAACGACAGCCCGATAAGCAACGCAAACAACATGGTTGGCGCGCCGTAATGCTCTGACAGGAAGGTGGCCGTTGCCGCCACCATCAAGGCAACGGCGACGCCTTTCCAGTGGCTCAATCGCAGGTGCAGTTCCGCCCAACCAAAAAGTTGGTCAAGCTTTCTGCGCGTCAGTTTATTATCCAAGATCGAACTCTTCACCGGGAAAGTACTTTTGCAGGCGGTCTACAGCAGTTCGGGCGTGACCTTCCATACCTTCAAGCCGGGAAATGCGGGCTGTCGCCTCAGCCACCGGCCGCATACCTTGGGCATCTGCGCGCTGCCAGGTGACCGTTTTGATAAACTTGTGCACGGACAAGCCGCCTGTATAGCGCGCAGCTCCGCTGGTTGGCAGAACATGGTTTGTACCGGCTGATTTGTCACCAAAGGCCACGGTCGTATGTTCGCCTAGAAAAAGCGATCCGTAGTTTTGCAGCGCATTCAGCCACCAATCCAGATCATCAGCCATCACCTGCAAGTGCTCAGGCGCGTAGGTATCGGACACTTTTCGCATCTCATCCCGGTCAGAGCACAAGATCACCTCAGCATAATCGCGCCATGAGGCCTCCGCATTGACGCGGTTCAACTGAGGTAGATCTGCGATCAGATTTGGTACGCGGTCCATCACATCTTTGGCCAAGATCTCATCATCTGTGATCAGCCAGACAGGCGAGTTATACCCATGCTCGGCCTGACCCACCAAATCGGCGGCCACAAGCGCGGGATCTGCAGTTTTGTCAGCGATGATCAGGCTATCGGTTGGACCAGCAAACATATCAATGCCCACCTCGCCAAAAAGGATGCGCTTGGCTTCGGCCACGAACTGATTGCCCGGCCCAACAAGAATCGCCGCCTTGGGACATCCAAACAGGCCCTGCGCCATAGCAGCGATGCCCTGGACACCGCCAAGGTTCAGCATCGTATCTGCGCCGCACAGGTTTAGCGTATAGAGGATCGCCGGCGGGATACCGACGCCCGGACGAGGAGGAGAGACCGCCGTGATATGTTTCACGCCAGCGACCTTCGCGGTGGTGACGGTCATGATCGCGCTGGCCAGGTGGCTATACCGGCCACCCGGCACGTAACAGCCTGCAGCCTCAATCGGGATTTGCTTTTGCCCCACCGAAAAGCCGGGAACGACCTCAAGGGTGCAATCCTGTATGGTCGATAGTTGCTTTTCGGCAAAACGGCGGATGTTGTCGTGGGCGAACTGAATGTCGCGTTTCAACGCCTCAGGCACTTGGGTTTCCGCTTGCGCAACCTGCTCGGCCGAGACGACGATATCGCCGTCCCATTTGTCAAACTTCAGCGCGAGCTCGCGCACCATGCCTTCACCGCCTGCGTGGATATCCTGCAGAAGCTTTTCCACGATTTCGCGCACATCACCCGCATCGCTTTCCGCGGTCCGAAGCGCTTTTTTTAAATAAGTATGAGACATAGTCTTGGCCCCTGTTGTTGGCGTGGGGCTGCATTGGCCCCGGAAATTCTTATCGTGTTTAGAAAGATGCGCTTGATGAGCTAGGCACCTGTTCTGGCGGATTGCCCGAATATATGTTGGCAAAATCCACCAGCTGTTGGGTTAACACGTTCATCGTGTCGATCACCGGCACACTCGCTGTAATCTGATCGCTCAGCAAGGAAAACTCCGAACATCCGACCAAAATCGCGACAGCTCCGCGCTGAACCAGCGTGTCTGCCGCCTGGTTCAGCAAAGTTTGATGATATGAGGACGGGCCGCTTGCCTTGATCTGTTTGATCGCGGCCAACAAGGGGGCATCATCTTCGGGATAGAGTGCCGTCAGCCCATGAGGGGCCAGCACGGATTTGAACAATTCCGTCTTTTGCGTCGCGGGCGAGGCAAGAATGCCAATCGCGCTGCCTTCGGGCACTTTTGAGGCCACAAAACCGGCGGCAAGCTGCGGCATATTCAAGAACGGAATACCGGTTGCGGCATCAATATCATCAGCAAAAGCATGAGCGGTATTGCAAGGCATCGCCAAGGCCGCCGCACCTGCCGTCTCAAGCCGCCGGCCCATGGCCACCAGGGCCGGGGCCGGATCAGCACCGCGCCCTTCGATCAACCATTTGATCCGAGAGGGCACCTGCGGGTTCATGTCGATCAGTAGCGGAATATGATCGGCATCATCCGTCGCCGGGATGGCACGTAGCAGACGCTCTTGCAGCAAAATGGTCGCCTGCGGGCCCATGCCGCCCAGAATTCCAATAGCGCAGCGGGTCATGCTGCCTCTCCTGCGATGGCTTGGGCTTGCAACACCTCGACAAGAATATCTGCGATGAGCAGGCAATCCGCCTCATCAAAGCTCAGCGGGACGCGCATATCGAACAGTGTCTGGATCACCTCATCGGTTTGCGGCAAGGACTGCGCATCCATGTAACGCCAATGCTTGTGTTGCGAGGTAAAGCCATGCGGCTCGGCATGGCCAAACCACTTCACCTCGACACCGCGTGTGGCAAGATCACGGACGACCGCCTGACATTGAGCGGCGGTTTGCCCGGGCAGGCAAAACTGGATCGAACTGCCCACGCGCATGGCCCCGTCAAGCGCCTTGGGACAATACACATAAGGGGATAGACCCAACAATTTTTCGGCTATCAGCTTAGCACGCTGGTTCCAACCGGCGACCGCCTCATCCAAGCGCTCAAGCTGGGGACGCAGGATCGCAGCGCGCAAATTATCCATGCGAGCGGACATGTTCGGGCAGTCATATTTTGCGTCGGCAAAATACATAGGTCCCGGCATCGCGCCATGCCGGTCATAGTTCATGTAAGACCCCGACATGATAATCGCCTTGGCGGCCAGCGTTGGATCACCCGTGGTCAACAGCCCGCCTTCGCCTGAATTCATGTGCTTATAGGTCTGGGTGGAAAAGCAGCCGAAGGTGCCAAAATTCCCGCTCTTTTCGCCCTGCCAAGTGGCCCCCATGGTATGGGCGCAATCCTCAATAACCGTCACATCAGCGGCCTGTACGATCTGCATGATTGCAGTCATATCTGGGATATGGCCGCGCATATGGGATAGCAGCAGCACCTTAGCGCCAGAGCTTTTTACCTTCTGCTCCAAATCATCCAGATCAATCACCAGATCCCTAGTGATCTCAACCAAAACAGGGGCCGCCCCCACAGCCCGGATAGCGCCGGGCACCGGGGCAAGGGTAAAGGCGTTGGTCAGAACCGGATCACCAATCGCCACGCCCGCCGCGCGCAAGGCAAGCTGCATCGCCTGCCCGCCCGACGCAACGGCAAGGCAATAGTCCGCCCCCTGCCAGTTGGCGAATTCCTGTTCCAGACATGCGGTTTCGGACTGCTGCCCATCATCTGTCTGATAGCGATGTAGCGCTGCTGAGCCCAGCACCCGCTCAGCCGCCCGAAGCGAGGCTTCGGGCAAGGCAGATTGCTGGGTGAACGATCCCGAAAACCGCTTGTGCATCTTAGGCCGCCGCTTGCCAGCGGCTTGTGTTGTCAAAGGCGGAATCGTAGCCAAACAAGGCAACCGAACCGCCGGTATGCAAGAAGACGACTTTTTCGTCTTTCTTGAAATGGCCTTTGCGGATCAGATCAATAAAGCCAGCCGCGCCTTTGGCAGAATAAACCGGGTCCAGCAGTATCGCTTCAAGCTCGGCAAACATCTTGATCGCCTCTAAGCCGCTTTCGGTCGGAATGCCATAACCTTCGCCCACGTAATCCGTGTTCGCAACAACATCTTCGCGAGAGACAACGCCGGAACAACCCAGCTTATCAGCTGTTGCGCAGGCCAGATTAAACACGTTCTCTTCCTGCTTCGGCTTGGGTGCGCGCACGCCAATGCCCAGCAGCGGAATTTGCGCATTCGTCGCCTTCAACCCCGCAATCAATCCAGCCTGCGTGCCCGCGCTACCAGTCGCATGCACGATATGGTCAACTTTCAAACCACGCTCATTAAACTGGTTCAGCATCTCAAAGGCACAATTGACATAGCCCAGCGCACCGGTGGCGTTAGAGCCACCGCCAGGGATGGTGTACACCTTCTTGCCCGTGGCACGCACGCGATCTGCAACCTTTTCCATCTCCGCGTTCATATCCAAACCGCCGGCAAATTTTTCGGTCGTTGCGCCATGCAAATGATCAAGCAGCACGTTGCCGTTATTGTTGTAATTGGAATTGTTCGAACCGGTACGATCTTCCAACAGGATGTGACATCCCATCCCCATCTTGGCCGCAAAAGCCGCTGTTTGGCGGGCATGGTTGGACTGGGTCGCACCTTGGGTCATGACCATATCCGCGCCTTGCAGCTCGGCCTCAGCCATCAAAAACTCAAGCTTACGGGTCTTGTTGCCGCCGGTGGACATGCCTGTGCAATCATCGCGCTTGATCCAAATCTCAGGGCCACCGAGTTCGGCGGTTAGTCGGTCCAAACGTTCTAGCGGAGTGGGAAGATGGGCCAAGAATTTTCGGGGGTAGCGGGCGAGATGCATGAGAAACTCCAAATTGCTTAAATCGTTTTTTTCTCAACGACCAAGCCCCGTCAAATTCTATTTTCTCATGACAAGTTTACAGTGTTGCAACTTACCCAACCTAAAGAGGTTTAACGATGCTGCTCCCGTCTTGCAGTGAACGAGTAACGATCCGCGTTCTTTGAGCAGTGGCAAATTGGCAGTGAAGCGGCGGCGCATTCATGTCATCAAAGCGGCGATCTAGAACGCATCTACCAACCCAAACCTAAAAAATCGGTAGAAGACGGTCGTTCTGAGCATTGGACTTGCATTTTCCGACAAAAAAAGTCAGATAAAATTCGATGATCCAGTCCAGCCCGTATTACTCATGCATCGCCAGACACCAAAGGCACATTGTCTACAGGAGTATATGAACATGGGGTCAACACAGGCAAAGCCTTGCTGCAGGTGTCCGTCAGACAAAGAAATCTGGCGCAGTGAAGCAGATCTGGACTTTTGCGAAGAGACACTTTTAACGCTGGCACGGCTCTATTTCGAAAGTTTTGCCCGGCCTGAATCCACGTGCTGGATCAACAGCCTGATGCTCGCGCAGGCACATTTCGGCCCGGATGCGGGGCCTGTTATTGGCGTCCGATTGTTGAATGCGTTGCAAGCGATGCGTTTTGCCAGACATTCGATCTTTTCCTTCAACTCTGTCGAATGTCCGACCTGCAGTGCGGTCTTGACCGAACATGAACGGCGCTTGATGGCTGTCATCAAGGCGACGCGAACGGGACAGAGCGGCAAAGCCCAAACCGAGTTGATGATGCTGTGCGAGGGAGCCGATATTACCAATCCAATGATTGCATTTTGCGATCTGGCCGCAGCATTGGCTGAAGAAGAAAGTCAATGGCAAGGAGATGCCCATGAAACAGCTCTTTTCTAATCTGCTGGCCGTGGACGCCATGTCTCGCGTCACCGGTGTCGGCCTGAACCCGAGGTTGCGGAAGGCGCTGGAAGCAGAGCTGCATTTTCCGGCCAAATCATCGGGACCTACACAAGATGTACCTGCGGACACGTTGCCCGATGATGTCACCCGGTTGCCCGTTTCTTCTGCACCCGACCGCAAACAAGCATAGGGATTTTCGTATATCTAGCCGGATAGACGATGTGTTCGAAAAGCCTTTAATTGAAGCCAAACTATCTGAAAGAGACCCTGCAATGGCAACACCACCCAAAAAACCGCTTCGTCCGCTTGATGTGATCGCCCGGCGCCATGTCACGCCGAACATGATCCGTGTCACCTTAGCCGCTGAGTGGGTCAAAGAGTTGCCTGCAGGCATTGAAGGTGCCCATTGCAAGATATTTCTTCCAAGCATTGATCAGTCAAAAACCGATTTCCTGCAACAGTTGAGCGAAGGCCCCCGACCGACGGTGCGAACCTATACGATCCGATATATCCGTCCAGCTGTCGGCGAAATGGATGTCGACTTTGTCGATCATGGCGATGCCGGACCCGCCTCAGCCTGGGCGCGCAAATGTATGCCCGGCGACGTCTGCGGTTTTGCCGGACCTGGTCCAATCAAGTTGAAAACCTATTTCGCTGATTTCTACGTCGTTGCGGCGGACATGTCTGCCCTGCCCGTTGCTGCCGCCACGCTTGAAGCCATGCCGAAAGATGCAAAAGGGATCGCGTTCCTAGAGGTGACGGGCGCGGAAGACCGACAAGATGTTAACAATCCGGATGGGGTTGAGCTGCATTGGCTGATCCATCCTGATCCTCACCAACCGGCCACGCAATCGATCAAACTCATTGAAGCGCTGCCCAAATTTGAAGGCAGTGTGCAAACGTGTATCGCAGGCGAAAGCGGCATGATCAAAGCGCTTCGCACAGAAATCCTGTCGAGACGCGGCATCCCAAAGGAGAACGCCTATATCTCGGGCTATTGGAAAATCGGCCTTGTCGAGGATGAACATCAGGAAGTGAAACGTGCTGAAGCGGCGACCGCCTAAACCTCATCATAACCAAACAGAACGCAGCAAACCCGCTGCGCATTTGTGGATGAGGCAAGATATGACGCAGCAGATTTCTGGACTGGTATGCCTCTCATCCGTCGTGGCGTCTTAGTGTCCGATGGTTAGACGGATTTGTGCGCTACAGCGCCTTCTCGAACACCAGTGAATAGCGGTTTTCAGCGCTTTGTCGCAGCCGTTCGGCCATCGGCCAGGTCTGCATGCCTTTGCTGTAGATGGGACGTAGATCAAGCTCTTCTTGAAACGCGAACCCACAGCTTTGCATATCTTCGATCAGCCGTTCTTTGGTCAGGCCGCCCTTGTAATACAGACGTTCGCGAATGGCTGCGTTGGCCTCTGCGTCGATGTTGACGCCGTCCGATGAAGGCTTCAGCAAATTGGCCAGCCGCTTTTTCAAACGGTGCCAGGTCGAAAACGGTAGAGAAAAATTGTGATCGTTGATCAGCATCCGCCCGCCCGGTTTCAGGACGCGGTGCCATTCGCAATAGGCATCAAGCGGATTTGTTAGGGTCCAGGTCAGATGCCGCGTTATGGCGAAATCGACACTTTCATCAGGCACACCTTTGAGATCTTCCGCATCACATAAAACAGGGGACCAATTTTGACCCGTCAACTTTTCGCGTGCCTTGCCCAGCATGGTTTCTGAAAAATCGAGGCCTGAAACCTCTGCGCCCAAACGGCATAGCACGCGGCTGATCTCGCCGGTCCCGCAGGCGATATCAAGGGCGCGTTTGCCCTGCAGATCGCCCGTATCCCCGACGCCCGCGGCACGGCGGATCAGTGTTTGCCACTCGGGCAGACCATAGCGTTCCTCAATCAGATGCGAAGGGCTTTCGTCGAAATTCTCGGCCCGTGCTGACCAATAGGCGCGAATTTCTTCTTTGAGATCAAAGTTCATACCGCGTTCCATCATGCCGGCAGCCGCGCATCAACATAGAGCGCGCCGCGTTTCGTACGTTCAAGATCGGTCTCAACCCTGTAAGTCTCGCCAATTTCCGGCAAGGCGAGAATGCGATCTGGAGGGCCATCAGCAAGGATCACACCTTCGCGCAGCAGAACCAACCGGTCGCAGAATTTTGCGGCCAGGTTCAGATCATGCAGCGCGGCCATTACAACCGGTTTTTTCTTACCCATTTCGCTCCGTACCGATGTCAGGATCGACAATTGGTGATGCAAATCAAGCGCGCTTGTCGGTTCATCCAGCAGAACAACCTCGGGCGCACGGACGATCGTTTGCGCCACAGCGACCATCTGCGCCTGCCCGCCACTTAAATCAGCAATCCCCCGGTTCGCCAAATGAGCCAGCCCCAAAGCATTCAGCGTGTCGGACACGCGGTCAAGATTGTCCTTTTCCACACGCCAGCCGGTGGTCTGCTTGAGCGCAAGAAGCACGCTTTCAAACACGCTCAGCAACGCATTGCACCCATAGGCCTGCGGCATATAGGCGATCCGGCGGGCACGATCCCGGCGGCGCAGCCATGTGACATCATCCGCACCAATCAAGATCTTCCCCGCGCTTGGCGTGATCAGCCCCGCAAGCGTTTTGAAAAAGGTCGATTTGCCAGAGGCATTCGGCCCGATCAGCCCGACGAAGGAACCCCCTTCGATGTCAGGGACCGACAAGTCCTTGAGCACATTGATTTTACCATAACCGGCTTTGATGTTCTCGATACTCAGTGTCATGACAGTTTCTCCCGCCGGGCGCTGAGGATGATCGAGATAAAGACAGGCACGCCGATCAGCGAAGTGATGATACCAATCGGATAGATGATACCGGGAGTGATCGATTTGGAAATCAGCGATGTCAGTGACAAAACCAATGCACCCACAAGCGCCGACAGCGGGACAAAATAGCGTTGATCTTCACCCACAAGAAGACGGGCGATATGCGGCCCCACCAGACCGACAAATCCCACTGTGCCCACAAAAGACACTGCCGTTGCCGCCAAGAGCGACACGCAGATCAGCATCTCCACCCGCAAGCGCCCCACGTCCACGCCCATGCTTTCGGCCGTAGCCTCGCCCATGCGCAGCGCGGTCATGGGCCATGTGCGGTACAGACTGAACGGGATCGCGACCGCCAGCAGCAGCGCCCCGAGCGAGATTTTTTCCCAGCTCGCCCGGCTGAGTGAACCCATCATCCAGAAAACGATCCGGGCAATCTGATCCTCGGACGCCATGTATTGCATCAGTGCCAATAGCGCCGAGAATGTGAAAAAGATGGCGATCCCAAACAGGATCATCGTTTCGGACCCAACGCCCTTCAGCCGGGTCGCCAGCAGGATAAATCCGCAGGTCATCAACGCGAAGAAAAACGCATTCACGGTGACCAAAAGCGGACCAACAGCGGGGATCACGCTGACCCCAAGCACGATGGCCAAAGAGGCCCCAAAGCTGGCGGCGGCCGAGACGCCCAGCGTGAAGGGCTCTGCCAGCGGGTTGTTCAAAATTGTCTGCATTTGCGCGCCCGCAACGGCCAGCAAAGCCCCCACAAGAACCGCCGTGATGGCAACAGGTAAACGATAACCCCAGACGATGACTTTCAGGCGTACCCCATGCGACAGCGGATCCGTCAGAACGTCAAACACAGTCGACAAATCATATTTTCCAGGGCCCGTCGCCACATCCAGAAAAAAGCTCAGAAGCAGCAGCGCTGAGACCAAGGCGATCATGGCATAACGGCGCATCACCTGAGCCGTATAGGCCTGCCGCATATCTGCGGGATTGACGTCTATTGTCACGAATGAGCCCTCCAAAAGCATGTGGCCCCGCAATCCTGCGAGGCCACCAATAGTCAGCATAGCTTAGCTATCTGACGCCAGGCTTCCCCAGAATACGCCAGAGTAATCGATGGGCAGGAACTCATCGTGAAGCTCTTTCATTGTGGCGTCTGGATCAACGTCTTCGAACAGATCCGGATGCAGCCATTTCGCAAAAGCCTGCATAGCCACAAAGTGATAAGGGCTGTTATAGAACTGATGGTAGACAGAATGGAAACGACCGTTCTGTACCGCTGACAGCTCTGGCCAGCCTTCGCGCGCGGCAAGGGCGGCCAGACGGTCCTGAACTGCTGCAGCATCAGCTTCATAGCCAAACAGAACCGCAGCTGTTGCAGGATTAGCCTCGGCCCAGTTTGCCCCAGTGCCGATGATCACATCTGGATCGTCCGCAAAAATCGCTTCTAGGCTGACAGACGCTGAGAACCCAGGCGTTTTGGCCGAGCCCCAGTTGCGCCCACCAGAGAGGTCGACCAGACGGCCCAAATTGGCTGAGCCAAAAGTGCTGCAGCAATTGGCCGGGTTATAGCCAGCCGCGCGTTCGACAAAGACAACAGGGCGGTCCTCATCCGGGATTTCCTGCACGCGGGCATAAATCAGCTTCATCTGCTCTTGGTAGTAGTCCCCAAAGGCATCAGCCTCGTCGCGCCGGTCAAAAATGCGGCCAAGTAGTTGCAGGCTGGGCACGGTGTTCTGTGTTGGATCCTGACGGAAGTCGACAAAGATGGTTGCGATGCCCGCTTCATCCAGCTTCTCGATGATTCCGCTTTCCTGCGCAGCAAGCAGGTTGCCAAGGTTCATCAGAACCACTTCAGTGTCCAACGCGATAACGGCTTCGAGGTTCCATTCATCGGTGTAGGGGCTACCAAAGCTTGGCAAATCAGCGATCTCTGGGAAGACCTCAAGATATTTGCGATAGGCGTCCGGGTCGTAGTTCACCATATCATCTTTCCAGCCGACGATACGCTGGAATGGGTTATCCTGATCGAGCAGCGCGAGCGAATAGATCATACGGCCTTCGCCGATCACCACATTGGATGGGTCTTTTTCAACTTCAACAACGCGGCCTGCGATGTCGGTGACAGTAATGGTCTCTGCGGTGGCGATCGTGGCGGACGCGATGGTAAGCGTCGTAGCTGCGGCAGCGAGGCAAAGACCCCGCGTCAGTGATCTGACAATCATGGGTCTCTCCTGTTTTGATGTCATGGCCGTGCCATGCCCAGCGTGACTGAGACATTAACTTATTAAAATTGTCAAGAATATTTCGCTACGGTGTTTCCATCACATATAGGCAAAAGATCGGCTGAAACCGTGAAAGGCTAAGTAGCAGGCCGCCACGACGCGGCGCGTCCGCTAAACTTTTTATGGTTTTGGCCTCGTGAATTCGGGCGATGTTCCCAGCCGCCTTCAGGGCGACGGACGCGGCGTTCGACTTAGTCCCCTTCCGCAACGCCCGCCGCCCGCGCCCTGGCTCGCCGTGCCCTATAGCTTGGCAGGACCACCAGCAGGGCCGCCGTCACCAACAGCCCCAAGGTCATGGGCCGTTCCCAGATGAAGCTGATCCCGTTGTAAAGCTGCATGGACCGCGCAAAGTTGTCTTCCATCATCCCGCCAAGGATGAAGCCGATCAGCAGCGGCGCCAGCGGGTAGTCTGCGAATTTCAATGCTGTTGCGCAGATGCCGAAACCGACCAGAAGCAACAGCTCTGTCGCGTTATTCTGTCCGATATAGGCTCCCATCAGCGTGAAAAACAAAATGAACGGGATCAGGTAATTGCGCGGTACCGCCAGCACTTTGGCGATATAGGGGATCAGCGGCAAGTTGAGGATCAGCAGCACAAGGTTCCCGATAAACATCGACATGATCACCGCCCAGAAAATCTGCGGCTCATCCAGCATCAACCGCGGCCCCGGCGTGACGTTCAAAGCAATCAGCGCGCCCAAAAGGATCGCCGTGGTGCCTGAGCCGGGGATACCGAGCGTCAACAGCGGCACGAAAGACCCAGTGCAAGCTGCATTGTTGGCGGTTTCAGGCGCGGCGAGGCCTTTGATGGCGCCTTTGCCGAACTCTTCTTGCTCATGTTTGGGCGCGATGTTCCGTTCGACCGCATAGCCCAGAAAGCTGGCGATGGTGGCCCCTGCCCCCGGCAGCACGCCAATGAAGAACCCTTGCAAAGACTGCCTGCCGATGACTGGCGCGATGGCTTTGGCTTCCTGTCTGGTGATGCGCAGCTCTTTGATTTCACCATTGTCGCCTTTGAGGTCCTTCGGTTTGAGCACAAGAAACAGCGCCTCTGGCAA
The DNA here is from genome assembly GCF_038069655.2 of Yoonia sp. BS5-3. Lineage (NCBI taxonomy): Bacteria > Pseudomonadati > Pseudomonadota > Alphaproteobacteria > Rhodobacterales > Paracoccaceae > Yoonia > Yoonia phaeophyticola. Next base: position 765,396 of record NZ_CP150951.2, read on the forward strand.
TGCGAACATCGCCATGGCCAGCGTGATAAAGCCGAACCCCGATTGCAGATCCATGATACCCATGGTGAAGCGCGGTTGGTTGAACAACGCCCCCTCCCCGACCGTGGCCATGATCAATCCCAGAATTGTCATTATCATCGCCTTGGCCACCTGGCCTGTCCCTGCAAAGGCCGCGATGGCAGAAAGGCCGACGACCATCAGCGCGAAATACTCCGCCGAATGAAACAACAGCGCGACCGAGGACAGCGCAGGTGCGAAGATCATCAGCAGCAGCGCGCCGATGGTGCCGCCCGCGAAGCTGGCGATGGCAGCGATGGTCAACGCCTTGCCCGCCTTGCCTTGCCGCGCCATCGGGTAGCCGTCGAAACTTGAGGCCACTGTGCCCGCCACCCCCGGAGCGTTGAGCAGGATGGACGAGGTCGATCCGCCAAAGATCGCGCCATAATAGACCCCCGCCAACAGGATCAGCGCAGCCGAGGCATCCCCCATGGAAATGGCCACCGGGATCATGATCGCGATGATTGACATTGGCCCAAGCCCGGGCAGCATTCCGATAAAGGTACCGATCAGACAGCCCGCGATCACCATAAGCAGGTTTTGCACCGATATGGCCGTTGAAAGGCCGATCCATAGTCCTTCAAGCATGTCAGCCTCCGAAAATGCCAGGCAATGGGCGCATGTAGATACCCAGGACTTCCTGGATCAGATACCAAACAGAAATCGTCGCGATCAGCGCAACAGGCAGCATAGTATGCCACTTACGCTCGCCCAGAATGAAAGACCCAAGGATCAAAAATGCCGAGGTCGAGATTAAGAAACCCACGGGTCGCAGGCATAGCGCATAGACCACCATCAACCCTAGCAGCAGCAACGCCTGGCCAAGATGATAGTCTGTCAGGCGGCGGTAATCGATGTCGGCTGTTTTCGGCTCTGACTTTTCGATACCCAAAAGAATGATGAGCGCCGCAATCATCCCAAGAACCGACAGAACCTTGGGAAAGGTGCTGGGCCAGATAGGGTTACGTTGCATGAATGGGGCGAGGTTGCCATCCATCGTAAACCAGGCGGCATAGCCATAAGCCAGGCAAACCCCCAGCAAGACAAGCGCGATCCAGCGATCAAGTGCCATGTTTTCCCCTCCCCGGAAATAGGCGGGCCAGAGCAGTGCTCTGACCCAATGGTGATTTAGAGAAAGCCCAGCTTTTTCATCAGATCGCCGATGGTCTGTTCTTGCTCTTCGAGGAAGGTCAAAAATTCATCGCCAGAATTGTGGATATTCACCCAGCCGTTACGAGCACGCACTTCTTCCCATTCGGGCGTGTCATACATCCGTGCGATGGCATCCTGATAAGCGGTCAGCTTGTCCTCGGGCAGACCGGGGGCTGCAAAGAAACCGCGCCAGTTCACAAACGTCGTGTCGATCCCTTGCTCAGCCATTGTCATCGCCTCAGGCGCGGCATCAACCCGCTCGGGCGCTGTGACACCAAGGATCTTCACTTCGCCTGCGTTGGACAGATCAACAGCCTCGGAAAATCCGGTGGAAAGGGCCGCGATCTCACCCGACAGCAGGGCTGCCATGGCTGTGCCGCCTGCATCGTAGGGAATGTAGTTCACAGCCAGCGCGTCACGCCCTGCTGCTTCCATCACCATTGCGGCAACAAGATGGTCCATCCCTCCGGGGACCGATCCGCCGCCCAGAGGCGTGCCATTTGGATCGGCATCAAAGGCCGCCAGCAGATCATCCATCGAGTTGATCTGGCTGTCTTTGCCCACAACGATGGCCGCGTAGTCGCCAATGGTCCCCGAAACCAGCGTCAGGTCGCGGAAGTTATGCGGGAACACACCTGTCAGCGAACGGATCACGATCGGGGTCGAGTTCACCATCAGCGTGTCATGGTTGCTTTCGGCATTTTCAATCAGAAAGCCGATGGCAACCCCGCCGCCGCCGCCCGACATGTTTTCATAAGATGCAGAACCGACAAGCCCAGCCTCGGTTAGCGCCTCGCCTGTGCCGCGCGCTGTGCCGTCCCAGCCGCCGCCGGCACCGCCGGGAATTAGAAAGTGGATGTTATCGACCACCTCATCAGCAGCAGCTGTGCCGACCAAGCCAAAGGCGGCCACAACTGCAATAAGGGCACGACGGCCCAGTGCAAAATTCGTCATAATTTTCCTCCCATTTGACAACTGCCCGCCAGGCGGCTCAGTTGATGGCGCAAAGAAACACACCAACCTGACATTAACCTGTCACGATGCGAAATGCCGGGAAGCCGCGATGAAATTCCTACTGGTCGAAGACAATCAAGACCTGGCAATGGCCATTACATCGCGTATGGGCATCAGCGGTCATGTTATTGATCATGCAGCAAATTTAGGCGACGCATCCGAATTTGTCGAAACCGGGGATTACGACCTGATCCTGCTTGACATCATGCTGCCCGATGGCGACGGCCGCAGCTTTCTGAAACAGCATCGGGCGAGCGATTTAGACACACCCGTGATCGTTTTGACCGCCCGCAGTCAGGTGTCAGATCGAATCGGATCACTGGATTTAGGGGCAGATGATTACGTCACCAAACCCTTCGATCATGCCGAGCTTGAGGCGCGTTGCCGCGCGGTTTTGCGCCGCCGGGCTGGGAACGCGAAGACGACAATTGAGATCGGCGGGATCATCTTTGATCCGGTCGCGGGCCACCTGACCGTGGGCGGCGCGGCGGTGACCATGCGTAACCGCGAGCTGCGCTTGCTTGAGCTGTTCGTCAATTCACCTGGGCAGGTCTTTTCCAAACACAAGCTGGCTGACCGGCTGTTTTCCTACGACGATGACGTCTCGGAAAATGCGATTGAGGTTTATATCGGTCGCCTGCGCAAACATCTGACAGGGTCCGAATTAAAAATCACCACACTGCGCGGTCTGGGCTATCGGTTGGATCATGACGGTTAGCCCGGCAGTATCGGGTTCGCTGCGCAACCGGTTGGTGCTGATCCTGATCGGCGGGGCGGCGGTGCTTGCGGTGCTGCTTTTCTTTGCCGTGCGCAGTTATGCGGTGCAGGTCGCGCAGCAGGGCCAGGACAATATCCTTGATGCCTCGGTTACCTCAATGCTGGACGCCGCTGCCATTCGTGACGGCGCGGTAGAATTGGACCTACCCTATTCGGCGTTATCGATGCTGAGCACGCCGGCGGATGACCAGGTGTTTTACGCAGTGTTGCAGGATGGGGTTTTTCTGTCCGGCTATGAAGACCTAAGCTTTGCCGAGGACATCTCGGGCAATCCCCCACGCTTTGAAACCGATGAGATACGTGGCGTCACGGTGCGCAAGATCAGCGCGAGCCGCATCCTGATTGGTGCAGACAAACGCACAGAAGTGCAGATCGTCTTGGCCCAGACCAAAGACGCCCTGTCAGAAACGCTTGACCAGATTTCACGCAATGCGGCTCTGTTGGGCCTTGGGTTCTTTGTTCTCGCGGCGGGACTGTCGGCTTGGGCGACCTCGGCGACGATTGGGCAATTGGACAAATTGACAGGCTCAGTCACCCGCCGCGGTCCGCAAGACCTAAGCCCTTTCAAGAAACCTGTACCCAAGGAAATGGTCCCCCTGGTGGGATCATTAAACTCGCTGATGGGGCGACTGGATCAATCGCTTAGCCAGTCGGAGGATTTCATCGCTGAGGCCGCCCACCGGGTACGCACACCGCTTGCGACAGTGCGATCCTATGCCGAAACCACCCTGCAACGCGTAGACCGAGAAGAAAACCGTGAGGCGATGCGCTCAATGATCAAGGCGATTGACGAAAGCTCGCGCGCGGCGGGGCAACTTTTGGATCATGCGATGATCACCTTCCGGGCCGATCACCTGGCACGGGAAAAAATCGACCTTGTCGATCTGGCCCGCGATCTGGTTTTGCGTCTGACCCCAATCGCCGAAATGAAGGACCTGCAGCTGGACCTGCGCGGGGACACACAGGTTCCGTTTCGCGGCGATGGGATTCTGATCCAAAACGCGGTGCGCAACCTGCTGGACAATGCTATGAAATATGGACCACCAGACAGTCGGGTCACGGTCGCTGTGACCAAAAACCCCAGCCCAAAGATCACGATCAGCGATGAGGGGCCCGGTTTTCCAACCAAAGAAATCGCCACGCTGACAACGCGGTTTCGTCGCGGGGCGAATGCCGCTGATACAATCGGATCAGGACTGGGTCTGACTATCGTGCAAGACGTGGCAAAGGCCCATGGTGGCCGCATTGATCTGTCCAATCACCCGGAGGGAGGCGCATGCGTTACCTTATCGCTTTAGTCATTTGTCTGGCCTCTAGCCTAGGCTGGGCGCAAGATTGGGAGGACCAACACATCTTTAACGCAGATGGGGCAACGGCATCGCTGCGCATCCTGTCCAGCACCGACACAGACCTCTTCGCCCCGCTGATCGAGGCCTTTGTCGCACGCAACAGCAGCGTTTCAATCGAATATCTGGTGACCGGCACCGCCGATATTGATCAGCGTTTCCGCGAGGCGCCCGGCGCTTATGACATCGTTATTTCCAGCGCCATGGACTTGCAGTTGAAGCTGGCCAATGACGGGTTTGCGCGGCCTTTGGAAACAGATGGGCACCCGACCTGGGCGCAATGGCGACAAAGCCTGTTTGCCTTTACATCCGAGCCAGCGGCGATTGTCATTAACCGCTCGGCCTTTGCCGGGCATCCTATCCCGCAATCTCGGCAGGAACTGATCGAGGCTCTACGCGCCCGCCCGGAAGTTTTCCAAAATCGAGTCGGCACCTATGATGTGCGCCGGTCCGGGCTGGGCTATCTTTTTGCTACGCAGGACGCGCGGGCGTCCGAGACCTTTTGGCGGCTGATGGAGGTGATGGGCGGGCTGGATGTGCAGCTTTATTGTTGTTCTGGGAAAATGATCGACGATCTGGCCGATGGGACAATCGTGGTCGCCTATAATGTGCTTGGCAGTTACGCGCAGCCCCGCTCGGAAAGTCATGATCTTGAAATCGTGCTGCCCTCTGATTTTCCGACCACAATGATGCGAACGGCATTTGTCTCAAGCGCGTCGGATGAGGCGGAATTGGCTGAAAGGTTCATTCAATTCTTAATTTCATACCAATCGGGCCCAACAGAAGAAATCGCATTGCTGCCGCCGCTCGACAACGGAAATGGCGCAACCATCGCGTTGGAGCCTGCTTTGATGACATTTCTTGATACTTTGAAAAGACGCCAATTCTTGACCGAATGGGAAAGTGCGATGATCCAACGATAGCCACCGAAAAGTGTCACGCCTCTGGTGACCCAATCGAATTGGGTGAACATGCATTTTCACGAAAGAAATCGATCATCGGGGTGGCGCTATTGCTGAGGGTGCAATTTGCGCCCAAGCGGACCTACACTGCGTTGATCTGCTCTACATATGCCCGCAATTCTTCGGCTTCACGCCGCGCTTCGCGTAGACCGTCCATGGCCGCCCTTAGCTCTGCTTCGGTCTGGCTGAGTTGGTTGGTCATCTCGGCCTCGCGTTGTTGTAGATAGGTGATCGCCTGATCACGGGTTTCTTCGGCTTCGTGCAAGGCCTGGGCCAATTTATCAAGCTCACCCACCTCGGCCTTGGTCACACGGGTAAAACGGTTCACAAGCCAGCTGGCGAACCACCCCAAGATAAATGCCACGAAAAGGATGATGGCAACGGCGATGATGAATTCGGTTCTGTTCAACGTCTTGGCCTCATCTAGTCTTCCGCTGGCGCATCAATATCAGCGTCCGTGTCGGTTGTTTCGTCGTCGGGGGCGTTGTCTTCAACGGTTTCTGCGTCCCCGTCATCTGTCTGGTCGCCCGTTTCGCCTTGATCTTCTGCTGCCAACGTATCCAGCGCGCTGACATCTTCGAGCGCGGGCTCGGGCAGGATCAGGTCGAATTCGATCCGCCGGTTCGCTTCACGACCTTCTTCGGTGTCGTTATCGGCAATCGGGTTTTCTTCACCATAGCCGATGGCTTCGAATGTGGATACCGGCACCCGCCGCGCCCGAAGCGCCGTCAGAACCGCGTCTGCCCGGTCTTGCGACAATTGCTGGTTCATCACCTCACGCCCCTGGCTGTCAGTATAGCCCGACACCCGGATCCGCAGATCGCCGCACGCTTTGAGAATTTCTGCAATCTCATCAACTACTGGCTGCGTTGCTGCTGTGATATCTGCAGAGCTTGGGTCAAAGGTGATTTTCCGAACCTCTGTAACTGATTGGATCTGGTCGATACATTCTTCTGGCGTTGGTAGTCCGGCGATTGGGTCCAATTCTTCGACATAAGTCACGTTGATTTCGAAATCTGCGCCTTGCCCCAGCTTTTCGATCAAGAGCCGCGAAATATCAGCGCTTGCGTCGGGATTGCCGGTGTTCCCGCGCACTTCAAACATGTCAGGGCCGACGATTACCGACCCGTTTGAAAGTTCTGAAAGCGCCTCAACCCCTGCAAGCACCCGTATTGACCAGCCCGTTGGCAGCCCTTCGACCACCCGCGTCCGCATCGTCACGGGTTGTTGTCCAAAACGCGCGCTGGCGAAGTTCTTGACCACAGTGTTGGTGATGTCATCGGGCACCCGCCCGCGCAGCTGCACTTCGCCCTCAGGGCTAAGGATGGCAGTGAATTGCGGCGACTCTTCATCGGTCTGTTCCGGTAGCACCGGCAGTTCTGCGGCCAGTGCGAATGCTTCGGGCAGCGCGTTTTCCAGCTGTCCGACCGCATTGTCAAAGACCCGCTGGTCGGTCCCAATTGGCGCAATCAGGGTGATATCTGTATCCGCAATGGTCACCGTACCCCCATCCATTTCGTCGACTGCTTCGATCGCCATTGCCACGGCTTCACCCCAAGTCCGCGATGGTGCCCCTAGCGCCAGAGTACAGTTCGCCCGCTCGCGGAACCCCGCATTTGACGCCGCTTCGACAATCGTCGCCACTGCTTCGCTTGTGTCAGCAGCGCAGGCATCAAACCGTGCGCCATCGCCATCCAGAATAAAGCGCGTCGTAAAGGGCGAGATCACAGGCCGCGGCGCACTAATTTCAACCGCAAGCCGTACCCCGTCAGGTGTGTTCCGCGCCAAAGCCGTTTCAAGCTGCCGCTTTTCGGCGGGACTGTCAGAAATTGCGTTAACGATAACCCGATCTGCATTTACCGATATCTTTGAGCGCGGCAGCATCTCAAGCGCACGGAGCGCATAACCAAGTGCGTCGCGCCATGTTTCCGGCGTGGGATAATCCCCGACCTCGAGCAAATCCGTCACCGGCTTCCCATCAGCGAGGTCTGCGATCCGCTCAGCGAGGTCTTCGCGATCTGTTGTGGCAGGGATCAGCCCGATCAGCGAAACCCCGCTGTCATTGCGGAGAATTTCGATGGCAAACTCGGGCGGTGCGATACTGGCCGAATCGGTCACCGCCATATTGTTGATTACCCGGCTGGCATCCACCATGCTGCCCGCCGCCGAGATGGCCCGAAACAGATTAGCCTCAGTTGGTGCGGTACCTTCAAGAATGACTTGCAGCCCATCGCCTTGCACAGTGGCCCATTCATGCCCTTGATCAACAAGGGTTTCCTGCACGGCCAGCACGGATCTTTCTTCGACCACCGTAACAGCTACACGCGCAGCTGCTACCGACAGGAACGCTGCCGCTGCAAAAACGATAAGCCGTGTGAATATTGCCGAAAGACGCATTAAGGACCGCTACTTATTTCGGACCTGCATAGGCCTGTCCGCATCTGGGTTCAATCATACCAGATAGGCAAGGGCGAAAAATGGCAGAGGGATCAGCCCTGCATCTCGGTTCGACCGGAAAAGTCGCAGCAGGCCGTCCGCATCGTCCGGATCAAATCGCGCAAGCTGCCAAGTCAGATGCCAACCCAGCGCCCATGGCCCACCTATTGCCAGCACCAGCGAAAGCACTGACCGCTCCGAACAAGCCAGCACCACCGCCCCGCCAAAAAGCAGGATTGTTAGCGTTAAGAACAGCCGCAACCACTGCCGCGTTTTATCCCCAAACAGCCTTGCCGTCGATTTCACACCAATCAGTGCGTCATCTTCGGCGTCTTGATGCGCGTAGATTGTGTCATAAAACAGTGTCCAGGTGATCCCTGCGGTATAAAGCACCAGTGGAACCGGTCCAATACTGTTGGTATGCGCCGCCCAACCCAGCAGTGCACCCCAATTGAACGCAATACCCAAAAATGCTTGCGGCCACCATGTGAACCGCTTGGCAAAAGGGTAGATTCCGACAGGCAAGAGCGCCAATATACCCAGTACGATTGCTGTTGTCGAAAGGCTAAGCAAAACAAAAAACGCAAGCAGGGCCTGCGCGCACATCCAAATCAGCGCCGCGTTCACACTGACCTGCCCCGAGGGGATCGGCCGGGATTGTGTCCGCTCAACTGCGCCATCAATGTTCCGGTCGGTGATGTCGTTCCAAGTGCAGCCTGCGCCCCGCATCAAGAATGCCCCGATCCCGCAGCCCAGCACGATCCAAAGATCGCCGACCCCCGCGTTTTCAGTGGCTAATATCGCCAAAGCGAGTCCCCACAGGCAGGGCGCAAATAAAAGCCAGGTTCCGATGGGCCTATCTGCCCGGCTCAGCCGCAGATACCCCCGGCTAGCGATCGGTGCGAACCTGTCGACCCAATTATCCAGGGCTGCATCCGCAACGCGGCCTGCGGGCTCTGGCACTTCTGCCTTCTCGGTCATATGGTCCGCCTCATGGCATCTAAAGTTAGACTTTATGTAGATCACCCTTTGGGCAAAGAGCAATCCGTTCCATTGTCGCGGGAGCAGGCCCACTATCTGTTTGGCGTCATGCGTCTGGCGGAAGGCGCTGTCCTATCGTTGATTAACGGCACCGATGGCGAATGGGATGCTGAGGTGATTCAGGCTGGCAAAAAGGGCGGTATTCTTCATTGTCGATCACAGACCCGCTCGCTGGAAATGCCCCCCAATCTATGGTTCTTGTTTGCCCCAATTCGCAAAGAGCGTACCGCGTTCATTGTTGAGAAGGCGGTTGAGATGGGCGCCGCCCATATTATCCCCGTCCAAACGGCCTTTACCCAAAGTGCCAACCGCATCAGGCAGGATAAATTGCGGGCCCACGCCATTGAAGCTGCCGAACAATGTGGCGGCACATTTGTACCCGCCATTGATGACCTGACAAAACTGGACCGTGTCCTCGCCGATTGGCCCACCGACCGCCAGTTGATGTTTTGCGATGAGCAGCTGATCGGTGATCCGGTGGTGTTGCCGAACCTCAAGGGTCCTTGGGCCATTCTCATCGGCCCCGAGGGCGGATTTTCACCCGCCGAGCGCACCAAACTGCGCGGGTTGCCCTTTGCGTATCCGGTATCGCTAGGTCCCCGCATCTTGCGCGCTGATACCGCCGCTGTGGCTGCCTTAACCATCTGGCAACAGGCCTTGGGTGATTGGCTATGAGCACCGCCCCGATCATCCGCCTTTACCTGTTTTTCGCGACAGAAAATGACACCGCATTGATCCTGCGCCGATCTGGCAAAAAGATGTACAATCTAATTTCCTGGGATCGCGCAAATGACAGCTTTGTCGAAGGCCAATGGCTGCGAAAATCGGTGCGATATGAAGATTGCGCGTTGTCGCCCGACGGTCGCCACTTCATCTACGCCGTTCATGACGCCAACCCCGATACCCGCGCGACGGGTTGCTACACCGTATTATGCCGTGCGCCGTGGTTCACTGCGCTTGCGTTATTCCCGCATGAATGGGGCTTCCAAAGCGGCGGTTATTTCCTTGATAACAAACTTTACCGGATCAAAGCAGACGCCGCTTGTAAGGATATCCTTGAGCAGAACACCCAAGTGCTGCGCGTTGTCCAAGGTAAGGTTACGCACAGTTGCCGCTCAGGTCTGCGACTGACGAACGGCGAGCCAGCCCCACTGTCGCGCGCCCTGCGCGATCAGTTGCTCAATAACGCAAAGCTACCGCGCGTTATCTCGCTGGATCGTTACGAAACGCAGGCAGGCTGCCTGTATCGGACTGATGGTCCGAAACGCGTTCTGATCCACGACTTCACCGAAATGGAGCCGCGTTTTGAGCCTGCGCCCTATGGCCAACCCCCAAAAGATCCAATGAAGACCGGCTGGCATCCCGCGGACGAAGCAGGTGCTAGATGATCCTTGCCACAGAAGCCGACCGCCCCGCAATTGAGGCATTTTTGACCGCCCATATCGCAACAGCGATGTTCCCACTGTCGAACCTGCGCCGTCATGGCATGGCTGGCGGGCATCCCCGTGCGCTCAATTTTTGGCTCAAATGGCAGGCGGGCGCTATCAGTGATGTGCTGACCATTTCCGAAGAGGGTGTGCTTTTCCCAAACTGTCCAACCGCCCCGTGGGCCGAAGCCCGTGTCATACTGGCTGGGACATCTGTCAAAGGCCTGCTTGGCGATGGTGCGCAGGTCGCCGCCTTGCGGCAAACCTTGTCTCTGACAAGCCCGGCTGGGCTTGACACCGTTGAGCCGCTTTACCGCTTGCCCCTTGCCGATTTGCAACATCCCGACTTGGACAGTTTTTCTTTGCGTCCCTTAGCCGCCGCCCCAGAAGGTCTGGCAGTTGCATGGCGCTGTGCCTATCTGGAAGAGGTACTGCCCATGCCTGGTGAGGATACCCGGATGACCGCGACCAACGATATTGCCAGTTACATCAAAGCCGACAGCCACCGGATGCTCTTCCGCGGCGATGATCCTGTTGCCATGACAGGCTTTAACGCCGTGTTGCCTGAGGCCGTGCAAATTGGCGGCGTCTATACACCCCCTGATCTACGCGGCTGTGGCCTGGCACGCCGTGCGGTTGCGATGCATTTACTGCAAGCCCGCGAAAGCGGCGTTGCCCAGGCAATCTTATTCGCGGCCTCGACCGCTGCTGCCCGTGCATATGAAGCAATTGGGTTTTCCCGCATCGGTGATTTTACCATTGCGATGTATGAAAATCCGCAGGTAATCCATGTCTGACTTTTTGCGCCCCGAAGTCCGCGCCCAGCTATGGCGCTGGCGCGAAGTACTTCTGGCAGCTATTGTCACCACGCTGGGCTTATGGTGGGCGCTGGGCGGCGTCGGGATCACTGTTTGGCTGGGCTACATCATTGTTCTGATCGGTGTCGGCTGGGCCGTCGCCGGGTTTCAGCGCGTCCGCTTTGCCCAAAATGGCGATGGTCCCGGCGTTGTGCAGATTCGCGAACGACGCCTTGCCTATTTCGGCCCATTGGATGGCGGCGTGATCGATGTCGAAGATTTGACCAAGTTGGAACTGGATCCCGCCAGCTACCCCGAACCGAGCTGGATCTTAACCGGTGTAGGTGGCCAGTTGATCGCGATTCCTATTAATGCAAAGGGGTCTGACGGTCTATTTGATGTCTTTGCTGCCCTGCCTGGTATCAAAACCGACACTGTGTTGGATGTGCTTTCGCGCACACCGAATGCGCGTGTCACCCTTTGGTCGCGCAGCAAGCCTCTCTTGCATTGACCGGCTCCTTGGGGCAGGTCAAAACTCTGACTGAATGCAGCTACGGAGCCACGCGCAATGTCTATCCCTCAATCCGGCGGTGGCCCCATCGAGCATTACCACCAATTGGCCGACGTCCTGGCCAAAGGTTGCAAGCCCAAAGCAGATTGGCGCATCGGCACCGAGCATGAAAAATTCGGCTTTTGTCAGGATACCCTGCAACCATTGCCCTACGATGGCGCTCGTTCAATCAAGGCTGTGCTGGAAGGCCTTGAAGCCCGTTTTGGCTGGGCACGCGTCGAAGAGGACGGCAAGATCATCGGCCTGACCAAAGACGGTGCCAATGTCAGTCTGGAACCTGGCGGCGCACTTGAGCTGTCGGGTGCCCCTTTAGAGAACATCCATCAGACTTGCGACGAGGTGAATGTGCACCTGGCCGAGGTTAAGGCCGTTTCGGACGAAATTGGTGTCAAATTCATCGGCTTAGGCGCGGCCCCGATCTGGACTCATGATCAAATGCCCCTGATGCCCAAGGGCCGCTATAAGTTGATGAATGATTACATGGAAAAGGTCGGCACCATGGGCACCGCCATGATGCGCCGCACCTGCACTGTTCAGGTGAACCTTGATTTCGGCTCCGAGGCGGACATGGTTCAAAAGATGCGCGTGGCGCTGGCCCTTCAGCCAGTCGCCGTCGCCCTTTTTGCTAATTCCCCGTTTTTTGAGGGGCAACCAAACGGCCATAAGTCTTGGCGTTCGCGCATCTGGCGCAGCCTGGACGATGCCCGCACAGGCATGCTGCCCTTTGTTTTTGATGAAGGTTTTGGTTTTGACGCCTGGGTCGAATGGGTGCTGGATGTGCCTATGTATTTTGTCTATCGCGATGGCAAATATATCGACGCGCTGGGCATGTCGTTTCGGGATTTCCTGAAGGGTGAATTGCCCGCATTGCCCGGTGAAAAGCCGCTTCTGTCCGATTGGGCCGACCATCTGACCACCGTATTCCCTGAAGCCCGCGTGAAGCAGTTCATAGAAATGCGCGGCGCAGATGGGGGACCCTGGCGCCGCTTGTGCGCATTGCCTGCATTTTGGGTAGGGCTGATGTACGATCAGACCGCCCTCGATGCCGCTTGGGATCTGTGCAAAGGTTGGACCGCCGAGCAGCGCGATGCTTTGCGTGTTGCCGCATCTGTTGATGGGCTGCAGGCCAAGGTTGACGGGATCAATATGCATGACCTAGCCCGCGAGGTTGTCACCATCTCCGAAGCCGGACTCAAGGCGCGGGCGATGCCGGGCGCAGGCGGGCTTGTCCCTGATGAGACCCATTTCCTAAACGCCCTCAAAGAAACGATCGAAACAGGCCAGACCCCTGCCGATGAGTTATTGGCTCTCTATCAAAGCGATTGGGACGGGGACCTGAGCCGAATATACGCCGAATATAGCTACTGAAGCCCCCACCCTTTGTTTTTTATCTGCGATGCGCCAACGCACCGACGATCACAACCGCAGCAGCAATCGCAAGCAGCGTTCCAGCGCTGGGGCCTTGAGCCGCCGCAGTTGCTCTGGGCGCTGGTGCCGGCGCAGGTTGCGCCTGTACGGCCACAGGAGCTGCGAGCATAGTAATGGTGAGCAGTGTTGTGAGTGGTTTCCGTAGCATGTTCGATCCTTTGCATGATTTGGAACAGTGCACGTAAAACGCGGCGGATGCTTTTGTCCGTCGCGTTTTGGTAAATTTAGTCAGATTGCACTGGCCTAGACATCGATTGGGTGATCACTGTTCGGCAGCCCGTTGTGCCGCCTGGGCCACCACATCGCGCAGGGTTGCAATGGCATGTGTAAAACCCAAGCCAAGACAGAGGATCGACAACCCCAGGGCGGCCATCGCTCCTTCGACAGCGATTTCATTCAACGTCATGAAAACACCGGCTGCGATAATCAGGATTGCCCCGCCACCGATGGCCACAAAACCCGTCACGATGGTCAGTGAGCCTGCTTTGGCCGCCCGTCCGGTTGACGGGCATCCGGCAAGCGCTTCGCCGATTTTGAAGATCATTGCCGACAAAGATGCGAGCGCGCAGGCCGCAAGGGCAAAATAAACCGCAAATATATATAGCATGTGTCGTCCTTTCTTAGGTTCTGAGAATACGGATATTGGGATGGAAGCCGGCATAAAGATGTCCAAACGCCCCGGCATAAAGCGGTGCAAAGACCGCGCCAAAGAGGAAAAACAGACGGATGACTTCAAAATCTGTCGCGCTTATCAGCATGAAAACACCCAAGATCAGATTACCCGCAAAGCCCAACAGGGCATAAGCGCCAAAGCGCGGCTTTATGCGCCCGACCGCCCAGAGCAGAATTGGCGTTCCGATAATCAGATAGGGCAGGACGCCAAATGGCAGCGCAAACAGCCCGATGACCGTCCAGAAACTCATCAGAGTGATAAACAATGGTGCGCAAACCAACGCGAGCACGAAAGCTGTAGGATTGACCGAGTAGCGGGTTTTTTCGATACTTTTTGATATTTCTGTCATTTCAGAAACTCCAAGGTAAAAAATTTAGCCTGATTTTGGCAAGAAGCGCACGATCTGCCCCCCCAGCTTTAATGCGGCCATTTGAACGCCGCGCGGCAATCGCGCCACATCCGTGTACCATTTGTCGAACATCTGCATGGTCTGTAGCGTCTCGGCCATGCGCGTCTTGATATGCGGCGGTGTCTGATCTGTCTTTGCCTCTTCTGCGACCTTTTCGAGGGCCGCAATCGTTGGCGCGAATTCGCGGTTGCGCCGCTCTTCAATAACTACCTGCGCGAGGTCAAACATGTCCCGGATGGAATGGAATTTGTCCCGTCGGTCGCCCAGGTCCCGGCTGGTGCTAACCAGTTTCCATCCTTGAAGCTCTTTCAAACCGGTTGAAACATTTGATCGCGCCAAATTCAGCGCCGCGCAGATTTCGTCCGCTGCCATCGGTTCGGGGGCCAGATGCAAAAGCGCGTGGATCTGTGCAACCGACCGGTTCACACCCCATTTCGACCCCATTTCCCCCCAATGGAGGATAAAGTCCTGCATCGCCGGTGTCAGCTTCATCGCATTTCCTTTATTTCTGTAAATTCAGAAATATCAGACAAAACGTGATTGTCAACCGATCAAGTCCCGCGCGGATCCCGCCGTCAGGAGCTGACCTTTTCCCCGATTTTGGTTTCGGTTCCTGCCTTCAACCGCTCAATATTCCCAAGATGTCTGACATAGATCAGCACCCCAAGAACGACCGCCAGGAAGAAATACCCACGGAACCCTAAGAAGAACATGACCACCGGCAACCAGCCTGCCGTGATCAACGCCGCAGCCGAGGAATACCGGCTGATCGCAGCCGTCGTCAGCCAGATCACGCTGGCGACGATCCCCAACGGCCAGGCAAACCCAAAGAAAACCCCAAAATAGGTGGCCACCCCTTTGCCCCCTTTGAACCGCAGCCAGACCGGATAGCAATGCCCTAACAGCACCGCGATCCCCGCGATTTGCAGGGCACTTTCCCCAGAAAAATGCCGTGCCAGCAAAACCGCTGCGGCACCTTTGGCTGCATCCGCAATCAGCGTTAGCGCAGCAGCTGTCTTATTGCCCGTCCGCAACACATTGGTCGCCCCGATATTGCCAGACCCGATCTGCCGTAGATCCCCAAGGTTCATCAAGCGCGCCAGAATGACCCCGCTTGGGATCGATCCGAGCAGATATCCGATCGCCCCCCAGATCGCGATGATATCAAGTCCAAACCCAAAAATTGTCATTCTCAGCCCTCCCAGACCCGGGTTCCGTCAACCCAGGTCCCTAGCACTTTGCCTTGCATTCTTGCCCCATCAAAGGGCGTATTTTTCGATTTCGACAGTAATGTGAACCGATCCAGCTGGAACGGCGCATCCGGGTCAAAAAGGATCAAATCAGCAGGCGTTCCTTCGCGCAATCGCCCTGCTGTCAGTCCTAGCAGCCGCGCGGGGTTGCGCGACAAGGCCCGGAACAGCTGCGGCAGGCTGATCATCTCGGCGTGATAAAGCCGCAATGCCGCTGACAGCAACGTTTCAAGCCCCACAGCCCCGCTGGCCGCCTCTTCATAGGGCAAGCGTTTGCTTTCCTCATCCTGCGGAGTGTGCATCGAACAGATGATATCAATCAGCCCATCGGCCACAGCCTGCACTACGGCGATCCTGTCGGCCTCGCTGCGCAGGGGCGGCTTAAGCTTAAAGAAGGTCCGATAATCCGCCACATCGAATTCATTCAGCGTCAGATGATGAACACCCACCCCTGCAGTGATCTGCAGCCCGTTCCGTTTGGCCCGCTCAAGCGCCGGTAAGGCCCTTGCCGTTGTGACCTGATCGACATGATACCGCGCGCCTGTCATCTCAAGCAGGCTGATATCCCGATCCAAACCCATCCGCTCGGCCATTGCCGAAACCCCTGGCAGCCCGCGCAATGAAGCGAATTTACCCGATGTCACTGCCGCCCCTTCCGAGAGGATCGGTTCCTGAATATGCCCAATTACCAGCGCATCCAGTGATCTTGCATATGTCAGTGCCCGGCTAAAAACTTTGGTATTAGCGACGACACGGTCGCAATCTGTGAAGGCCACCGCCCCGGCATCTTGCAAGAAACCGATTTCCGTCATTTCCTTGCCGTCCCGCCCCTTGGTCAGCGCAGCCATGGGCAACACATGCACCGGCGCATCCTCTTGGGCGCGCCGTTCGACAAATTCCAACGTCTCGGGCGTGTCAATCGCTGGCGCAGTATCGGGCCTTGTGACGATGGTCGTCACGCCCCCAGCGGCAGCGGCCTGTCCGGCAGAGCGAAAGGATTCCTTGTGCCGCTCACCCGGTTCGCTGACCTTCACCCCGACATCGATAATCCCGGGCGCAAGACATTGCCCCGCGCAATCAATGATCTCAGCCCCCTGGGGTGCCGTGATATCGTCCCCAACAGCGACAATTTCACCGTCTTTTACCAGCAATGCCCCGGCGCTGTCGGTCAGCGCCACAGGATCAATTAGCCGTGCATTTGCAAAGAATGTGAATGTCATGGTTGCTCTTTCTGGATGCTGCGCATCAGTTCAAGGGTGCCGTTCAGTACCGTTTTCCGCAAGATCGTTGTGCAAGAATATCGGCCCATTATCCGCCCACCCAGATCATCAACCCGACCAGCGCGAACATGCCGATCAGCGCATACATCGCGATCATCCCGCCCACTCGCGCGTCGGATTTCTTGCTCCGCTGTGGCGGTTGATCCAGCGTGCCTTTGGCTGAAGCATCAGGCAAAGCGGCAGGCGGGCTCAGTTTCACGTCCGGGCTGTAGGTTGTCACATGGTTGAGACCGCTGGCCAACTGCAATGTGGCGGCCTCTCCGCCTGTTGCCCGCGACAGCACAAGGATCGCTGTGCCCGTCAACCGATCAAGCGCCGCCTGATCGGCCAAATCGGCCGTCATATCATAGCCTTCGGCGATATAAGCGCTTAGCGTCATATCCGCCAAATCTGCAATCCGCACCACATCCACATAAGTTGGATCAAGCGCTGCTCCAAAAAGCGTCATCAGACCTTCAGACGTTTTGTTCAGCGCGGCCGCAGGCAGCGGATCATCCGTTGCAAAAACGCGTAGCTGCCCGTGATCATTGGCGGGAATACTAATCGTCATGATAAGATCACCGGTATGGTCATGCCATGATCGCCTCTTGCCCGCGTTTCTTGCGCAGATTGACCGCCAGCAAATCCATTGCTGCCATACGCACGGCGACGCCCATTTCAACCTGTTCCTGAATAACAGAACGGTTGATGTCATCGGCAATATTGCCGTCAATCTCAACCCCGCGGTTCATCGGGCCAGGATGCATCACAATCGCATCGGGTTTCGCATGGCGCAGCTTATCGGCATCCAACCCATAGCGGTGAAAGTACTCGCGCTCAGAGGGGATAAACCCGCCATCCATCCGTTCTTTTTGAAGGCGCAGCATCATCACCACATCGACGTCTTTAAGGCCCTCATTCATGTCTTCGAACATTTCGACCCCGAATTCATCGATCCCTTTGGGCATCAATGTAGGCGGCGCAATCAGCCGAATCCGGTTTTCCATCTTGCCCAGCAACATGATGTTGGAGCGGGCCACCCGGCTATGGGCGATATCCCCGCAAATCGCGATGGACAGCCGGTGCAATCGCCCCTTGGACCGACGGATCGTCAGCGCATCAAGCAGCGCCTGTGTCGGATGTTCGTGCTTGCCATCGCCTGCGTTCAAAACCGCGCAATTGACCTTTTGCGCCAGCAAATCCACTGCGCCCGAATGCGGATGCCGCACGACCAGCAAATCGGGACGCATTGCATTCAGCGTCAACGCCGTATCAATCAGCGTCTCGCCCTTTTTGATCGAGCTGGCCTGCATCCCCATATTCATCACATCCGCGCCAAGCCTCTTCCCCGCCAGCTCAAAACTGGATTGGGTCCGTGTCGAGTTTTCGAAGAACATGTTGATCTGCGTCATGCCCGCCAGCACGTCCCGGTGCGTGATCCCCCGCCGATTATGATCGGCATAACTGTCAGCCAGATCCAGAAGTGTGGTAATTTCAGTCGGGTGGAGCGGCTCGATGCCCAAAAGGTGGTTTTGGCGAAAGGTCATGCGGGCTCCTGCATATTTGCTGGCGGGTGTTATAGCAGCGTCCCAAGCTGCTTCAATGGGTGCAAAGCGTCGATAACGGCTGAGGATCGTTTACCTTGCCGCCTCCTGCGCCTAAGTTCGCTTTATGGATTCTGTGGCCGAGTATTGGAATGATCGTGCACTGCTGGAATGGCAGGTCGAACTGGGTGTGACCGATGCCATTCTAGATGAACCGGTTGACCGCTATGCGCTTGCGCCGGCTGCGCCAAAATCCAAGCCTCAGCCAGCGGCGCCCGCGCAGACGGCGCCTACCGCACCACCTCCGCGCCCGGAACCCCAAGCCGTTGATGCCGTCGCGATTGCCCGCACCGCTGCGGCATCTGCCCCTGATCTGGACAGCCTCGCCACCGCTATTCAGGCCTTTGAATATTGCGATCTAAAGCGCGGTGCGCGCAATTGTGTTTTCAGCGATGGGCAGCCCCAGGCCCGCGTGATGATCATCGGCGAGGCCCCCGGCCGCGAAGAGGATCGTGCAGGCCGCCCCTTTGTCGGCCGTGCCGGACAGCTGCTGGACCGCATGTTTGACGCGATCGATCTTAGCCGCGCGCATACGGATGTCGCCCGCGCCACCTATATCACTAATGTGATGCCCTGGCGTCCGCCATCAAACCGGACCCCTGAACAGGCCGAGATCGCGATGATGCTGCCATTTCTTGAACGGCACATCACCCTGATCGATCCCGAAATCATTGTTTTAATGGGTAATACCCCATGCCAGGCCCTGCTTGGTCGCACCGGCATTACCCGCATGCGCGGACAATGGACCGACGTTTTGGGCAAACCCTGCATGCCCATGGTCCACCCGGCCTATCTGCTACGTAACACCCTCGCCAAGCGCGAGACTTGGGCCGACCTTCTGGCGTTGAACGCCCGTTTGCGCCAGAAAGAGGCCTAAAAGATGAGCCGCATTGATGAGACCTTGGATTTTGTTCCCGTGCGGGTCGCCATCCTGACCGTCAGCGATACCCGCCAACTGGTAGATGACAAATCCGGTCAAACACTGGTCGGACGGATTGCAGCGGCTGGCCACCACATCGCGGATCGCCAGATTGTGACCGACGACCGGGCAAAGATTGTGGAATGCTTGCAAAGATGGTGCGCGGACTCTTCGGTTGATGTTGTGATCTCAACCGGTGGGACGGGGCTGACAGGGCGCGATGTCACGGTAGAGGCCCATCGTGATGTATATGAAAAGGAAATCGATGCTTTTGGCACAGTTTTTACGATTGTGAGCATGCAAAAGATCGGTACATCGGCGGTCCAAAGTCGCGCAACAGCTGGCGTTGCCCAAGGCACTTACTTGTTCGCCCTGCCCGGCAGCCCGGGTGCTTGCAAGGACGCATGGGACGAAATTTTGTGCAAACAGCTCGATTTTCGGCACAGACCCTGCAATTTTGTCGAAATAATGCCCCGTTTGGACGAGCATTTGCGACGGAAGTAACAAGTTCACGCGTTTAACTAGAAATAACCAAGTCGACTGCTAAATCATCGGCGTGGACCAAGGGATATTCTGATGCGTTTTCTTCGCCGTAGCCTGATGGGCGTCTTTCTACTAAGTGTTACACTGGTGCTGCTGGCCTGGGCTGGCAATATGGTCCGCGAGGCTGTGACCGCCCGCCTCAATGAAGAACCACGCAACTTTCCTCAGCGCGAACGTGTTTTGGCTGTGAATGTCATTACGCTTGAACCGCAGACAATAACCCCGGTTCTGACGGTTTTTGGTGAATTGCGCAGCCAACGGACTTTGGATTTGCGTAGCGCCACAAGCGGCACCGTTCTAGAGGCCAGTGACGCGTTGGTTGAGGGTGGCGCTGTCACACAAGGCCAGCTGCTGCTGACCATCGATCCGGTCGAAGCCCAAGCCGCATTGGACCGTGTCCGCGCCGACCTGCAAGATGCTCAAGCTGAATTGCGCGACGCTGAACGGTCATTGCTTTTGGAACAAGATGAACTCTCTGCGGCGCAGGAACAGGCTAATTTGCGCGCTCAGGCCGTCACCCGGGCCCGTGATCTGCAAGAGCGCGGCGTTGGCACGGCCGCCACCGTTGAAACCGCCGAATTGGCCGCATCGTCGGCGCAGGCCGCTGTGTTAACGCGCAGGCAGGCATTGGCATCAGCACAGGCACGGATTGACCAGGCCACAACCCGCTTGGCGCGTGCCGAAATCAGTGTCTCAGAGGCTGAGCGTGATCTGTCCGACACCGAGGTTTTTGCCGCGTTCGACGGCGTTCTGGCCGATGTATCGATCAGTCCCGGCGGACGCGTGACCGCCAATGAACTTATCGCCCAGCTCGTTGATCCAACCCGGCTTGAAGTCGCGTTTCGGGTTTCAACCTCGCAATATGCCAGGCTTTTGGATGGGGATGGCACCTTGATTACCGCTCCGGTTCGCGTGGCTTTGGATGTTTCAGGCGTCAACCTTGTCGCTGAAGGGCAGATCACACGCGAAGGTGCCTCGGTCGGGACAGGACAGACGGGTCGGTTACTCTTTGCCCGTCTTGATAGCTCACCCGGCTTTCGTCCAGGCGACTTTGTAACTGTCAGCATTGACGAACCCCAGCTGGACCGCGTCGCCCTTGTATCGGCCACCGCAGTTTCTGCGGATGGCACCGTGTTGGTTGTCGGTGACGAGGATCGTTTGCAAAGCGTTGCGGTTGATCTGCTGCGACGTCAGGGCGATGATGTGATTATCACTGTGCGCGGATTGGCCGGACAAACCATTGTTGCCGAACGCTCGCCTTTGCTTGGTGACGGCATCAAAGTGAACCCGATCCGGCCAGGCGGCAGCGAAACAGAGCCCGCCGAGCCTGAAATGATTGCCCTTGATGCGGACCGTCGCGCAAAGTTGATCGCCTTTGTGAATGAAGGCCGTATGCCCGATGAGGTCAAAGCGCGTATCATCGGGCAACTGGAGCAAGAAGAAGTGTCATCGGAAACGGTGGCCCGGCTTGAAAGCAGGATGGGCAGCTAATGGTCACTGGCGGCGAAAAACTCACGGCGGGTGCCGGCGGCATCCTGTCCTATTTTACCCGGCACCGGACAGCCGCGAATTTGCTACTGGTTTTGATGCTGACGGCAGGTCTGTTGTCCTTCCCCAATATGCGCGCCCAGTTTTTCCCCGATGTCGTCGTCGATGATATCGACGTCACCGTGACATGGTCAGGCGCGGGCGCAGAGGATGTCGATGCCGCCATTGTACAAGTGTTGGAACCTGTCTTGCTGGGGGTTGAAGGTGTCACCGCATCATCTGCGACATCCAGCGAGGGCCGTGCCTCTATCCAGCTAGAGTTTGAACCCGGCTATGATATCGACCGCGCCGCCGAAGATGTGCAGCTGGCCGTCGATGGCGCCTCGAACCTGCCCGAAGATGCCGAAGACCCATCTGTCCGCCGCGGCGGTTGGTCTGACCGCGTCACTGATGTGGTGATCACCGGTCCTGTTGGCGTTGATCAACTGGGCCGCTTTGCCGACGAAATGGCCGCCCGGCTATTTGCAGAAGGCGTCACCCAAGTCTTTGTGCAAGGCGTCGCTGCTCCTTCGACAATTGTTGAGGTCCCTTCCCTTTCATTAGTTGAACATGGCATCGGGCTAGCCGATATCTCTGCCCGGATCGCTGAAGAGGCCGAGGCCGATCCGGCGGGTGATGTATCTGGCAATGCCCGTGTGCGCACCGGTGTTGCCAAGCGCAGCGCGCAAGATATTGGCGCGATTGTGCTACGGTCGAACCCCGATGGTTCAAACCTGACTATCGCGGATGTTGCAACCGTGCGTGTGGAAGGTGCCGATCGCGCGCGCGCCTATTTCGTCGGGGATGACCCGGCCATTAAGATCCGCGTTCTGCGCTCCGCAACGGGCGATGCCATCGGGATGCAAGCAACCGTCGGCGAGGTCGCAGACGAACTGACGGCCGAGCTGCCAACAGGCGTAACCGTTAACCTAACCAATGGCCGGGCCGAGGCCATTTCAGCCCGTTTGGATATTCTACTCGAAAATGGCTTGAGCGGTTTGGCGCTGGTCGTCGTCCTGTTGTTCTTGTTCTTGAATGTGCGCACCGCATTCTGGGTCGCATTTGGCATTCCCGTCGCGATGCTGGCCGCAATCGCTCTGATGTATGCTGTTGGCATTACGATCAACATGATTTCGCTTTTCGCGCTGATCATCACCTTGGGGATCGTTGTCGATGATGCCATTGTTGTCGGTGAACACGCGGATTTCCGCGTCCGAGCTTTGGGCGAACATCCGACCGTCGCTTCGGAAAACGCAGCCCGCCGCATGTTCAGCCCGGTGTTTTCTGCAACCATCACGACAGTGATCGCATTCTTTGGCCTGATGGCGATTGGCGGCCGCTTTGGCAGCTTGATCGGTGATATTCCCTTCACCGTGATCGTTGTCTTGATCGCCAGCCTGATCGAATGCTTCCTGATCCTGCCCAACCACCTGTCTCACGCGATAGCGCATTCCAGCAAGGATCATTGGTATGATCTGCCCTCGCGCGTGGTAAATCGTGGCTTTGACTGGTTCCGGGAAACGCTGTTCCGTCCTTTTATGACGCTTGTTGTCAAAGCCCGGTATCCGGTCTTTGCACTGGCAATTGTGGCGCTCGCTTCGCAAGTTTCGTTGTTTATCAAAGGCGATGTGACCTGGCGCTTTTTTAACGCACCTGAACAGTCGCAGGTCACCGGCAATTTCGCGATGTTGCCCGGCGCCACACGCGAGGATTCGCTGGCCATGATGCGCGAAATGCAACGCGCGACTGAGGCCTTGGGTGCGGAATACGAGGCTGAGTATGGGGTGAACCCACTGAAATTTGTCGCCGCAGAAATCGGCGGAAATGCAGGCCGTGGTATCGCCGGTGCAGATACCAAAGACGCCGATCAACTTGGTGCGATTACCATCGAATTGATTGATGCTGACAGCCGCCCCTATAGCAGTTTTGCTTTTGTGGGGGCGCTGCAAGACAATATTCGCCAGCACCCAATGGCCGAAACTGTGACCTTCCGTGGTGGCCGCTCTGGCCCCGGTGGCGACAGTCTAGATATCCAAATGTATGGCGCGGATAGCGATACACTTAAGGCCGCCGCAGAGGCGCTTAAGACAGAACTGGCGCAGTTTCCCGAAGTATCGGCTTTAGAAGATACGCTCGCTTATGACAAAGAAGAACTGATCCTTGAGCTGACCCCGCAGGGTCAGGCACTTGGTCTCAGCATAGATGGTCTGGGCAGCGTTCTGCGTGACCGGCTTGGCGGGATCGAGGCTGCCAGCTATCCCGATGGCACCCGCTCGGCCACGATCCGCGTGGAACTGCCCGAGGATGAGTTATCAGCCGATTTCCTGGATCGCACGCAGATACGCACCGCCGAGGGTGTCTATGTTCCACTGGCTGATGTTGTCACCGTGCAGAACCGAACCGGGTTTTCGACTGTACGCCGCGAAAACGGCATTCAGTTGATCTCTGTCACAGGTGATCTGGACAGTGACGATGCCGCCCGCGCCACCGAAGTAGAGCAATTGATCAATGACGATATTCTGCCCCGGATCGAAAGCAACTTTGCTGTCGAATCACAACTGTCCGGGCAAAGCGAACAGGAACGGCAGTTCCTAAGCGATGCACGCACTGGATTGATCTTGGTCCTGCTGGGAATTTACCTGACCTTGTCATGGATTTTCAGCAGCTGGACCCGCCCGGTTGTTGTTATGTCGATTATTCCCTTTGCCCTGATCGGAACTATCTACGGTCATAACGCCTGGGCTATTCCCCTGAGCATGTTTACCGTCGTCGGTCTGATTGGGATGGTGGGCATCATCATCAATGACAGTATCGTGCTGGTTACAACGGTGGATGAATATGCCGAAGAACGCGGGCTCATCCCCGCGATTATCGACGGCACCGTGGACCGTCTACGCCCAGTTATGCTGACGACGCTGACGACTGTATTGGGCCTTACACCGCTGCTTTATGAAGGGTCTAATCAAGCGGAATTCCTTAAGCCAACCGTCGTCACATTGGTCTTTGGTCTTGGTTTTGGGATGTTCCTGGTTTTGCTGATTGTCCCATCAGTGATGGCTATGCAAGCCGACGTGGGCCGCCAGATACAAGCCGCTAAACGGGCGCTGCGCGGACGCAAGGCTGCGATGTTCATCCCCGCAGGTCTGGGCTTTGCAGGGGCGCTTGCCCTGTTTGGCGCCACGGTCGCCCCGTTGATCATAAATGGCGGTCCATGGCCTGCAATGGCCGGCTATCTGCCGTTCCTTCAATCCGGCTTTGGCCCGGCAATGATTGTATTCACCTTGGGCCTCATGGCTTTGCTGCTGGTCATCTATATCCTCGCCATGCTGGGGCAGATGATGCATCGCTTGCGGACTTAGGGCTCTCACCCTAGCCGGCGCTACAACCTTGGATGTCGATGGCTTGATTGCCGCCCAAAACAGTGATCCGCAGCTGGGACCTATCAAGCGCGAAAGCTGTCCCACTGTCATGTACCATATCCACGGTTGCGCTAAGCATATTACCATCGCGAGATGTGTCAGCCTCAGACACCCAGACATTGGCATCGCCTGCTTCGACCACCACAAATTCCTGAGCATCAATCTGTGGCGCATCGATGGTCGCCGTTACGGACAACCCGTCGCTAATCGGCTCGACCGCACAGGTCACGCTGCCGACATTCGCCTCTTCAGCGGTCAGAGGGCGGTTAACCAGTGCCGCTGTTATTGCCGGGTCACGCTCGCCCTCTATTGGAAGCAGCGCATCAAAGGACAAATTGACCGGAATGCAGATTTCCTCGCACACCCCGATGAAGAGCGAACCAGCGATCCGCATCTGCGCATCCGGATCTTCCCCGTAAACGGTCAACGGAAAAACAACACTGTCATGGTAGCCAATCGAACTAAGGCCATTTTGCCGAAAAACCTGTGGCACAGGCCAATGCGGTGCCACTGCGGCGATGTTGTCAGAGCCTTGAAACGAAAACTGCGGCGGTATACCGCCATCACCCGGAGCACGCCAATATGTCTTCCATCCTGGTTCCAGTGTCACGCGTAACCCCGCCATATGCTGACCCTCGCCCGTGCGCCATCCGGGCACGACTTCGACGCGGGCCAATTCATCAAGCGGTTGGGCCGACACAAAAGCGGGGAACGCCATCAAAAGGGCAGACATGATCACAGGTTTATACATGCAGTCTTACTGGTTCATTCTCTGTTCAATGGGAAGTCACGATTCCGCCAACCATTGCAATCTTGGCTCTTGCTTCGGCAAAGCCCCAGTCACATTATGCGCGCTATGAGCGACGAAAGCTTGCAGCTAACAGGAAAACTGCTGATCGCAATGCCGGGACTGGGGGACACCCCGTTTGCGCATAGCGTCATCTACATGTGCGCGCATGATGAAGGCGGGGGCATGGGCCTGATTGTCAATAAGCCCCAGCAAGACGTCAAGTTTGCGCAGCTTCTTGATCAGCTTGATATCCCTCGCGCCCCGCATACCCGTGATATCCGTGTCCATTATGGCGGGCCTGTCGATCTGGGGCGCGGCTTTGTTCTGCATTCGCGCGATTACGTATCGCAGGCGGGCACATTGCAGGTCGATGACAGTATCGGCATGACAGCAACCTTGGATGTGCTTGAGGATATGGCGCAAGGGCGCGGACCCAACAGCTCGATGCTGGCACTAGGCTACGCGGGCTGGGGACCCGGTCAACTCGAGCGTGAGATTGGCCGCAATGGATGGCTGACCTGCGAGGCCAGTACAGACATCATTTTCGGCAGCGCCAATGATCAGAAATGGACTGGCGCGCTAAAAATGATGGGGATTGACCCGTTGCTTCTTTCTGAGACGGCAGGGCGGGCTTAAAGGCCAAATATACGCGGTTGCGGCGACAGATTTTAGCTAAAATCTGTCACGACGGTGTGCCGGTCAATGTCTGCAAAATCGCGACTGCGTTCTCACTCGACCAATCAGCGTCTCCTTGCATCCGGGCCACTTCATTCCCAGCAGGATCTAGAATAATCGTGACAGGCAACCCGAGCACGCCAAGGCTGCGCGCCAGTGACTGCCGCGCATCCGTGTGCAGCGGCAGGTTATCGACGCCAATCTCATTGAAAAAGCGTTCCATCCCGGGCCGAGGGTTACGCCCAGTGGCTATCGTAACCACCTCAAGATCGTCACCGCCCAGCATCGTCTGCAATTGCGACAATTGCGGCATTTCGTGGCGACAGGGCGCACACCACGTCGCCCAGAAATTCAAAACGATGTATTTGCCTTGATAATCCGCCAGGGTCATCTCTGCGCCATCTTCACCCAGAAACGCCACGTCCGAGCTGGCCATAGGCGCGCTGTGAAAGATCAATTTGCGCATGTCCCCTTCACGCAGCGCCTCAGCGGCGTTGTTATCGGCAACAGCGAGATTTGCAACAGCTGCGAGGGCCGTATAAAGCAAGGCTAATCGTAACTTCCGCATAGGCGTTTTCCTTCATGACACAATCTGCAAACTCGATGTGGGGCGGCCGCTTTGCCGCCGGCCCAGACGCGATCATGGAGGCAATCAACGCCTCGATCGGGTATGACCAGCGTCTTGCACCACAAGACATCGCAGGTTCGCGCGCCCATGCCGCCATGCTGGCTGCCACAGGCATTATTACGGATAACGATGCTGACGCGATCCGGGAAGGCCTGCTCACCGTTTTGTCAGAGATTGAAACCGGAAGTTTCCCGTTTTCGACCGCGCTGGAAGATATCCACATGAATGTGGAGGCCCGGCTGAAAGAACTGATCGGTGAACCTGCGGGCCGTCTGCATACGGCCCGGTCGCGCAATGATCAGGTTGCGGTCGATTTTCGCCTTTGGGTGCGCGATCAATGTGATCAGGCCGATGAAGCGCTCGCTGCCCTGCAAAAGGCCTTGTTGGGTCAGGCGGAAGCCGGGGCCGATTGGGTTATGCCCGGATTTACCCATCTGCAAACAGCGCAACCCGTCACCTGGGGCCATCACATGATGGCCTATGTGGAAATGTTTGCCCGGGACCGTTCGCGTTTTGCCGATGCGCGCGCGCGAATGAACACGTCGCCCCTTGGGGCGGCAGCTCTTGCCGGGACGACTTTTCCAATTGACCGCGCCATGACCGCCGAAGCGCTGGGGTTTGACCGTCCCATGGCCAATTCTTTGGATGCTGTAGCTGACCGCGATTTCGCGCTCGAATTCCTGGCCAGCGCCAGCATTTGCGCCATGCACCTGTCGCGGCTCGCCGAAGAGCTGGTCATCTGGTCCTCGGCCCAGTTCCGCTTTGTCAAAATGTCCGACAAATGGTCGACAGGCTCGTCCATCATGCCCCAAAAACGCAATCCGGACGCAGCCGAGCTGATCCGCGCCAAGATCGGTCGCATTTTTGGGGCCAATGTCGCGTTGATGACAGTTATGAAAGGTCTGCCACTGACCTATTCCAAGGATATGCAAGAAGACAAAGAGCAAACCTTTGATGCGGCCGACAACCTGATGCTGGCCGTGGCCGCTATGTCGGGCATGGTCGCAGATATGACTGCCAACAAAGACAACCTAAAGACCGCCGCCGCAAGCGGATTTTCGACAGCGACCGATCTTGCCGATTGGCTGGTGCGTGAACTTGGGCTACCCTTTCGCGAGGCGCATCATGTAACCGGCGCCCTTGTGGCCCTGGCCGAAGACAAAGGGTGCGATTTGCCCGACTTGACGCTTGAGGACATGCAGGCCGAACATGCAGGCATTCGGGCGGATGTTTTTGATGTGCTCGGCGTCGATAACTCGGTGGCCTCCCGCACCAGCTTTGGGGGTACGGCACCCGATCAGGTCCGTGCACAGATTGCGCATTGGGCCAAGCTATTAGACTTGTGAGGTGTGAATATGAAAAAGTTCTTTTTGATCATTGCTTTGGGCGCGTTAGCGGCTTGCGGCGCTGACGGTGACCCGCTGCAACCAAATGCGAATGTCGGGCTTAGCATTGGTGCCGGCGGCATCTCCCCAAATGCAAGTGTTGGGGCGAGCAATGGGAATGTCTCGCTCGGCCTGAACTTGTGATGCGCAGCATTTATTTGCTTTTGGCCATCTGGGGCACCCTACACCCGATGTATTATTTCGTGACCTGGTTTCGCGCCGAAGGCTGGGACATCATGAAGATGGTCGATGCATGGCACGCAAACAACGCAACAAGTGGTTTGGTCTGGGATCTGACCATCGCCGCGGTTGCATTAACCTTGTGGATCATTGTCGAGGTTTTCAAAACACGCAATTGGCTGAACCTCATCGCAATCCCTGCCACATTTTGCATCGGCGTCAGCTGCGGGCTACCGCTTTATCTTTACCTACGTGAGCGCGTTGTCATTTATCGCGATCCACACAGAGTACGCGTCTAAAGCGTCGCGCCCAAACCGGGCATTCAAGGGTTGGTCTTCGCCTGTGATCTGATATGTCCAGGGCAATACTTTCACAAGGATCACGGGCTTGGATCATTTTCTTTATCGTAACGGTGTTTTGCATGCTGAGGATGTTCCCATTGCAGATATTGCAGCGACGGTGGGGACGCCGTTTTATGTCTATTCCACGGCCACACTGACCCGTCATTTCACGCTGTTTGATGAGGCATTGAATTTTGCCGATCATCTGGTGTGTTTTGCCATGAAATCCGCATCAAATCAGGCCATCCTAAAGGTACTTGCGAATGCGGGCGCCGGTATGGATGTCGTATCGGGTGGAGAATATTTGCGCGCGAAGGCCGCTGGCGTGCGGGGCGACAAAATCGTTTTCTCGGGCGTTGGCAAAACCGCTGATGAAATGCGTCTGGCCCTTGAAGGTGGGATTCGGCAATTCAATGTCGAAAGCGAGCCTGAGATGATCGTGCTTGATCAGGTGGCCCAATCATTGGGTGTCATCGCCCCGATCACGGTGCGCGTGAACCCCGATGTGGATGCAAAAACCCATGCCAAGATCGCGACCGGCAAATCTGAAAACAAATTTGGCATTCCGATCAGCCGCGCGCGCGAAGTATATGCCATGGCAGCCAGCTTACCCGGGCTGAAGGTCATCGGCATTGATGTCCATATTGGATCGCAATTGACCGATCTTGCCCCGTTTGAGGCAGCCTATCGCAAAGTTGCTGAACTGACCGAGCAGCTGCGCGCAGATGGCCACGAGATCAAACGCCTAGATCTGGGGGGCGGTCTCGGCATTCCTTATGCTCGCTCGAACGAAGCACCGCCGCTGCCGACCGATTATGGCGCATTGATTGAGCGAACCGTCGGCCATTTGGGCTGCGAGATCGAAATTGAACCTGGCCGCTTGATTTCCGGCAATGCCGGGTTGATGGTATCCAAGGTGATCTATGTCAAATCCGGCGAAGATCGCGATTTTCTGATTCTCGATGGCGCTATGAACGACCTGATCAGACCAGCAATGTACGAAGCTTGGCACGACATCGTGCCAGTGGTTGAGCCCGCGCCCGGCGCAGAGCCCGCAAAATATGACATTGTTGGCCCTATTTGTGAGAGCGGTGATACATTTGCTAAGGGTCGCGAAATGCCTGCGGTTGGCCCGGATGATCTGGTCGCATTCCGCTCTGCCGGGGCTTATGGTGCGGTGATGTCATCGGAATATAACTCGCGCCCACTTATCCCCGAGGTGCTTGTGGATGGTGATCAATTTGCAGTTATCCGCCCACGCCCTACCTATGAAGAAATGATTGCGCGCGATACGGTGCCAAAGTGGTTAGACTAATCACACCCACGGGAGAAAGCCGCTGAAAAATCAGCCGGACGAAATGCAACACCTGAAACTGCCTGTTGCGCTGACGCATGCAGGGATGGTGGCTGAGCGCGTCGTTCGGGCTTTCTGGCCGCTTTGGACGGTCATCTTCCTGATTCTCGCCCCGGTGCTGATGGGCTGGCACGATTTGATGCCGCTTGAGCTTTTCTGGGGTGCGGTTGTTGCCTCATTCATTGCGGTTTTGGCCAGCCTGGTCTGGGGCGTTCGCCGTTTTGAAATGCCGCAACGATCTGAGGCCGTCAGCCGCGTTGATGCCGCGCTTCCGGGCAGGCCGATTGCAGCGATTGCAGATAGTCAGGCGATCGGCAGCGGCGATGCCGCCTCTGAGCAGGTCTGGCGTACCCATGTCCAGCGTATGGCCGAGCGCACGAAAGAGGCACGCGCAATCGAGCCCGATTTGCGCATTTCGGACCGTGACCCGTACGGGCTGCGATTCATCGCGCTTCTATTCTTTGTGACTGCCCTACTGTTCGGATCGCTTTTGCGCGTCGGCTCGGTGCCCGACATCACAATGAACGGCGGCCAAAACTTGGCCACCGGTCCTGTTTGGGAAGGTTGGGTTGAACCGCCTGCCTATACTGGCAAACCATCGATCTATCTCAACGATGTGCCCGCCGGTGATCTCAGCGTGCCGATTGGCAGCCAGGTAACTCTGCGACTTTACGGCGAGGTTGGGGCGCTCACCGTCGCTGAAACCGTTTCGGGTCGAACCGCCGAACTTGGTGCTGCATCGGATTCGCAGCAACAATTTGATATCACTCAATCGGGCGAATTGACCGTTGAGGGTAGCAATGGAATGAGCTGGTCCATCACCGCTGTTGCCGATAGTGCGCCCGAGGTTGAGCTGACCGGCGAGATCGAAAGCGACGCGATGGGCGAGATGTCGCAACCCTTCAGCGCTTTTGATGACTACGGCATTGAATTCGGCACAGCAACGATCAGCCTTGATCTGACAGCGGTCGAGCGCCGCCATGGCCTGGTGATTGATCCAGATCCGATCCCACCCTTGGTGCTGGATTTACCGATGCCCTTCACCGGAGATCGCACCGATTTTGAAGAGTTCCTGATCGAGAATCTCAGCGAACACCCGTTGGCAAATCTGCCCGTCACCCTGCAGCTGACGGTCACAGATGCCGCCGGGCAGACCGGCCAGACCCCGCCCGAACCGATGATCCTACCCGGTCGCCGCTTTTTTCAACCCTTTGCCCGCGCAGTGATCGAACAGCGCCGCGATCTGATGTGGTCAAAAGCCAATAGCCGCCGCATCAGCCAGATTTTGCGCGCCGTTTCTCATCGCCCCGAAGGTCTGTTTTCCAACCAATCCACATATTTGCGCCTGCGCACGATCATCCGGCGTCTAGACGATACAGCCGATACCGGCATGAGCGATGAGGTACAGACAGAACTGGTCGAGGCGCTGTGGGATTTGGCGATCCAGTTGGAAGATGGCCGCTTGGCCGACGCCCGCGAACGGTTGCGCCGCGCACAGGAGCGGCTGGAAGAGGCCATGCGTAATGGCGCCTCAGACGAAGAAATTGCCGAATTGATGCGCGAATTGCGCGAGGCGACGAATGACTACATGCGTATGCTTGCCGAAGAAGCCGAACCCAATGATGGGACAGATCAGGCGGATAACAGCGGCAACGCGCAGACCATGACGATGGATGAATTGCAGGCGCTGATGGATCGCATCGAAGAGCTGATGCAAGAAGGTCGCATGGCCGAGGCCCAAGAACTGATGGAACAGCTTAACCAGCTGATGGAAAATATGCGCGTCACCCAAGGCGACGGCAGTGGCGATGGCCCGCAAACGCCCGGTCAGCAATCTATGCAAGACTTGGCTGATACACTCCGCGATCAGGAACAGCTATCGGATGAGGCTTTTCGCGATCTTCAAGAACAGTTCAACCCTGGCCAACAAGGCCAACAGCCACAGGGTCAACAACCTGGGCAGCAGGGACAACAACAAGGTCAGCAGGGCCAGCAAGGTCAAGACGGACAACAGCCCGGTCAGGAAGGGCAGCAACAAGGTCAAGGACAAGATCCTGGGTCAGATGGCCGACCTGGGGGGCAGTCAGATGATGGAAGCGGCGGCCAAGGCAGCCAGCAAAGCCTTGCAGATCGCCAACAGGCCTTGCGCCGCGAATTGGAACGTCAACGCGACGGCCTACCAAACCTTGATGGCGATGCAGGTGAAATTGCGCGCCGCTCGCTGGAACGGGCCGAAGGTGCCATGGAGGGCGCTGAAGATGCCCTGCGCAATGGCGATTTGGCCGAAGCAATTGACCAGCAAGCCGAAGCCATGGATGCCCTGCGCAATGGCATGCGTGAACTGGGCCAGGCCCTGGCCCAAAACCAACAGGATGGCGAACAAGGCGAAGGCACCCAGCAAGGCGACGCGTCCAACCGCCCCGTGCCCGGTCAGCGTGACCCACTTGGACGCGAGATGGGCAATACCGGGCAGCTTGGCACAGATCAGCAGCTTTTGGGGCGCGAAGAAATCAACCGCCGAGCAGAAGAGCTTCTGGATGAAATCCGCCGCCGTTCTGCCGAGCAGGATCGCCCCGAAGTCGAACGGGATTACCTACGCAGATTGCTTGATCAGTTTTAGGGTCTGAAAGAAAAACCGATGCGCCTTTTTTGGCGTATGACAAATCAACCGAGACCTCACATAACTCTGCATGATTTTATGGCTAGATAAAGAGCGCCCTAAACAGACGGACCATCATCCCGAACCGTTTTTAGTATGCATTTCGATGTCGAAGTGGTTGCCTTGAAAACCAACCGCGTTCCACCGCACCACGTCTTGTTGAAGAGATAACACCTGGCACCCCTCCATAAAGGGGTTTGTTGCTGCAGTTACTATGAAATCTGCCGCGTCAATCTGGCAGACCGCGTATAGCCCGTCGAATAGCTCTTTCGCTTCTGTCGGAACCTCGCCGTTGCTAGTGGACGCAAATGCCCATTTGTCAGCCATGTGGTGCAAAAATCGCAGCAGAGCATTCAGATCCCGCAGCGGCGCAATCAAATGGGTGATCCGCATAGAGAACCGGAACAATTGGTCGACATTGGGGGCATGACAAATGTCAACATCCAAGCCAAGAAACTCTTACCGCTCCACCACGTTCCGGCGAAAGATAACCCCACTGAGAACCGGCTTGCAAATTCTCTCAGGATATTTCCTCTGAATACCCTGCCGGTATGGGAATACGACGCTTGCTCTTGGACACAGGCAAAAGTGTTTCGGATGCCTCATTCAGCCAGAAAAATCAGACATATTGACTGCCTATTTTCGGGTCGTGAAACACGCCGAAACACGAAAATGAATAAACCCCGACCTTAGGCCGCCTCGTCCCCCGCCATAAAGCCCTCAATCAAGGTCCGAAGCCGTTGAACCTGCTCGTTCAACATCACACGCATCTGGTCGACGATTTCAACATAGCTTGCCATATAGGGGCGTAGCTGTGGCAGGTTCTCGTTGATCAAATCCTGGAAGAAATAGGGTGTGATCAAAATGGCGATCAAGATCAGCACAAAGAAGAAGCCTCGCCGAAAGCCGCGGCGTTTGATGGCGTCCTGCTTTTCCGCCTCGGTCAGGCCGGATTTGTCACTCGCCTCGGCCCGTGCGCGCAAAGCCGAATTTATTTCGTCAATGCTGGGGACCGTGCGTACATTTGTATCGCTTTCGACAGCGCCCGTAGATGCGGCCGCGACCGATGCTGCTGCAGATGCGGGCGTGCCACCTTCAACCCGGGTAAGCTGCGAAATACGGCGGCGGGTTTCATCCGCATCTACGCGCGGGGGCGGTGCATTTTCCTGCGTTGCGGGCGGTGCGTCAGAATCGGTCGCCCGCGCCCGTCTTTCATGGGCCAGTTCTTCGCGCAATATCGCGCTAATCGACGTATCCAGCGTTTTGCGTTCGGGCGCAGGTACGGGCGGCGGTGTCGGCGTATCCGATGCTGGCGCATTATCTGTCTCAACCGCAGCCAAAGTCTCGCCTGGCGCGCGTCCTTCGACGATCGGTTTGTCGGTTTGAAACCAGGTATGCGCACAGCTTGAACACTGTACGTCGCGCCCCCCTTCAGGGATCGCATCATTTGAGATGTCGTACTGCGCACCGCAGTTTGGGCAAATCAGCCTCATGTCATCTTTTTCCTTCTGCCCGGCGGCACCATGTTTTATTGTTCTTGCCGCGCGTAATTTAGCAAGGCAGACCGCAAACGCAAAGGTTTTGGTGACCAAACCCTGTGCAGATCATTGAAACCTGTTGCAGATTTGGGCAGAACGGCGCTGTCGCGCAAAGGAAGTCAAAGTGATTGAACTCGACCAAGTGTCTTATGGCTATGGCGGCGCAACGCTTTTTTCGCAGCTTTCTTTGTCGTTGCAGCCTGGCTCATTTCACTTTCTGACGGGGCCTTCGGGGGCGGGGAAAACAACGCTGCTTCGGCTTTGCTATGCTGATTTGCGCGCGATGGCGGGCCGCGTGCGTCTTTTTGGCCAAAATGCAGCCCAGCTGGATCGCGACGCGGTTGCCATGGCGCGTCGCCGGATTGGGGTAGTTCATCAGGATTGCCAGTTTTTGGATCATCTATCAGTGGCCGAGAATATCGCACTGCCCTTGACCGTGGCAGATCGCGCCCATGAGGCAGATGGAAACCTGCAGGAATTATTGTCCTGGGTTGGTCTTGGCCAACAGGCCGGGCAATTGCCGCCCGAGCTATCAGGCGGGGAACGGCAACGCGCGGCCCTGGCCCGCGCTGTGATCATGTCACCTGATGTGATCATTGCGGATGAACCGACGGGCAATGTCGACGCCGAGATGTCGCAGCGGCTGCTAACCCTGCTGATCGAGCTGAATAAAATGGGCAAAGCGATCCTGATCGCGACGCATGATCTGGGTATGATCCGATCGATGAAATCAGACGTGAACGCACGGGTACTGCGCCTGAAAGACGGTGCACTGACCCAGGCGGGCGCCGAGCTATGAAAGGCATGCTCGAATTGATTGTGGGCGATCCGCAGGCCGACCGGGCTGTCCCGCCCACCGGGATCACCGCACGTCTGACCGTCTTTGCCGCCGCAGTCATGGCATTTCTCGCCGTGATCGCCATCGCCCTATCTGGCAGTGCTGGGCGTGTGGCCGATCGCTGGGCGGATGAATTGGCGCAGGCGGCGACCTTACGTTTGCCTGCGGACCCAGCAGAGGCAGATGCGCTGCTTCTCACCGCGCTGGAAGTGCTGCAAACCACGCCCGGCATTGCAACCGTCCGCGCCCTCACCCCAGATGAGCAACAAGCCTTGCTTGAGCCGTGGTTTGGCCCGGATCTGCCGCTTGAAAGCCTGCCAATCCCCCAATTGATTGAGGTGGTTGCCGATGATGACGGCTATGATGCCGAAGGGCTGCGGGCGCGGCTCAGCGCTGAAATACCGGGCGCGGTTCTGGATGATCACACCCGTTGGCGGGCACCCTTGCTGGCCGCCGCATCCCGTATTCGGTTGATCGGCTGGTTTGTGATCATCCTGATCGTTGCGGTCGTGGCTGCCGTCATTACGCTGGCCGCGCAGGCTGCACTCGCCGCGAATGCGCAGGTCATCAGGGTACTGCGCCTTGTGGGTGCACGCGATGTTTATATCGCCCGGGCCTTTGTACGCCGCTTTACGCTGCGCGCCGGAATTGGGGCTGCGGGCGGGGTGATCGCCGGGCTGCTGATGCTGCAATTAATGCCGCAAAGCGAGGGAGTTGGTGGGCTGCTGACGAATGTCGGGTTTTCGGGGGCTGGTTGGCTCTGGCCATTGTTGATCCCGCCCCTGTCTGCCATCGTTGCATTCTGGGCGACCCGTTCAGCGGCCTTTGCAAGACTAAAGGAACAAACATGAGTTACGCGATCCAGTGGGTACGCTCGCTTATCTTTAATGCGCAGATGTATGTGGCGATGCCGGTCATTGGGCTGATCTATCTGATCCCGGCCATTATATCGCCCAAGGGCGCGATTGCCGCCTGTCACGCCTATTGCGTTTGGGTGCGTTGGACCGCGTCTTGGATGATCGGATTGCAGGTTGAAATCCGCGGCACCCCCCCAACAGATGAGGTGATGGTCGCCCCGAAACACCAGTCTTTCCTTGACGTACTGATGATTTACGGGGCCATGCCGCGCGGCAAGTTCATTTTCAAAAGCATACTGAAATACGCCCCGGTTATCGGCCAATTTGGGCTGCGGATCGGCTGTATCCCAGTTGATCGGGGCAAGCGCGGGCAGGCCATCAAAAAGATGGTTGCAGATGTGAAAGCCGGACACGCCCTGCCCGGACAATTGATCATATACCCACAAGGGACCCGGATCGCACCTGGGGTGAAGGCCCCTTACAAGATCGGGACCGGCGCACTTTACAAAGAATTGGATCAGCCGGTGGTGCCTGTTGCCACAAATGTTGGGGTCTTTTGGCCAAAACGGGGCGTTTTGCGTAAACCAGGCACAGCCGTTTTTGAATTTCTGCCCCGCATAGAACCGGGGCTAGAGGTCGATGTCTTCATGAAACAACTTGAAGATACGATTGAGACCGCATCCACAAAACTCAACAAAGAGGCAGGGTTCGATGGGTAGTCACATTGTCAAAGATATCGCGGAACTTGAGGCGCTTTATGGCACGCCCGGCAAAGCATCCTTGATCAAGGTCGCCGATCACCTGACCCCGCTTTACACCAAATGGATCATGGCGTCACGCCTTTGTATCGTCTCTACCGTGGGGCCTGAGGGGACAGATGGCAGCCCGCGCGGCGATGATGGCCCCGTGGTACAGATGCAAGATAACAAGACCCTGCTAATGCCCGACTGGCGGGGCAATAACCGTATGGATACCTTGCGCAACATCGTTGCTGACGGTCGGATCAGCCTGATGTTCATAGTCCCCGGCTCCAACAACGTCATCCGCGTGAATGGCACCGCCGAAGTGTCGCTGGATCCCGATCTGCTGGCCCGGTTTGAACAGAAAAACCGGGTACCCCGCAGTGTGGCAGTGATCCATGTGGCCGAGATATATAGCCAATGCGCCCGTGCACTGATGCGTGCCAAAACCTGGACGGCAGGCGATGAAAGCGCAGGCCTGCCAAGCGTGGGTGAATTGCTGGCCGAACAGGAAAAAGGCTTTGATGGCAGTGCTTATGATGCCGATTGGCACGAACGCGCTGCGGCAACAATGTGGACTGCTTAGCGATAACAGTGACATGTCGCTATTATTCAATACGGGCGGTCATTTTGCGTCCATGTTTGGCCGCGTAACTGACAAAAGGCCCAAAAGACATGATCTTTCGCTATACTATTCTTTATGTTGATGACGTACCCGCCACGCTGGATTTCTACGAACAGGCCTTTGGGTTTGCACGCGGCTTCCTGCATGAAGGCAAAGACTATGGCGAGTTGATCACCGGCGAAACGAAGCTGGCATTTTCGTCAACCGCACTGATGCGGCAATTGGATAAAAACCCGGCGGCCCCGGTTGCAGATGCCCCGACCTTTGAAATCGCCTTTGAAACCGATGATGTGTGCGCCGCGCTTGCCAAAGTGATCGATGCCGGGGCAACATGGTTCAGGACGCCCGTGAGGAACCATGGGGCCAGACGACTTCCTATGTCAGTGATCCAAATGGGTACCTGATTGAGATCTGCTCGCCCGTGCAGGCGCCTGCGTAAGTTATCAATTAGATCAGCCCGTGCCCGGTCGCCAATTTCCCAACCCAGGCTGGCTGACTTGTGCGATCAATCCATGATCTCGCCGCAGACGCGCAGGTGATTGCCCAAACCAACGTAGAAAGTCGCGCGTCATGTGGGCCTGATCGCTATAGCCACTGTCATGGGCAATCTCGGCCAATGGTGCCCCGGCAGGCAAAGCCTGCACCGCCCGCCGGGCCCGCCCCAAAAGGCGCCAGTATTCGGGGTTTGGTAAAGATAACTGGCGAAAACGACGTTGTAACGTACGGACAGTCACACCGCCTTGCTTGGCCACTTGCGCTACTGTTGCCTGAGCTTGGGTTAAAGCATCAATCACCTCTGCCATGCCGTAATCATCTGCGGCGCTGTTGATCATATCGCCCAAAATGCCCGGATCTACGGTTGCATCGGCCCAATGCGCACTATCCAGTACCACGCCTGGGCATAGACGATATCCGACCAAGGTCGTGCCTGCCTTCAGACGCTTTTGGCGTGGCTGGTCATCCCACTGGGTCAACCTGATTTGCGTTTGTAAGCCACCCTCAGCAGCCCAGATGATATCCCGGCATCCGCCCGGCAGGATCGTCACCACCTCGTCCGACGCTACGATGTATTCCCACCGACGGTAGATCACGTGGCCATAATCCTTTCGCCTATTGCTGTCTAAAATCCAGATTGCTTGATCGGCCGAGCCCGTAACGCAGGCACCAGCCGATGACGATCACGCTTAACACCAACCACAGCCCGCCCCATAGCGTGGTCGTGCCGCCAAATTCTTCCGCCAACATGCGCGCATCAGACCGCAATTCGGACCGGGCTATCGTATCGCTGAAGATATCGTAGGGAACATAGATCATGCTCGCCAGCCCCATCACACGCAAAGCCATGTCATTGGGCGCATGTCCGAAAAAGCGAGCCATCAAAAGCATCGCCGCACCGGTGCCAACCGTAAAGCCAAGCGCAAAAACATCCCTGATGTAAAACGCTGCAATGGCCAGTGTGATCACACCGCATCCAGCCATAATCGCGCGATCCGCCCGGGTCCGCGTGGCTGCGACCAGTAGACCGACACCGATCAAAAGTGATCCCAAATAACCGGCGGTTAAAGTGATGAAACGGCTGCCACCCCGGCTCCAGACCATACCGCCTTGGTCAGCGGAAACGCTAACGCTGATCACCTCACCGCCAGTCAGAAGGGTCGCGATAGCATGGGATGCTTCGTGAAAGAACACGATCAGGATTTTCAAAGGCACGACGACCGGGGTCTGCCAAAGGGCGAAGACCAGCACAGTCAGCAGCAAAAGCTGCCAATGCCCTTTCAGATGGGCCACCTAGGCAGCAAGTCCCTTTGCGCCAAGCGCCAGATACTTGCTACGGCGATCACTGCGCAGCTTTTCACCCGACAGCTCGCGCAACTCGTTCAGCATCGACACAAGCGCCGCGCCGACTGCGGCAATGGCCGCATCACGATCACGATGCGCGCCGCCCATCGGCTCATCAATGATCCGGTCGCAGACGCCAATTTCGTTCAGGTCTTTGGGTGTCAGACGCAAGGCCTCGGCCGCCTCGCGCATCTTATCAGCATCCTTCCACAAGATAGAAGCACAGCCTTCGGGACTGATCACCGAATAGATGGAATTTTCCAGCATCGCGACGCGGTTCGCCGTGGCAAAGGCCACCGCCCCGCCAGAACCGCCTTCGCCAATCACAACGCTGATCAGCGGTACTTTCAGCTCTAGGCACTTCTCTGTTGAACGGGCAATCGCTTCGGATTGGCCGCGCTCTTCGGCACCTTTGCCAGGATAGGCACCAGGGGTGTCGACCAGCGTGATCACGGGCAGATTGAACCGATTGGCCAGGTCCATCAAACGGATTGCCTTACGATAGCCTTCGGGCCGGGCCATACCGAAATTCCGTTCAATCCGCGACTTGGTATCATTGCCTTTCTCGTGGCCAATCACCATGACAGGCACACCTTCCAGGCGGGCCATACCCCCCATGACGGCGTGATCATCCGCAAAGTTCCGATCCCCAGCAAGCGGCGTATATTCGGTGAACAGCGCGTCGATATAGTCTTGGCAATGCGGACGGTCAGGATGGCGGGCCACCTGGCATTTACGCCAGGGGCTCAGATCTGCATAGAGCGATTTGAGCAAATCCTTGGCCTTTTTGTCCAAGGCTTTCGATTCCTTTTCGATATCCATTTCAGGATTATCGCGGGCCATGGCTCGCAGCTCTTCAGCCTTGCCTTCAATCTCAGCGAGGGGTTTTTCAAAGTCGAGATATTGCGTCATCGGTCAGCTGGCCCTTTACACGAACTATGCGAATATATGGCCCAAGGCAGGTCCGATGGCAACGGCTTGCCGATGTTACATTATTACTTGTTTGCAATGGGTGAGAAAGTAAGAGACACGGGCTTACACTACGTAACGCATGAATAGGAACACAAAATGCGAATTCTCAGCCTTGTCAGTGCTGCAGCACTGTTTGCGGCACAACCGGTTTTAGCGCAATCCATCGATTTTGGCGATGACAGCAGCAGCTGGGCGAATGACGGTGAATGTGATGATCCTCGTTTCGAGGGATCAGCGATGGCGAGCCCGCCCCTGCTAAACGATGACATCCGCGCCGACGCAACCGATTGCAGAAAAGGCTTTGAGGCTGGCCAATTGACATTGCGCGCCGAGGCTGGCGCGCAAGAAATCAACTATGGTGATGACAGCAGCGAATGGGCCAATGACGGCGAATGCGACGACCGCCGCTTCATTGGTAGCACTATGCACTCCATTCTGAACAACGAAGACGTCGGTCGCGATGCG
This sequence comes from Yoonia sp. BS5-3, assembly GCF_038069655.2. NCBI lineage: Bacteria > Pseudomonadati > Pseudomonadota > Alphaproteobacteria > Rhodobacterales > Paracoccaceae > Yoonia > Yoonia phaeophyticola. The sequence continues at coordinate 805,893 of NZ_CP150951.2, forward strand.
TCTGATTGCCGTGACGGTGTTGAAAGCGGCGCGCTGATTGCATGGTCGATGCAAGACTCTTTGGCAGCAACTCAGTGCTCTGCCATCGATTTCGGCGACGACTCGGGCGACTACGCCAATGATGACGAATGCGATGATGCGCGTTTCGAAGGCCTCGGCATGGCCTCAAGCGTGAGCCCCGATTACATCGGCGCAGACGCATCTGACTGCAGCCGCTTCTGTGACGCGGGCATCGTGTCGCTGCGGGACTACTAAAGCCTTAGCGCCGCTTGTGCGGCGCAAGATGCATCGGGGCCGCGCAGTGGCCCCGATGCAAAATCTCGAATATCGAACCTAGTACGGTCTATTCGGGAATATGTCGCGCTTCGCGTGCGATTGACCATTCAATCAGCTGTCGCCATAGCAGTTCGGCCAGCGCCGGATCTAATCCGGCCGCACTGGCCTCATCTCGGACATTGGCGATCACCTCTTCCACCCGGCTTTCAATGCGGGCGGGCAGGTTTTCTTGTTCCTTCAGCGTGATCGCGCGGTCGATATACCCAGCGCGTTCGGCTAGCCCTGCAATCAGTTCCGCGTCAAGCGCATCAATTTGCACCCGCAGAGATGCCATTGAATTGCACTGCTCAGGCAGAAGGCGCGGCACCCGGTTAGATGCCCGCGCTGACGATAGCTTTTGCAAGAATAGGCACCGTTTCGGCATTCAGACCGGCGATGTTCATCCGGCTGTCACCTACCATGTAAATGCCGTGATCTTCGCGCAGTTTCTCAACCAATTCTGGGGTTGTCCCGAGGCGGCTGAACATGCCCCGATGATCGGCCAGAAAATCAAACCGATCTGAATTTGTCAGCCGCTTCAGCTCGTCAGCCAGTTGCTGGCGCAGAACCAACATGGTCTTGCGCGTTTCTTCCAGTTCGTCCTCCCAATCGGCCCGCAGATCGGGGTCGGTCAGGATAGTTGTTACAACGCGCGCGCCATGGTCGGGCGGAAAAGAATAGTTCTGCCGGTTCAGGAATGCCAGTGTTTGCTGGGTCAGCGCCTGCTGGTCCGGATCTTTAGCAACGGCCATCAGAATGCCAGTCCGTTCTCGGTAGACACCAAAATTCTTTGAGCAGCTTGCCGCAATCAAACAGTTTTCAAAGCTGCGGGCGATCAGACGGGTGATCTGGGCGTCTTTCTCGAGCCCGTCACCAAAGCCTTGATAAGCAATATCGACCAGCGGCACTGCACCTTTTTTCTGCATGATCCCAATAACTTGCGACATCTGATCATAGGTCAGGTTTGCCCCGGTCGGGTTGTGGCAACAGCCATGAAGCAACACCACGTCCCCGGCCGCCACTGTTTCCAGATCGGTCAGCATCCCTGCGAAATCAACGCCCCGCGTGACCTGATCGAAATAGCGATATTCGGCCATCGGCATCCCAAGGTATTTCACGATTGACGGATGATTGGGCCATGTCGGGTTAGACAGCCAGATGGTTGCTTTGGGGGCTGCAAGCTTGATCAGCTCAAGCGCCTGCCGGATCGCCCCGGTGCCGCCAGGGGTCGCAACAGCCGCGACGCGTTCGGTCGGAACACTGTCGGCCAGCACCAGATCGCGCATCGCCGCCCCGAAGGCCGGATCCCCCGCCAGGCCAGTATAGGCCTTGGTCGATTGATCCGCCAGAATGCGTCTTTCGGCCTCTTTCACGGCCCGCATCACCGGCGTGGTCCCACTTGCATCCTTATAGACACCAACGCCCAGATCAATCTTGTCGCTGCGTGGGTCGGTCTTGAATTTTGCCATCAAGGCAAGGATTTTGTCAGCAGGTTGGGCGGTGAGATTTTCCAGCATCAGGTGGCTCCGGTCGCGATAGGTAGGTCGGCATACATGCCCCACTCGGACCATGAGCCGTCATAGAGCGCATGATCGGTTTTTCCGATCCTTTCAAGGGCTAATGACAGGATTGCCGCCGTCACACCGGACCCGCAGGTTGTGATGGCCGGTTTGCTCAGATCAACGCCCGCCTCCTTGAAGATGGTGCGCAACACAGTTGTCGCCTTCATCGTGCCGTCCGCGTTCAGAAGGGTTTGGTAAAAGACGTTTTTGGAACCCGGGATATGACCCGCGCGCAGCCCTTCGCGCGGCTCGTCCGTTTCGCCTTTGAAACGCGCGGGTGCGCGGGCATCGATGATGCTGTGGTCGCCCAGTTTCGCAGCCCGCGCGACCTGCGTGACATCACGCACTCGGAAAGGCTCGGGCTGCGGGGTCATATGCTTGTCACGGATCAGCGCCGGATTGGTTTTGGTCTTATGCCCATCCGCGACCCATTTGGGCAGCCCGCCATCCAGCACCGCGACACTGTGATGGCCCATCAGTTTGAACAACCACCAAACACGTGCTGCCGAAAACAGCCCAGACCCGTCATAGACAATCACCTGATGCCCGTCGCCAACGCCCATGGCCCGCATCCGTGACGCAAATTTTTCGGGCGGGGGGGCCATATGCGGAAGGTCGGACCGGCCGTCGCTAATTTCATCAATATCAAAGAAACGGGCGCCGGGGATGTGGCTTTGTTCGAATTCGGATTTTGCATCACGATCGGTGCCTGGCAGATACCATGACGCGTCCAAAATGCGCAGATCTGCATCATTCAGATGGCTTGCAAGCCATGCGGTGCTGACCAGTGTGTGCGGGTCATCCGTATTGGGAGGTGTCATCACGCGCCCCTTTTTCAAAATCGCTATAGAGCTAACTTGTGTGCCGTTTCCAGACAAGGGAAGAGGTGGCGCTGAGTGGGCCAACCGCAAATTTAGCTAAATTTGCGCCCACCGTTGCGTCATTGTTTGGCACCGTACAGACAGCGTACATAGGTTGTACAGAACCTGTATGTACACAGATGGTGGAATGCCCCCGGAACCGGAGGCATTCCAATATGCTTATTTCGACATCATGTTCTTGATGACCCCGACAATCGCGAGCCCGACACCGCCGCCGACGCCGCCGCCTGCGACCTGTGTTAGGATACTGCCAATATCAAGCCCACCGCCGGTGGCCACATCAGCCCCTGCGACCGCCCCGCCCGTCAGCATCCCCAGGATCTGTCCGCCGACGCCCCCGCCGACAATCCCGGCAAGCGAATTGCCCAATGTGCCCAGCGATAGGTTTTTCAAAACACCGCCCGCGATATTCCCCCCAACAGCACCTGATACTAGCTGGATGATAAGTTGTTCCATGGGTTGTCCCTCCCGTTTGTTGGATCTTGTTTTTGTCCGCGTCAGTGCGATCCGAAACTGCGCTTAACAAAATTTGTAGAGCGCCTAATATTTAATCACAAGTATTTGTTCGAAAGGCACGGCTCTGTCACGGTAGTTCGCGCACCAATATCGTTTTGGGAACGCGTACGGCTTGCTCTCAGACGCTGCAGTATGCGAGCGGCGCATCGATTGCAGCGGCGACCTCTACGCCAGAGACATTTGCCGCATCGGCCTTTTGCTTTTATCCAGAAAGGATACGCCCACGAAGGAAAGTCACAAAAATCTAGGGCTGGGGCGATCCAGGGCCACGGACCTGGCTGTGCGCTTTCACCGCCAACTATACCGCGAACGACTTGACCCGACAAGACAATCGCCACAACCGTCGTACTAGCAGGTTTTGAGCGCTCTTGCACCACCACACCGGTAAGGGCGGATCGCATTTACATCATGGAACCAGCGCACAGACCCCGAATAGCCGGCCTTTGTCTGTATGGAAGCTATCCAATTGCCATCCGGCCTTCGCTGCCATCGCCCGAAAGCTGTCCGCCGTATATTTGCGGCAGTTTTCAGTGTGGATGCTTTCCCCTTCGGCAAAGCGGATCTGCTGGCCGCCGATCATCACAGTTTGCGCGATTTTGCTCACAAGATGCATTTCGATCCGGCTTTCGGCCGCGTTCCAACGCGCGGCATGCACAAATTGCGCGAGATCAAAATCGGCCCCGATATCCCGGTTCAGCCGTTTGAGGATGTTGAGGTTGAACGCCGCTGTCACCCCGGCGGCATCATCATATGCCGCGATCAGCATATCGGTGTCTTTGACCAGATCGATCCCAATGATAAACGCGCTGATCGTATCCCACCGCCGCACCCGCGCCAGCAGGTCAGTCGCCGCGTCCGGATCGAGATTGCCCAAGGTTGATCCGGGGAAAAACGCAAGTTTCGGAACGCCGCCCAGCGCGGCGGGCAAGCTGACCTCGCCCATGAAGTCACCCTCAACCGGGATGATCTGAAATTGCGGATAATCGCGCGCCAGGCCTTGCGCTGTTTGCTGTAGGAAATCGCCTGAGATATCGACCGGCACATAGGCGGACAGCCGATCAAAATGATCCAGGAGAATCCGCGTTTTGGTACTAGCACCCGAGCCCAGTTCAACCAGTGCGGCGCCAGGTTGCACATAGGCTGCCAAGGCCCCTGCCTGTTCGCGCAATATCGCGGTTTCGGTCCGTGTGGGGTAATATTCAGGCAGTGTCGTGATCTGCTCAAACAGATCGCTGCCCGTCCGGTCATAGAACCATTTGCTTTGCAATGTCTTGGGGCTGCCTTGCAGCCCGGCAAGCGCTTCGCGATAGAGCGTTTTATCTTCGATAACGGGCTTGTCCATATCAGTGATCCCTGGCCAGACGCAGGCCCAGCATTTGCCAGCGCTGATGCGGGTAAAAGAAGGTCCGGTAGCTTTCGCGCATCTGCGCAAGCGGTGTCGCACAAGAGCCCCCGCGCAGCACCATCTGATTGATCATGAACTTGCCATTATATTCGCCGAGCGCCCCCTCGGGCGCCCGAAACCCCGGATAGGGGGTGAACGGGCTTTGCGTCCATTCCCAGACATCCCCCCAAAAATTCCCCAGGTCGGCCCGTGGCAATGGCCGCAAAGCCCCATCATCCAGAAAATTCCCGGTAATCTCATGAGGCCTTGCTGCGCATTCCCATTCCGCCTCGGTTGGGAGCCGCGCCCCCGCCCAGCGCGCGAAAGCCTCTGCCTCATAATAGCTGACATGCACGACTGGCGCGTCCAGATTGACGGGCTGCGGGCCGCGTAAGGTGAAGGTCCACCAATCGCCATCCTGCTGCCACCAATATAGCGGGGCATCCCAGCCTTCTTGCTGGCGCCGTGCCCAGCCGTCCATCAGCCACAACGTCGGCGTTTCATAGCCGCCGTCCTCAATAAAATCGATCCAATCGCGGCTTGTCACGGGCCGGTTCGCGATCTGGTAAGGCGCCAGATAGGTCTGATGTCGCGGTTGTTCACAATCATAGGCGAAACCGTCCCCGTCATGCCCGATCTGGACCAGCCCGCCTGCATGCGCGTTGAATTGCAGCGGAATTTCCCGGGCCACTGGCATGGGTTCGGGATCACGATAGACCGGCATCAGCGGGTTGTAGGACAATCCATGCAACAGGTCGGTCACCAGAAGTTCCTGATGCTGCATTTCGTGGTGGCAGCCCAGTTCCACAAGCCCATGCAGATCGTCCCGATCCCGATCCAACAGATCGGTCAGCGCATTGTCCACATGTGCCCGGTAGGCCATGACATCATCCACGCCCGGCCGCGAGACCATCCCCCGTTTATCCCGTGCGTGCCGCGGCCCTGCTTGCACGTAGTAAGAGTTGAACAAAAAGGCGAACCGATCATCGGGCGATGTGTAGGACGGCGCGTGCAGTTTGAGGATGAATTCCTCAAAAAACCAGGTCGTATGGGCCAGATGCCATTTTGCCGGGCTGGCGTCTTCCATTGATTGCAGCATCATGTCCGCCTCGGATAGCGGGCTGACAAGCGCGGTTGTTCTGTCCCGCACGTCGCGGAAAAGCCTCAGGATATCAGGCTGTGTTGCGAGATGGGCCGAAGGGGCAGTCATGCAGGTCTTCCTTGCGCGATGTGGCCAGATGCCAGGTTGCCGCAAGGGTATGGCCCGCCAGGCAAAGAAGTAAATTCACGACCTTGGCATCACGTTTGTGAGGCAGGCTTTCGCCGCGTGCCTAATCCCCGTGCCGCAGCAGCCGTTGCTTTTGCCGGCCCCAGTCACGCTTGGCTTCGGTCTGCCGTTTGTCGTGGTTTTTCTTACCCTTGGCGGTGGCGATTTTTAGTTTCACTAGACCCCGGTCGTTGAAATACATCACCAAAGGCACAAGGGTCATCCCCTCGCGTTTGGTGGCGTTCCACAGCTTGGCCACTTCGCGTTTTGAGCAGAGCAGCTTGCGCTTGCGCCGCTCTTCATGTGTGAACATCGCCCGGTCATAGGGCGCAATATAGGCATTGGTCAGCCAGAGTTCCCCATCATCGACACTGGCATAGCTATCGGCGATATTTGACTGGCCAACGCGCAGGGATTTCACCTCGGAGCCCATCAGGACGATCCCGACCTCCAGATCATCCTCGATCGCGTAGTCATAGCGCGCGCGCCGGTTTTCGGCGACGACCTTGTAATTTGTCTTTTCGGGTTTCTTGGCCATAATGCGCCGGAGATAGTCGGTCGCAGGCGTCCAGACAAGGACCTTGGCGCGATATCACCGATACCCGTCAAATTCCCAAGCCAACTTTGAGATAAGATAGGCCAGCGGATCATCAAGTTTGTTCGCATGTGCGACCAATGCATCGACAAATGTGTAGACCGCTTTGGGAGCAATGACTGGCATCGCGATTAACGGGCCGCCCTGACGTTGGACACTGGTTGCCTTATCATGAGAGCAGACAACAATTTCGAACACATCTGCAGCGTCCTTGCCGACCTCGCCAATACAAAATTGGAATGATGCCGCGAAACTGGCTGGGTCATCCCTGACGCCTATTTCTAGGTCTGCAACGTCGGATGAATCGTAACCTTTGATTTCGAACTGGGGTTTGTTGGGAATAATCCTTTTTTTCATAACGTTAACTGTCCTCCCGTCTGATCATAGATCGGGTGGAACATGCGGGCAACCGGGCCTAAGCTGACTACCACAACAAATGGGGTTATTTATGTTCATCCAAATCGCTATTGGCACGGGGCTTTTGCTGGCCTCTATCGTGATTGCCGGGGTGAGCCTTTGGTGGCTGGAGGTCGCCTTTGTTCGCGCTCGCCCGTGGCTTGCCCGTCCGCCCCACCGCCCAAAGCTGATTGTCGTGCTTTGCGCTGTCGCCCTTTGGATCATCATGCAAATGACCATTGCTGTATGGCTGTGGGCACTGACCATGCGCGGGCTCGGTCTGTTTGAGACCATGGAAGCCTCGGTTTACTTCGCGCTTGTCGCCTTTACCACGCTGGGTTTTGGCGATGTGCTGTTGCCGCAGGAATGGCGGCTGCTGAGCGGGATGGCTTCGGTCAACGGGTTGCTGAATATCGGCTTGGTCACCGCCCTGTTGGTGGAGGCACTGCGTCAGGTCCGATTGCATCAAATCGCATCGGCCGAGGAAGACACATGAATGTTCCCGTCCTTTCGAATGCCCAGGCCCGCCATGTGTTTTTGGCCCGCCATAGCTTAGCAGATCGCCCGTCCGGCCCTGGCAAAGGCGCCGATCTGAAAGCGGTTATCGATCATCTGGGCTTTGTTCAGCTCGATAGCGTGAACACCTTTGCCCGCGCCCATGATCTGATCTTATGGTCCCGCCGCGAGCAATATCGCCCCAAAGCATTACAGCATTTGCTGCATCGCGACCGGCGCTTGTTTGAGCATTGGACCCATGACGCCGCCACAATCCCGATAGAGAGTTTTCCCCATTGGCGCCTGCGTTTTGAGCGCGATGCGGTCCGCATGGAGCAACGTTGGAAGGAATGGCGTCGCGGCGATTTCACCGCCAAGATTGATGCCGTTCTACGCCGTATTTCCGATGAGGGCGCGTGCACTTCGGGCGATGTGGGCGCAGATGAGACCCGCGGTAAGGGCGGTTGGTGGGACTGGCATCCGTCGAAAACGGCCCTGGAATATTTGTGGCGCTCTGGTCAGGTGTCGGTCGTCCGCCGCGAAGGCTTTACCAAAGTTTATGACCTGACCGAACGGGTGATCCCGCCCGAATATCTGAATGCCCGCCATCATCCAGCAGAGACGATCGACTGGTGTTGTGCGGGTGCGCTGGACCGATTGGGGTTTGCCACCAGCGGTGAGCTTGCCGTGTTTTGGGATCATGTTACCCCTGCTGAGGCGAAGGAGTGGTGCGCCAAGGCCCAAGCGGAGGGCCGGATCATGGCGGTCGATGTCGAAGGCGTCGACGGCAAGCTGCGCCGCTCTTTTGCCTGGCCCGACCTAATGGATAACCCCGTTCCAGAGGTGGCAGGCCGTTTGCGCCTGCTATCCCCTTTTGATCCTGCGCTACGTGATCGCAAACGCGCTGAGCGTCTGTTTGGGTTTCACTACCGGATCGAGATTTTTGTACCCGCCCCGAAACGCAAATATGGCTATTATGTTTTTCCGGTCATCGAAGGTGCGCGCATGATCGGCCGGATCGATATGAAACGTGAAGACGGACGGTTAGAGGTTCGCGCCTTTTGGCCAGAACCGGGCGTCCGCATGGGAACGGGCCGCCAGCGCGCATTGGAAACAGAGCTAGACCGCGCCGCCCATTTTGGCGGCTGCGATGAGGTCATTTATGCAGCGGATTGGCTTCGCAGTAATTAGATATTGAACATTGTTCATGTTCTTGCTATTGGTCTTCCCATCGTTTGAGGAGACCCCGATGTATTATGTCGCAGAAACCGAAAGCCTGATTGCTGATGGTGTGATCACCGACGCGCAAGCCGATGAAATCAAATCCCGCGCAAGAGGGGCGATGGTTGCCCTTTGTGTCAACACATTGCTGATTGTTGGCATTTTGGCTGCCTCACTGGGGCTGGTCTTTTATCTGGGATCCGCGCTGAGCGTTGCTGTTTGCGGCGGTCTGTTTCTGGTCGGCGGTCTGTTGATCCTGCGCCATGCCGCCCCGCTTTATCGCATGTTTGGCAATGCTGGCGCCATGATCGGGGCAGGCATGTTGATCGCTGGAACCGGCCTTGAACTGGTCGACAAATACCCTGATATCGCTGGTTGGTCTATGACCGGGGTCGGTGCTGCCATTGCCGCCTTCTGTATCTGGCGTTTCCACACAGCCTTGCCTCATCTGCGCTTTGCCTATGGTGCTGTGTTGCTGATGGCTGCGGCTCTTCATGTCTGCGGGGTCTATTTTGTCGTTGGTCACACCGGTGTCAGCGGTTGGCCCCTGCCTTTGGTCCATTTCTATGTCTTTGCTGCGATTGTCGCCTGCGGTGTGTTCCTGGACATTCGTCTGGTCACGGCCCTCGCCATCGTCCCCTTTGCCCAGATGCTGGATACCGGAACCTATTATTTCACCGCCGCATATGTGTTCTATTCGCCTGAGTCGACATTCAGCATCTTGCAGATGTCTGCCCTGATTGGCGTCTGCCTATGGGCTGCAAGCCGGTGGACTGGCCCCGCCGCCCGGCAGGCCGGTATCTTGATGATCATGGCCTTTATCATTGCAAATCTGTGTTTTCTGGTTGGTAGTATCTGGGGTGATATGCCCGGTTATAGCTGGTTCGCCCCGCGTTCCGCCGATTTTGATGGCGACTACACCGCCTACAGCGAAGCCCGCGATGCCTATCGCGCCGCTGCTTTCGAGATCAGCGAGCATGTCTATGCCGTCATCTGGGCCGTGCTGCTTGCCGCCTTGGCGATCTGGTCAGCCATGACAAACCGCCGCGGTCTATTCAATACCGCCATGACCTTTGGCGGCATTCATGCCTATACCCAGATGTTTGAAAGCTTTTATGACCAGCCGCTGGCTTATGTCATTGGCGGGCTGGCCGCGATCCCATTGGCCTTTGGCCTATGGCGTCTGAACAATACCTGGTTCAAGCAAATGGATCTGGCAGGGGCCCGCTAACGCTCACATCATCGTGTGATACCCTGGGAACCGTTGGCAATCACCTGCGGTTAGCGCAGAATGGCAGTTCTTCTGCGCTAACCGAAAAAGTACCCTGCCATGTCCCAAGAGCCGCTTCGTATCGATATTATCTCAGACGTGATGTGCCCCTGGTGCATTATCGGCTATCGCCAACTGGCCCGCGCCCTGGCCGAGACCGACACCCCACATGAAATCTACTGGCACCCGTTTGAGCTGAACCCCGAAATGCCCGTAGAGGGACAGAACATGCGCGAACATGTGGCCGAGAAATATGGCTCCACCCCGGAGCAATCTGATCAGGCCCGCGCCCAGATGACGGCCCTGGGCGATGATCTGGGCTTTAGCTTTGAATTTGCCGATGACATGCGCATGCACAACACCTTTGCCACGCATCAATTGCTGCATTGGGCGGGTGAGCAGGACCGCAAACATGATCTGAAGATGGCCTTGTTCACCGCCCATTTCACCCATCGCCGCGATCTATCTGATGTGCAGGTGCTGGCTGATATCGCCGCTGAGACCGGGTTTGACCGTGACGAGGCCCTTACCGTTCTGGCAGATGGCCGCTTTGCCGAGACTGTCCGCGCACAGGAACGGTTTTGGATGCAGCAGGGCATTCGCGGCGTCCCAGCGGCTGTTTTTGACCGCCAGCATCTGGTGACAGGTGCGCAAGGTGTTGAGAATTACACGCAGATATTGGGACAATTGCAAAGTAGTAATTAAAGAGCGCGCTGACGCGCGCTCATTTTATCGCATAACCTTACCCCGGAAGGTCGGGTGATCGGGTCTTAGAATTTATATGCTGCTTGAAAATAGGGCCCAGCGATCGTTACATCAACGTCTTCGGGGTCAATTTCATCGTCCACATTACCGCTAAGACTCAGATGCGTTCTACTTTCGATGCCGAAACCAACATCAATAGCGCCACTGTTCGACAGAGCATAGGAATAATCCATCCCCATCCGTAGATCAAATGTTGGCACCATAACATTATCTGCGATACCATCATCAGCTAAGGCTTCAATCTGCCCAAAAAGTGCTGAGTAGCGACCGCTCATTGAGAACCCAAAATTCTGACCGAAGCTTTGGCTAAACTCTGTACCGAATGTCGGCCCGACGCCCGCAAACTCAAAGCCTATGTCCTGATTCTCGTCCGACCACTCCAACTCTGCTGCCCGAAGACCACCGAAGAACTCTAGACTAGCTGACCCAAGTTGTTGTTCGAAAATGGCTTCGACATCGAAAGACGCAGTGTCAAAGATGTCGCCTTCGGTTTCAAAATCGCCTTCAAATTCAAAGTATGTACTTCTGACGCCGACACCGTTTGCAAAACCATACTCGCCCGTGATCCGAAATGCCGCTGCGGAATTCGGGTCATCAAAAAACGCATTACCGCCATCGATTTCGCCCGCGCCGTGATTGGCAAAAACAGACAGGTAGGGCATTTCGATGCCAAGCTCTACACCTTGTGCATGCAGCGCCGTTCCACCAACCAAACCTGCAAAAACGCCAGCACCAACAGTCAAGAACTTCATATTAATTTCCTTTTTAACAACGACACGCCAAATTACGAAGGTCACCGGTAACAGTCCGGCTCGAACGTGTCAAATTTTCGACTATTTCCGACCTATTGCACGATGGCTAGGATTCTCGTTTTACCATTTACCCGGGCATCTATCGCGCTTCAGTTCAAAAGACCGGCATGGACCATGGCCGCGCGGATTTTATCCTTGGTGCTGTCCATCAATCCGGTCAGAGGCGAGCGGACTTCTGCGCTGCAGAGCCCTAATAGCGACATGCCGTATTTGGCCCCGACCAACCCAGGTTCGGTAAAGACGGCCTCATGCAGCGGCATCAACCGGTCAAGTTGCGTGAGTGCGGTTGCGTAATCGCCCGCCAAGGTGCTGGCCTGAAATTCGGCGATCAGTTTCGGCGCGATATTGGCTGAGACCGAAATGCAGCCCACCCCGCCATGCGCGTTGAACCCCAGCGCGGTGGCATCTTCGCCGGACAATTGCACGAAATCCGCCCCGCATCGCATCCGCGTCGCAGGCACACGCGACAGATCGGCGGTGGCATCTTTGACCCCGACGATCATCTCATGCTGCGCCAGTTCTGCCATTGTATCAGGCGTCATATCGATGACTGAGCGTGGCGGGATATTGTAGATGATGATCGGCAGACCGCAATCAGCAGCCGCCGTAAAATGCGCGATCAGCCCACGCTGCGTTGGCTTATTATAATAAGGCGTGACAACAAGCGCCCCATCCGCCCCCGCGGCCTTGGCCGCTTGCACAAGCCGCACGGTTTCGGCTGTGTTATTCGAACCTGCCCCTGCGATCACCGGAATGCGCCCGGCGGCTTCGCTGACCACAGTTTCGACAACCAGATCATGTTCTTCATGGCTCAGCGTCGGGCTTTCGCCCGTTGTGCCCACAGGAACCAACCCGTTTGAGCCTTGCGCGATATGCCAGTTCACAAGTTTCTTCAGCGCAGCCACATCAACCTGGCCGTTCTCAAACGGCGTGATGAGGGCGGGGAGAGATCCCTTGAACATGGCACGCTTCCTTCTTGGATGGGGGCTTGAATCGCCCCTGTCAAAATCGCGCGGACCCTAGACGCCTTTCTGCCGATTGCCAAGTTTGTGAGTTGTGATTGTCCGCCTGCGGGTTATCTTATTTTGTGAACCGACGGTATTGAAACCTTGATGAAAACCCTTTCCCCGATTTTCGCCGCTATTTTGCTGGCCGCCCCTGCGTGGTCGCAGACGGTCAATCCGGCCAGTATCGCCGCGATCGATTCTGCCGAAGAAGGCTGGACGCAGGCCTATGAACTGGCCCCCGGTCCGGTCACGGCAGATGTGCTGACCTGGCTTCGTCTGCGCGATGGCGAAGCGTCTTTTACCGAATATCAGGCCTTTATTGGCAGCAACCCCGATTGGCCCGGGCTTGACCGGCTGCGCGCCGCTGCCGAACGTACCATCGAAAAAGGCCATGATCCGCAGGCCGTGATCACCTGGTTTGCAGAGCATCCGCCCCAGACCGGCGAAGGGGCCGTGCGGCTCGCCGAGACATTGATGACGACAGGTCAGGTCGAAGAGGCCCGCGCCGCCTTGCGCAGTGCCTGGATTGATTTGCGCCTGACAAAATCGGGCCATGATGCCATGCTCGCCGCATTTTCCGATGTGTTAGAGCCCTTTCACGAGGCCCGCACCGATGCGCTGCTTTGGCGTCACCGCCGGACAGAGGCCACCCGCATGCTGCCATTGCTAACGCCCGGTCAACGGGCGCTGGCCGAGGCGCGCATGGGCTATCTTGCGGGCACCCGGAATATGCTGCCCCTTTACAACGCTGTCCCTTCTGCCCTGCGCGAGGATGCCGGGCTGATCTATTCCCGCTACACATGGCTGGCCAATCGCGGCAGTCGCGAGGAAGCGGTCGAGGTTTTGCTGGAACGCTCAACCTCGCGTGCGGCTTTGGGCGAGCCGTTTCGCTGGTCAGGTTGGCGCCGATCATTGGCCCGCTGGGAAATGCGCGCGGGCCGCGCCGATCAGGCCTATGCGTTGGCGTCACGGCATTTTCTGACAGAGGGTGCCGCCTATGCCGATCTGGAATGGCTGTCGGGCTATATTGCGCTGACTTATCTGGGAAATCCCGACTTGGCGCTATCCCATTTTGAGAACGCGTCAAAGGTTGTCAGCAGCCCGATTTCCATTGGCCGGATGCAATATTGGATTGGCCGCACCCATGAGGTGACAGGTCAGGCCGATCTGGCCGCGACCGCTTATGCCGCTGCTGCCGTCCATCAGACCGGTTTTTATGGCTTGCTGGCCTCTGAAAAGATCGGGCGACCGCTTGACCCAAGTTTGGCCAGCGCCGATGCAGCCTGGGCCGGTGCCCCTGTCTTTGATCAACCGGTTGTGCAGGCCGCGATGATGTTGCTAGCCGCCGGTGAGCGCGGTCATGCGGTTACGTTTTTTGCCCATCTGGGACGCATGCTTGACCCCGAGCCGCTTGCCCAATTGGGCGCTTATTTGAATCAGATTGATGAGCAATATTATACGCTGCTGCTTGGCAAAACGGCTGTGACCCGCGATGTATTGATCCCGTCGATCTATTTTCCCCGCCACGATCTGGCTGATATGGACCTGCCCGCCGATCCCGCCTTGTCACTGTCCATCGCCCGCCGCGAAAGCGAGTTCAATATAGGGATTGGCAGCCCCGTCGGCGCACTTGGCCTGATGCAACTGATGCCTGCCACGGCAGAAGAGGTCGCAGGCTTTCTGGATTTGCCCTATTCCCGCGGCCGGCTGACCACTGACTGGCAATATAACGCACAGTTGGGCACCAAATATCTGTCAATTCTGCAAGAGGACTTTGGCCCAACGCCTGTGATGATTGCCGCCGGCTATAATGCCGGTCCCAGCCGCCCCAAAACCTGGATGGATGAGCGCGGCGACCCGCGCCTGCGCGAGATGGATGTGGTTGACTGGATCGAACATATCCCCTTTCGCGAGACCCGAAACTACGTGATGCGTGTCACTGAGAGCATTCCAATTTATGAGGCCCGTTTGACCGGCCAAGTGGGCCCTGTCGCCTTTACCACCTTGCTGATTGGGGAAAAGCCCCTACTGCGCCCCCGTGCCCGCCCTGATCCGCAAGCAGCTGAGGCCGAGCCTGTCCCGGCGCTGCGCCCCATTGCGCGGCCAGATCGGGGGTAAGACAGGTTTATGACCTGCGCTCTCTCCACAAGGTGAAAAGCCCTGCGGCAACCACAACGGCAGCCCCGATTGCCACATTCGGCCGCAGCGTTTCACCCATGATAAAGAGGCCAATCGCGCTGGCAAACACCAGTTGCAGATAGGCGAAGGGTTGCACTGCGCTCGCCTCGGCCACCTCGTAGGTTTTGATCAAGAGCCAATGCCCACCCGCCCCGGTCAGGCAAAGGATGCTCATCCACATCCAGCCGTCCGATGTCATCGGCTCCCAATACCAGATGCCTGCGATGCTCATTACCACTGCGCCTGATGTGCCCGTCCAAAAGAAGGACGTCGCCGCGCTGTCCTGACGCGCCGCATAGCGGGTCAGAAGCCCGTAAAGTGCGAACATCAAGGCCGACAAAAGCGGCACCGCAGCTTCGGGCGCAAAGACCGTGTATCCTGGCTGCAAGATCACCAGCACCCCAATGAAACCCACCCCAATCGCCGCCCAGCGCCGCCAACCGACCTGTTCACCCAATACCGGCCCCGACAGCGCCGCGATAAGCAAGGGATAACAGGCAAAGATCGCATGGCTTTCTACCAGCCCCAAAAGAACAAAAGCGGCCACCATCACGCAAATCTCAAGCGACAACAGCACCCCCCGAAAGATCTGTAATGCCGGTTGATTTGTTGCGGCAGCCGCCCGGATTGACCCTTCTTTGCGCGCCGCCACAGCGATCACGAACGCCGCAAAGAACCAATAACGGATCATCACGATCATCATGACGTTATACTGCCCGGCCAAATGCCGCGATATGCCGTCTTGCACGGCAAAGACGAAGGTCGTCAGGATCATCAACATGACCCCAAGTCGAGGGTTATTTTGCATTCCGCAGCCTCGCCATGCTCATATGCCGTTTGCGCCCGAAACCGGGCACGCGCATTACGTCAAAACCCGCATTTTCGAGGCTCTTCCTGACATGCCCTGCCGCGCTATAGGTCGCAGCGGTTCCGTTTGGGCGGGTATGTTGCGCGACCGCCTGCAAAAGCGATGGTTCCCATAATTGCGGGTTCTTGGCTGGCGAAAACCCGTCAAGATACCATGCATCCGCCATCCCATCCCATGTCGGAACTGTCTGTCGTGCATCCCCCACAATCACATGTAGCTTTGGCCCGTCCGTCAATTGCACAGGCCTGGCACCGGGCGTCCATTCCTGCAGCAATTGCCCGGCATAATCTGCAAGAGCAGGAAAATGCGCGAGCGCTTGCTGCATGTCGTCGCACGCCATGGGATAGGCTTCGAAGGATGTAAATTGCAGCCTGCCCCGCCGACCGTTTGCCGCCCAAGCCGCCCAGGTCACCAACAGATTGAGCCCGGTTCCAAAACCCAATTCGGCAATTGCGATATCATCATCAAACCGGGCCGGTAGATTGTTCCCCGCCAAAAACACATGCTCGGTTTCGGCCAATCCATTATCGAGCGAATAATACGGATCATCGAAAGCGCTTGCGATCGGCACCCCGTCCCGCCAATCGAGTTTTGCTGTCTGGTCTGTCATGCCCGCCCGCCTTACAATTGCGCCCATCTTTGGGCGGAAGGACGCAGAATGGCAACGGCTGATGTGACAGTGATGGGGGCAGGTATCTTTGGACTATCGGTCGCTTATGCCTGCGCCCGTCGCGGCGCCTGTGTTCGGGTCATCGACCCCAACGGTGTCGCTGCCGGATCAAGCGGCGGGATCGTCGGTGCATTGGCCCCCCATGTCCCGGAGAATTGGAATGAAAAGAAAGCCTTTCAGTTTGATAGCCTGATCAGTGCCACTGATTTTTGGCGCGATATCGCGACATTGACCAATGCGGATGTCGGCTATGCCCGGACAGGCCGTCTACAGCCTTTGGCTGATGACCGGGCTGTGCAATTGGCCCGCGCCCGGGCCGAAAGCGCCGCTGCTTTGTGGCAATCCCATGCCATGTGGGAGGTCATTCCGGTGCCTGACACCGCTTGGGTTCCCCCTTCGCCAACCGGGTTGGTGATCCGCGACACGCTGTCGGCCCTGATCCATCCAAGGCTGGCAACACATGCCTTGGCCAAGGCCGTAAGCGCGTTGGGCGGCGAGGTTTGCGCGGATGGCCCGCATGAAGGCGCAGTAGTTTGGGCCACCGGCTGGCCCGGTGTGCAGGAGGTTGGTGGAACGGGTGTGAAGGGCCAAGCCGTCTTGCTAGATTACCATGCCGCAGGGCAGCCCCAGCTTTTTGCCGATAGTCTTCATATTATTCCCCACCGGAATGGCACTGTTGCGATTGGATCAACCTCTGAACGGGAATTTGATGATCCGGCCAAAACTGACACGGCTTTGGATGATGTGCTGGTGCGTGCAATCAAGGCCTGCCCGATGCTCGCCGATGCGCCGGTGATCGAACGGTGGGCCGGGGTGCGTCCCCGCTCAAAAAGCCGCGCGCCAATCTTGGGGCTACATCCCACAAGGCCCGGTCAGTTCATTGCCAATGGCGGCTTCAAAATCGGTTTTGGCATGGCTCCGAAAGTGGGGCATGTCATGGCTGATCTGATATTGGATGGTCAGGACGCTATCCCGATGGGTTTTCGGGCGTAGCTTTCAATCGGAGTTATCATTACGCAGTTTGGCCGCGGATTTACGGTAAAGCGTTTTGTTCAAAGTCACAAATTGACTGATCAACCGGTTGAAAATACCGCCATTCTGACCCGTCAAATAAAGATAGCCGGCAAATGAACCAAGCGTGGCGCCGACCCCGTTGATCATGATGTCATGCATCGTGTCGACTAAACCGGATTTCTGCATATTCAGCCCGAACCAGCTGTCCATCAAAAATTCAAAGACCTCCCAGACTGGGCCGACGGTCATGCCCACGCAGAAGGCGATAAAGGCCAAGGCAAAAGGCGGTGCGGCGTAGCGATCACCATCGAAGAGCATGAAGATAAACAAAAATCCGATCAGCCCAAAGCTTATGGATGACGCCCCGTGCAAGGCGATGTCCCACCACCAGACCCTTTCATAAAAATCAAAGGCTTCGCCCATGAAAACACTGGCGAAAATGAAGACTGTTGTCGCTACAAGGAAGGGCACCGGAAGCGTGACATGAAGCCGTGATGCTAGGATCGCCGGAGTGATCGCAAGTGTGAAAGTGGCGAAGGCCACAAAGCTGAGCTCCCATAATCCAAAGACCAGCGCCGTCAGCGAAGTGCCCAGAAGAAGCCCCCACAGGGATATCACAATCCAGCTCTGTCCAAAGACCCGCACCATGCCTGCCCCCTTTTGCGATATGCCTGACATACCTATATCTGACGCATGACTGCTTTAGATAAAGGGTTTCGGATCGCCAGTTACAACATCCGAAAGGCCAAAGGGTTGGATCGCAAACGTGATCAATTGCGGATTTTGCAGGTGATCAATGGGTTGGATGCGGATGTCATCGCCCTGCAAGAGGCCGATCACCGTTTGGGGCAGCGGCCATCTGCGCTTTGCCCGTCGCTGATCGCTGCAGAAACCGATTTCGCCGTTGTACCCGCGGCCCGTAATGAGGTGAGTTTGGGCTGGCATGGCAATGCAGTCTTGATCCGCAACGACCTGCATCATGGTTCCATCACACATATCGCGCTGCCGGGGCTCGAGCCCCGCGGCGCCTTGCGTGTCGAACTGGGCGGTATCAGCCTGATCGCGACCCATTTGGGCCTGATGCGCCGCCACCGTATCCATCAATTACGCGCGATTGCCAAACAATTGACGGGTGCAAAGCGCAGTATTGTCGCTGGTGATTTTAATGAGTGGTCACCCAAGAAGGGGTTGGATGCATTGCAGGGCTTCGAAATCCATGCCCCCGGCCACAGCTTTCATGCCGCCCGCCCAATTGCAGCGCTGGACCGGATCGCGGTATCGGACGGGTTGACCGTGACAGCCGCAGGCGTGGTCAAGGACGGCCCCGCCAAACGTGCATCAGATCATTTACCCATCTGGGCCGATATCGCGCCCGCATGAAAATTCTAGAATTTTCATCTGGCTGGCGTTGCGTGTTTGCGCGATGGTTTTGTTGAAGGGAAAACGCAATGCCACAGGTTTCTGCTTTGGATCATTTGGTACTGACCGTCGCCGATATGGATCGCAGCATTGCGTTTTACGTTGATATCTTGGGAATGACGGTTGAGCAGTTCCACCCGGCCGACGGCTCAATCCGCTGGGCGCTGAAATTTGGTGCCCAAAAGATCAATTTGCACCCAGCAAAGACCCCGTTTCAGCCGCATGCCATGCGCCCCGCCCCGGGTTCCGCCGATTTGTGTTTTCTGTCAGACGAACCGCTCGCGGCATGGGCCGCACATTTTGAGGCCCGTGAAGTGACAATCGAAGAAGGTCCGATCAAAAGAACAGGCGCGACCGGCCCGATCCTGTCCCTTTATCTGCGCGACCCGGATGGTAATTTGGTCGAGATTTCAACCCCCATCACCGATCAAGACGCATGTGCCGATTGACGTCCTTATAGAGTAGATAGCGGAACGGTTGTGGTCCGCCTGCATAGCAAGCCTGCGGGCAAAAAGCGCGCAGCCACATAAAATCGCCTGCTTCGACCTCAACCCAATCCTGGTTCAGCCGATAGACCCCTTTGCCTTGAAGCACGTAAAGCCCGTGTTCCATCACATGAGTTTCGGCAAAGGGAATTGTTGCCCCCGGCTGCAGCGTCACGATATTCACATGCATGTCGTGGCGCATATCGGCCGGGTCTACGAAACGCGCGGTGGTCCAGGCCCCGTTGGTATCGGGCATTGGCACAACATCCGCCTGACCTTCGTCTGAGACGAAAGCGATCGGGCTGTCGATCCCATCGATGGCCTCATAGGCTTTGCGGATCCAATGGAAACTTGTGCTATGATCGCTCTTGTTTTGCACCGTCCAATCGCATGCCGGTGGCAGATAAGCATAGCTGCCTGCCCGCATTTTATGGCTTTGCCCATCGATAATCAGATCAAACCCGCCATCCACCACAAAAAGCACCCCTTGGGCCCGTGGGTCCGTTTCGGGTTTTGTGCTGCCACCGCCGGGTGCGACCTCAACAATGTATTGGCTAAAGGTCTCTGCGAAGCCTGACAGCGGCCGCGCCAGCACCCAGGCGCGTGTTTTGTCCCAAAATGGCAGCTGGCTGGTGACGATATCTGTCATCGTCCCTTTTGGGATCACCGCATAGGCATCTGTGAAAACAGCCCGCCCCGTCAGCAATTCTGTCTGTGATGGTAGCCCGCCTTGGGGCTTGTAGTATGAACGGATGGTCATCGCGCAGTCCTTTACCCGCCACTAAACGCCATTCCCTGCCTCAGTGACAGCGCTATGCCGTGATAGGTTCTTTCGGCTTTGTTTGAAAGTTCAGCGCGTCTGGGCCGGACCCGCTAACGGGGCGAGTGTAATCCCGGCCTCGCTCAGGTGGTCCCGAATGCCCCGCGCCATTGCCACCGCCCCGGGTGTATCCCCGTGCAGGCAGATCGTATCGATCTGGCAGGGGATGTACTTGCCAGACTCGGCAATGATCGCCCCTGCCTTTAGCATGTCCAGGATACGCGGCGCAGCAACCTTAGCGTCATGAAGCACCGCGCCGGGCAGGCTGCGATCCACCAATGTTGCATCGTTATTATAGGCACGGTCCGAAAAAATCTCACCAGCCCAGTGACAGCCCAGCGCGCGCGCCGCTTCTTCCTGGGCAGTTGCAGCCAGCACCATGATGATAATGTCCGGGTCGATATCGAGCGCAGCCTGATAGCAGGTCTTTGCCAGTTGATGATCAACCGAGGCCATATTCGCCAGCGCCCCATGCAATTTCAGATGTCTGACCTGCCCCCCGGCGCGTCTTGCCATCGCTTGCGCCGCCCCAAGCTGATAGGCGACCGCATTGGCGATCTCGTCCTGCCCAAGTGGCAATTGCCGCCTGCCAAATCCTTTGAGGTCTGCGAACCCCGGATGCGCGCCGATCCCAACCTCATTTTGGGCCGCCATACGCATGGTTTGCGCCATCACATCCGGATCACCCGCGTGAAAACCACAAGCCACATTGGCTGAGGTCACGATATCCAAAAGCGCCCCATCATCTCCCATGCTCCATGGCCCAAAACCTTCGCCCATATCCGCGTTCAGATCGACGTTACGTATCATTCAGGGCCTTTCGAGATCATCGCCAGAGGTCACACCGCTGATCAGTTGATAGCTGAGCAGGTCGCCGATGTCATGCGGGTCGCGGATCATTGGCACACAGTTTGATCGAAGCTGCGCCAGCAAAACATGGTCTGATTGGGCAGTCACATCGGCCTCTTCCACGCTGAGGAACGTGAATTGTAGCGCCGCCCCCGGCCCCGCCTGCGCGATTGTAGGCAGATCAGCCGGGATCACGCTGCCAATCCTGGGATAGCCACCGATTGTTTGGCACTCTGCCAACAGAACATAGGGTATCCCATCGCCGGTCATCTGGATATCCCCCGGCACGATCAGGTCTGAAACGATGCTCAGCCCCCCTGAGATAGGAAAACCATTCCCATCGTAATCCAGCCGGATACCCTGCCGATTGCCCCGCGCGCTGCGGGTGAAGTCCGTTTGTGTGAAATCGGCCAGCGTATCAGTTGCGAAGAACCCGGTTTGGGGGCCGGGCATCACCCGGATCTGGCCGCCACCAAACCTGTCTTGCGGTGTCAATTTGCATGGCGGGCTCAGCAGATCGGGGTCTGTTGCAAAAGGCAGCCGGTCGCCGCTTTCCAACCGCTTGCCGATCCCGGCGGTCAGATGCGTCGCCCGGCTTTGCAGGATTGGCGGCGTTGTGATCCCCCCCGCCAAAGCAAGATAGCCATAAACCCCTGATTTAGCCCCGCCGATGGTGAGCTTTTCCCCCGGTCGCAAAATCTGGGTTTTGTAGGGCGTCAGCCGCACACCATCGATATCGGCCTGCATCTGCGCGCCCGTTAGGGTAAACCGCGTCGGAGCATCGCAGCTAAAACTGCCCCCAAACCCCATCATTTCGATCACCGCCTGATCGGGCGCGCCGCCTAAAATTGCGCTGGCCTCAAAAAGTGCAAGCCGGTCAGCCGCACCCCCGGTCGAGAGCCCCTGTGCCTTCCAGCCCGGCCGCCCCAAGTCCTGTACCGTCAGCCCCGGCCCTGCGCTATGGATGTTCAGAAACGGCATCAGCGCAGCACCTCGCATCGCGCACCGCCATTTGTGCTGGAATCCGCTTTGATCGCCTGAAACGCGCTATCTGAAACGGGCGTAAATTGCACTGCATCGCCGGGCTCAAAGGCGAATGGGGTCCCGGTTTCCGGCAAATAGACACGAAAGGCGGTTTGCCCGATATGCCGCCACCCTGTTGGCGCATCCGCGCCCCAGATAATCAATTGCCGCACCGCACAAATCAAAGCGCCACGCGGCAAGTGATCTGTTAAGTTGCTTTGCCTGGGAATGTCCCAATGATCCGGCAACATTCCAAGATAAGGCTGCCCCGGCGCAAAGCCGATGGCAATAACGCGTGTGATTTGGCCGGTTATCTCGGCAATAGCCCGATCCCGGCTGATCCCGGCCAATGTGGCCGCTTCGGCCAATTGCGGTGCGTAATCGGGCCCAAACGCAGCAGGGATGCGCCAAATCCGTCGCGGGCCGTCCGTTGATGCCCCAGCCGAACCCAATTGGCCCCTGATCGCCTGCATCACAGCTGCCCGGGTCGTTTGCGCGGGATCAAAGCCTATACGGACCGAGGTGAGCGATGATGCAACCTCGGTCACACCGTCGATCTGTACGTTTTGCATCTGATCTTTAAACGCCAGCGCCTGCGCATTGGCCGCTTCACTAAGGACCTGCGCAAAACGCACCAGGATCCCATCGATCCCCAGCGGCAACAGTTCAGGATCTGTTGGCATTGTCAGTTCCTAAGGTGTTTCGTCCGCCGTTTGCATGGGACCATTCTGGCGTACCCAATCACTAAACCCATCTTTGAGATGCACGCAGGCAAAGCCCATATCGTTCAGCGTCGCAACTGTCAGCGCCGACCGCCAACCGATTGCACAATGAAAAATGAAGGTCCGGTCTTCGCCAAAAATCTCTTTGTAATAGTCGCCATCAGGGTCAATCCAAAACTCGGCCAGGCCGCGAGGGCAATGGAAACTGCCGGGGATGAACCCACTGCGCTGCCGCTCCCGGATGTCGCGTATATCCACGAAGGTCACATTCGGATCGTCCAGCATCGCGATGGCATCCTGCGTATCGACTTCTTCGATCCGGGCGCGCGCCCTTTGCACCAACTCAGCAGAAGAGATTTTCAGCTTTGACAAGGCTTTGTCCTTTTATTTGGCGTAATGGTATCCAAGGTTTTGCAACAATTGAAGGCACTGTTTTAATACCTTCTTATCCCATGTCCCGGAAGAGCGGTCGGTACAAACTTGCCAAATTTACCCTAGGTCATCTGGTATCTTGCCCACGGCACCCTTAACTATTCCGTGATTACGCAAGTCCAGTCGCGCATTTTCGACGTCTTTTTGAGGGAACATTTTCATGGGCCAAAATACGGAGTCAGCACAGCCTGAGCGCTTGACCTTTCAAAGCGACAAAGGTGCGAACCGCTCAAAATGGGTGGCCATTTTGCTTGCCATTATGTTGGTCGTCTGGATGGGCAGCGGGTTTGTTATTCCTTCCGAGGCTTCAGAAGAGGTTGTCGAAGAAACTGCCCCGCGCGCAATCACTGTGGCCGTTTTGCCTTCGGTTGCTGAAGAGGTACAGTTGGTCCTGACCGCCGAAGGCCAGTCTATCCCGGATCGTGCCACATCGATTAGCGCCAAGGCCGCCGGTCAAGTCGAAACCGTGCTGGTATCCCGTGGCGATCTGGTTGTCGCGGGCCAAGAGCTTGGCCGTATCGACGCCGAAACCGCCGAGGCCCAGCTGACCCAAGCGCAGGCACAATTGGATCAGGCCGCACGTGATCTGGATAATGCGCTGGCCCTGCAACAACGCGGCGTAGCCACCGAAGATCGTGTAACGCAGGCCCGCGCGACCAAAGCCGCTGCCGAGGCATCGGTCACGGCCGCCCAGGAACAACGCGACAATACCATCATCCGCGCCCCGTTCGCGGGCCGTTTGAATGAGCTGACCTTGGACGAGGGCGAATTTGTTGCAAATGGCGATGTCGTTGCCGAAGTGCTTGATAACGATCCGCTGACCGTGGTCATTCAGGTGCCTCAGATCGCATTGTCCCGTCTGGAAAAAGGCCAAGCAGCCGAGGTCCAATTCATCACCGGTGAAACCCGTACCGGGACGGTGGGCTTTATTGGAAGCAACGCCGATCAACAGACCCGAACGTTCCGGGTTGAGATTCAGGTAGATAACCCCGAAAGCGTCATGCCCGCGGGCCTAAGCGCGCGCGTTGCCATTCCGACCGGTCAGGCCCGCGGCCATTTTATATCCCCCGCTATCCTGTCCCTAAGCGTGAATGGCGAATTGGGCGTAAAGACGGTTGATGAAAGCAACGTCGTCCAATTCCAAGAGGTCGCAATTGTGCGCGCCCAAACCGATGGAATTTGGGTTACCGGACTGCCTGAGAGCGCCGATATCATCACGGTCGGCCAAGGCTTTGTGAATGCCGGCGATGTCGTTGACCCCCGCGCAGAAACCGCATTGCAGGCGACAGAGGTATCACAATGAATGCCCTGATCGACGCCGCCTTCAATCGCAGCAAGGTTGCGCAGCTGATCCTGGCATTTTTGCTGATCGTCGGTTCATTTGCCTATATCGGCATCCCCAAAGAGAGTAACCCGGAAATCCCAATTCCTGTGGTCTATGTCTCAACCTCGGTTGACGGTATTTCGCCCGAGGATTCAGAAGACGTGCTGGTCGGCCCGATGGAGGCTGAATTTGCCTCGCTCACCGGGTTGAAATCCATGACCGCAACGGCGGGCGAAGGTTATGCCAGTGTGCAGCTAGAGTTTGAGCCCGGTTTTGATGCCGATGCCGCGCTTGATAATGTGCGCGAGGCGGCGGACAAGGCGGAGAATGAACTGCCCCAAGATGCTGATCTGACCGTGACTGAGATCAACACAGCCCTGTTCCCCATCCTTACTGTTATCCTGTCCGGCCCCGTTCCCGAACGCACCCTCAATACCCTGGCCGAAGACCTGCGTGACGATATCGAATCCCTTGGCGGCGTCCTTGAAGTTGACGTGGGGGGCAAACGCTCAGAACTTCTGGAAGTGCTCATCGATCCGACAGTTTTCGAGACGTATAACATCTCATTTGATGAGCTGATCGGATCGATCACCCGCAACAACCAATTGATCGCGGCTGGCGCGATTGAGAACGAAGCTGGCCGTCTGGTTTTGAAAGTTCCCGGATTGATCGAGAACCTCGAAGACGTGATGGAACTGCCCATCCTGGTTCGTGATCAGACGGTTGTGACCTTTGCCGATGTCGCCACCATACGGCGCACATTTGAAGACCCCACAGGCTTTGCCCGGATCGACGGGCAGCCCGCCCTCGCGCTGGAGATCAAGAAACGTGTCGGCGCCAATATCATCGAGACCGTCGCCGAAGTGCGTGAAGTGATTGAAAACGCGCAAGCTGATTGGCCTGAAAGCGTGCAGATCCGCTTTACCTTGGATGAAAGCGAACAGGTCAAATCCATGCTATCCGATCTTGAGGCCAATGTGATCGCCGCGATCATCCTGGTGATGATCGTGGTGGTCTATGCGCTTGGTTTACGGTCTTCTTTGCTGGTGGGTTTGGCTATTCCCGGCGCGTTCCTAACTGGTGTGGCGGGCCTTTATTTCATGGGCTTTACGATGAATATCGTGGTGCTGTTTTCGTTGATCCTAGTTGTTGGGATGCTGGTGGACGGCGCGATTGTGACCGTTGAGCTGGCCGACCGCTATCTGCATGAAGGCCATAGCCCGAAGGAGGCTTATGCCAGCGCCGCCAAGCGGATGGCTTGGCCAATCATCGCATCTACAGCCACGACGCTTTGCGTCTTTTTCCCACTGCTCTTTTGGAAGGACGTGGTGGGCCAATTTATGAAGTTCCTGCCCATCACCGTGATTTTCACCTTAGGCGCTTCACTGTTCATGGCCCTTGTGTTTATCCCCGTCATGGGCGGCCTGATCGGCAAAAGGCGTGGACAGACGGCGCGGGCCAAGGCCCAGCTATATGCCGCAGAACACGGCGATCCGCGCAAAGCAACCGGCTTCACCGGCGGGTATGTCAGGCTGCTCGAATGGTCGATCTTGCGCCCATGGACGACGCTGTCTTTTGCCCTGATCGCGCTTGTGACCTCTTTCATGGCTTACGGCATTTTTGGCAATGGCCTGACCTTCTTTCCCGAGGTTGAACCCGATTACGCGCAGGTTGAAGTCCGCGCAAAGGATAATTTTTCGGTCTACGAACAAGATGCGCTGGTGCGTCAGGTCGAGGCGAAACTCGCCAATTATGACGAGATTGCAAGCGTCTATGCGCGCTCGGGCAGTTCGAATGAAAGTGGCGATGTTATCGGATCTTTGCAGCTTGAGCTGGCTGAGTGGAACACGCGTCGCACAGTTTCGTTGATCGCCGATGATATCCGGGCCGATATGTCCGAAATTCCTGGCATTGAGGTCCAGGTACAGACCGATTCAGGCGGCCCAGGGGGCGGCAAGCCGATCAATCTTGAGGTTTTGGGGCGGGTCCAGTCCGAACAGGAAGCTGCCGTACAAACCATTATCGCGGCGATGGAACGTATGGGCGGGTTCATTGATGTCGTTGAAACGCGCCCCAATCCGGGCGTTGAATGGCAGATTACGGTTGACCGGTCTGAGGCAGCGCGTAGCGGTGCGGATGTCGCGCTTTTGGGGCAAGCTGTACAATTGCTGACGCGTGGCATCACGGTCGCCGATTATCGCCCCGATGATACCAATGACGAAGTTGATATCGTCGTGCGTTTCCCCGCTGTTGACCGGACATTGGCCGAACTTGAGGCGTTGCGTGTGCCAACCAATGCCGGTTTGGTGCCAATTTCAAACTTTGTATCGTTCAACCCTGCCCCTCGCAGCGGGATTATCACCCGGATTGATCAGGCCCGGGTCATTACAATTTCGGCGGACGTAGCGGCAGGCGTTTTACCGAATGACCAGACCGTCGCATTGCAAGAGGTGATCACGACCCTTGATCTGCCCGCGAGTGTGGATGTGGAATTCGGCGGCGAGGCCGAAGAGCAGGAAGACGCGATGATCTTTCTGATGGGCGCGTTTTTATCCGCCATCGGGCTGATGTTCCTGATCCTGCTGACGCAGTTCAACAGCTATTGGCAGGCCTTTGTCGTGATGTCTGCGATCGTCTTTTCTGTCGCAGGTGTTTTGCTTGGCCTGATGATTACAGGCCGTCCTTTTGGGGTTGTGATGGGCGGCATCGGCGTGATCGCGTTGGCCGGTATTGTCGTGAACAACAACATTGTTCTGATCGATACTTTCAATCAATTGAAAGCGACGGGTATGTCATCTCTGGAGGCCGCACTGCGCACGGGCGCGCAGCGTTTGCGCCCTGTTGTGCTGACCTCGGTTACAACCGCATTGGGTTTGATGCCGATGGTGATCGGGTTGAATATTAACTTTTTCACCCGCGAAATTATCTATGGCGCACCTTCAACGCAGTGGTGGACCGAACTATCAAGCGCGATTGCAGGCGGTCTGGTCTTTGCGACGATCCTGACCTTGTTGGTGACGCCTGCCATGCTGATGTTGGGCGAAAGACGGGCCAAGCGTTTCAAAACAGGCCCTGCTTTGGCCCCCGCTGAATAAAAAGAGGCGCAGCCCGTTACCAGACTGCGCCTTATCGCCGTGAGTGGCGTTTTTCTTACTTCAGATCGAAGCGGTCAAGCTCCATCACTTTGGTCCAAGCCGCAACGAAGTCTGCCGCGAATTTCGCTTTGGCATCGTCTTGTGCATAGACTTCGGCCAATGCGCGCAGTTGCGAGTTTGATCCAAACACCAGATCGACCCGGGTCCCGGTCCACTTGACGTCTCCCGTCGCGCGATCCTTGGCCTCGAACAGATCTTCCGCATCAGAGATGGCTTTCCACTCGACACCCATGTCGACCAGATTGACAAAGAAGTCGTTGGTCAGCGTACCGGGCGTGTCGGTGAAGACACCATGTTCGGTTCCACCAACATTGGCCCCGAGCACCCGCAACCCGCCGATCAGCACAGTCATTTCTGGTGCCGACAGGGTTAGAAGCTGTGCGCGGTCCACCAGCATTTTCTCAGCCGGTACGGTGTAAGCCGCCTTGAGGTAGTTGCGGAAACCGTCTGCAACGGGTTCGAGCGGCTCAAAGCTTTCAGCGTCAGTCATGTCTTCGCTGGCATCCATCCGGCCGGGTGTGAACGGTACCGTGATGTCGTGACCCCCGGCTTTGGCCGCCTGTTCCACCGCAGCGCAGCCGCCCAGAACGATCAAATCGGCCAGTGATACGGTCTTGCCGAAACCGCTTTGAATTTTCTCAAGCGCTGCCAAGACAGTACTAAGCGTTTCGGGCTGATTCACTTCCCATCCATTTTGCGGTGCAAACCGGATGCGCGCGCCATTGGCACCACCGCGTTTGTCGGACCCGCGGAACGTTGACGCCGAGGCCCAAGCCACAGAGATCAGATCAGCCTGCGCCACGCCGGAGCCGAGGATTTCAGCCTTGAGCGCGGCGATATCCGCATCATCGATCAGATCATGATCAACAGCCGGGATCGGATCCTGCCAGATCAGATCTTCTTCGGGCACTTCTTCACCCAGATACAGGATCTTTGGCCCCATGTCGCGGTGAGTCAGTTTGAACCATGCGCGGGCATAGGCGTCAGCGAATACATCCGGGTTTTCCAGATAATGCTGCGAAATACGCGCATAATCGGGGTCCAGTTTCAGCGCCATGTCAGCCGTCGTCATCATTGGCGCATGTTTACGTGATGCGTCATGCGCGTCTGGCACCGCATCAGACAGCGCGCCGTCTTTTGGATGCCATTGATGTGCACCGGCAGGGCTTTTGCCCAGTTCCCATTCGTAGCCCAGAAGCGTTTCCAGATAGCTCATGTCCCATTGGGTTGGGGTCGCGTTCCAGGCGCCTTCGATGCCGCTGGTTGTCGTATGCACACCCTTGCCGCTTTCAAAGCCGTTTTTCCAGCCAAGGCCCATCATCTCAAGCGGGGCAGCTTCTGGTTCTGGCCCCATCAGGCCTGCATCACCCGCACCATGTGCCTTGCCGAATGTGTGCCCACCAGCCACGAGGGCCACGGTTTCTTCGTCATTCATCGCCATCCGGGCGAAAGTATCACGAATATCATAGGCAGAGGCCAGTGGATCAGGGTTTCCGTCCGGGCCTTCAGGGTTCACATAGATCAAGCCCATTTGCACGGCGGCAAGTGGGTTTTCCATTTCGCGGTCGCCCGAATAGCGGCTGTTTGGATTGTCCGATGTGGCCAGCCATTCGTCTTCGCGGCCCCAATAGACGTCTTCTTCAGGCTCCCATACATCGGCCCGGCCACCACCAAAACCAAAGGTTTTAAAGCCCATCGACTCCATGGCGCAGTTCCCTGCCAGGATCATCAGATCGGCCCAAGAGATCTGGTTGCCGAATTTCTGTTTGATCGGCCACAGCAAACGGCGCGCCTTGTCCAGGTTGCCGTTATCTGGCCAGCTGTTTAGCGGCGCAAAACGCTGTTGCCCCGCACCACCGCCACCGCGGCCGTCGGCCGTCCGATATGTCCCCGCGCTGTGCCAAGCCATACGGACAAAGAAGGGGCCGTAATGCCCATAATCGGCAGGCCACCAATCCTGGCTGTCGGTCATCAAGGCATAAAGATCTTCTTTCAACGCCTTCAGGTCGAGCTTTTTGAATTCTGTCGCATAATCAAAGTCCAGCCCCATCGGATCAGAAGCAGGGGCATTCTGGTGCAGGATTTTCAGGTTCAACTGGTTTGGCCACCAGTCCTTGTTACCTTGCACCTTATGTGTCGTATGCAATGTCGCCCCGTGCATGACTGGGCATTTTCCGACGTCATTACCGTCCATTTTTATCTCCGATGTTGGTTCTGGTTGCGAGTGCTGCGAAGCTTTGCGCTGCCGCTGCCTTACCAATGTGGTCGTTACGTAACAGATTCTTTCTATTAGATTAAGTTGCAAATAGTCATTTCTTTGATAACTTTTAATTATGGACAATGTGACACTCAAACAGCTACGGTATTTTGAGGCCCTGGCCCGCCATCAGCATTTTGGCCGGGCGGCAGATGCTTGCGCGATTTCGCAACCGGCCCTTTCGGTGCAAATCAAGGAACTCGAACAAAACCTGGGCACGCCGCTTTTTGAACGTACGGCCCGCCAAGTGCGGCTGACCGCATTTGGGGCGGAATGCGTTGATCGGATTCGGTCAGTTTTGCAGGGCGTAGATGAACTGAGCGAGATGGCCCGCGCATCAGGCACGGGATTATCGGGTCGGCTACGTATCGGCGTCATCCCGACGATCGCCCCCTATTTGTTGCCCGCCCTGATCAGCCGCCTGAATTCCGAGCATCCCGAAATTGACGTGCAGATCCGCGAAACTGTCACGCCCCGTTTGGTCGAAGAATTGGCAGATGGGCATATCGATACAGCGATCGTCGCTTTGCCGATTGACGTACCTGCCTTTGAAGAAACCGCGCTGTTTGAAGAAACCATGGTTCTGGTCCGCCAGGCCAAAGACGCCGAAGCCCCAGCCCCGACCGCTGATGCGCTGCGTGATATGCGGCTGCTGCTGCTTGAAGAGGGACATTGTTTTCGCGACCAAGCCTTGTCCTTTTGCAACCTACAATCCACCACAACCCGCGAGGGTTTGGACGGCAGTTCGCTGTCGACACTTGTGCAGATGGTAGGCGCGGGTATTGGCGTGACCTTAATCCCCGAAATGGCGGTCGAGGTCGAGGCACGGTCCGCCCCGGTAAGCATTAGCCGCTTTGAAGGGCCGCAGCCCACCCGCACTGTCGGCATGATCTGGCGGCGGACCAATCCGCTAGCCGCTCGCCTGGTGCAGATAAGCGAAATCGTACGGTCCGCGAGCCAACAAGTTCAACGAGACTTCCCCTGAAATAAACCTAGGGTTGATAAAGCGAACAAAGCGTTTATGGTGCTCTCTAAATTTTATTTCGGAAGTTATTTTTGTCGGACGCGCCACACTCTCTTGAGATGCGGCAACCAGACAGCACCTATCGCGACTTTATTGCTTGGAGCCTCGTCGGACTGCTGCCATGGCTGCTGTATGTGCAACTTGATCAAAGCCTGCCTTTTGATCAGCTGATATTCCTATGCCTGGCCCTGGCCGCCATTGTCATGTGGATTTTTCGCCTGACACCTGACTTTGTACCCGGCCTCGCATTGATCCTTGTTGTGACCCTGCTTGATCTGGTTCCGCGAGATATCGCCTTTAGCGGCTTTTATTCACAGGTCTTTTTCCTGGTTTTCGGCATTTTCGTACTGGCCGCGTTGCTGGCAGAAACATCATGGCTGGCCCGGCTTGAACGCGTGCTGGTACGCAAACAGGCCTCGTTTCCGACACGCCTATGTGCGGTCGTCTGCGCTGGCATATTGCTGACCTTGGTCGTTCCGTCCCCGCTGGGCCGTGCCAGTATGGTGCAACCGCTGGTTCACCGCTTTTTCCGCAACGGGCGGCCCCGCAACAATGCCTTTCTGGCCCTTGCGCATATGCATGGCACGACATTGCTGTCGACGATTATTCTGACCGGCAACCCCTTAAATTTCGTACTGCTTGGCATGCTTGACGATCAGACATCAGGGCGGTTCGAATGGATGGGCTGGCTGAAGGCAACCAGCGCCGCCGGATTGGTCATTGCCATTGGTTTTGTTGCCGTGCTGGCCGTCTTGTCGATCGCCTCGCGCCGGAAATCAACGCCAGATGATACAGATGCGGCGCTGCCCCGGATCGATGCCGACCCGCTACGTGATTGGGCAACCTTGGGCCTATATGCTATTCTGTTGGCGGCGATCCTTAGTCGTTCAATCCACCAGATTCCACTGGAATGGATCGTGTTGTCCCTGGCGATGTCCGTCTTCTTTTTCTCAGGACTGACCCTTGCCACCCTGCGCCAGCGTTTTGACTGGCCCACCCTGATATTTGTGGCAACTGTCGTGGCCTGGGGCCCAATGTTGGACCACCTAGGGCTTAGCCAGTGGCTAGCCGATCAATTGCCCGTCTTAGTCCCGCTTTTTGCACAAAGCCTGCATTTGGGCTTTGCGGTTTTGATGATCGGCGTCTTTGTTATCCGGCTTGCCGTACCCGGCGCCCCTGCCTTCATCATTCTGGCCAGTACCCTGCTGCCATTTGCAGAAGTGATCGGCATTTCGCCCTGGGTTCTCGGCTTTGTTATTTTGACTGTCTCCGAAGGGTTTATTTGGCCCTACCAACACGGCGTTTTTTCCCAAACCGTCACTGCGCTTGATGCGGAGCGGACGGAGTATTCCATGCCATCCCTGATCATTTTCAACATCGTATTTTTCCTTTTGCGCTGCCTTGCAGTGTTTGTGAGCATTCCCTTTTGGAAGGCGCTTCATCTTATCTAGAGGGCAAAATGAAATCATTTTTTGCTGCTGCCAAATACGTTGTGATCGCTGGTCTTTTGCTGGTCGTGGCCCGACTGGTCATGTCGCAAAATAGCGAACAAACCAAAATCCTGATCGTTCATTCCTACAATGTTGATCTGGCCTGGGTGAACGATATCGATGGCGGCATCCGCCGCGCGCTGGAAGACGCCCCCATCAAGATCGCAGCCCGCACCCACTATATGAACCTGCGCAATCATCCCGATTGCAATTACTACAAAAACGCAGCTGCTGATGTCCGCTTTACCATTGACGATTGGCAACCCGAAGCCGTCATCCTGGTCGATGATCTGGCCCAAGCCCTGGTTGGTTTTGACCAGTTACGTCTGCGTCCCGAAACGGACCGTAATGCCATTGCAATTGCTTTGAATGAATGGCTTGCCGGTGATCGTTGCGAAACGCCCGATCTGTCCTTCTTTCATCTTGATGATCCGCAGGCCGGCCACATCCCTGAGGTGATCTTTGCCGGGGTCAATGGCGGTGTTGCGCGCTATGGATATGAAGATGCCGATAATGTTTCCGGCATTTTCGAGCGTAAGAACTACGCTGCTTTGATCGAAACGCTGCAGTCGCTCAGCACCGCTTATGCCGGTGATGTGGCGGGCATTATGATGCTCAATGATGCCTCGCCCACCGGGCAGACCGAAAATGCCAATTACGTCGCCCAAGACTGGGCCCCTTTTGAAGCCGCATCGCCCGTCGCCGCATCAACCCTTGTTCGTTGGAAAGAGTCAGTGGCCGAGGCGAACGCCCGCGACCTGATGCTGTTGATCGCCAATTATCAGAATGTCCGCGACACGGATGGCCAATTGGTCCCACCGGATTTTCTGATCCAATGGACCGAGGCAAACGCAAAACTGCCTGTTCTTGGCGTGAACACCCGCTTTGTCGCGGATGGCGGCATGATGACCGTCGCTATTGCCGGGTCGGAGCAGGGTAGTGTTGCCATGGAACTGGCTATCGCCGCCCTGACAGGGGGCACAGCCCGCCCGCAACGCGATGCCCAGCAATTCCTGATCGGGATGAACCAAAGCCTTGTCCGCAAGAGAAACCTGGCCCTCCCCGCAATTTACGAAGCCTTCAGCCGCGAGATCGGCACATTTGTTGATGTGCTTGAACAGCTTTACGTCGTGCAGGGGGAGACAGGTCAATGATACCCCAAGATGTCCCGCGACCCGCTGCCTTGTTGTTCGACTTTGACGGCGTATTGATCAACAGCCTGCCGGTGATGCAGCTAGCATTCTCAGCCGCTCTGCAAGAGGTTTATCCGAGCAAACGCATGCCTCACACCGCCCTGTTCAAGGCTTACCGCACACATCTGGGCATGGGCTTTCCGCAGATCATGCGCAATCTTGACCTCAGCCCCGACATGTTTGCCCCGTTTCGCAAACATAGCCGTATCTTGGCCCCATATGTGCGCCTTTACGATGACGCGATTGATCTGCTGGATTGGGCCCAAAGCCAAGGCTTACCGATAGGGATTGCGACGGGCAAGGATTATGAACGCACGATCGAACTGCTCGATCAATTGGGCATCCGTCATTACTTTGCGGCGGTCTATTCCAGCGACAACGTCCCTCGCCCGAAACCTGCCCCTGATATGGTGCAGCGCTTTGCGTCCGAAACGGGCATCGCAATTTCGCGTATCCTGATGATCGGGGATGCCGCCGCCGACATTCACTGCGGACAGGCTGCGGGATGTCCCACCGCCGCCGCCGCATGGGGATATACCGAACGCGCAACACTGACAGCGCTGCGCCCGACGCTGATCTTTGACACCCCGCAAGATGCGCAAACCCAACTGCAAAACCTTCTGTTGCCTGAGATGCTTTCAAAATGATGTCTTTTCTTCGTGTCGCCCTCACTATCCTCTGCCTCGGTTTGACCGCATCGCAAGGGGCCGCGCAGCAGCATTGCCCGGACACGCCGCTTGATGTCCCACAAGGCGGTCTGGTGATCGGCACCAAGTTTTCACCCCCCTTTGTGATGGGCCCCAAGGAGGCACCCGAAGGCCTGGGGATTGATTTTTGGGAGTTGATCGCCGATTGCCTGGATCTGAACCCGGACGATTACAGTTTTGTTGAATACGGCACCGATGCCGACCTGATTGCCGCTGCGCGTGATGGCCAGGTTGATTTGGCCATCTCGGCCCTGCCAGTGACTGCAGGCAATGAGACATGGGTCGATTTCAGTTATCCGTTTTTTGATGCATCACTGGGTGTGATCGTGCCTGATCGCAGCCGCGGGGCCAATTTTGCGCTTTTGATATCGCGCATCCTGCACTCAAACATCCTGTCGATTGTCGCTGGGCTGCTTGGCTTCATGATCTTTGTTGGGCTGATCTATTGGTGGATGGAGCGGCGTAGCGGGAACGAGTTTTTTCGGCAAGGCCCACTGTCCGGCCTTTATCGCTCGATGATCTGGTCCGCCCTCTTGGTCTTTCAAGGACAGGGCAACCCGTTCGAATTGAAGTCCCGCTTTGGCCAGCTTTTTGTGCTGCTTTTGATGTTTGTCGGGGTGACGATTATCTCAAGTTTCACGGCGATCATCACCTCTAGCCTGACCCTGCAGGCGCTCGAGCCTGAAGTGAACACCGTCGGCGACTTAGAAGGCCGCGCGGTTGCCGTGATGAACCAAAGCGATAGTGCCGATTGGGCAGCAGACACCAATGTGCCTGTTTTGTCGATGCAGGCCTTTTCGCAAGTCCAACGTTATTTCGATGAGGGGCGCATCGATGCCTTTATCCATGAGCGCGAGGTGCTTGAATATCTCATCAATCGGCGCAATCTGACGGGCGTCAAGATGGCCCCGTTACAGGTAGAGCCCAAACGCTATGCGATTGCTTTGCCGCCCGGTAGCCCGCTGCGTGAGCCGATCAATCTGACCGTATTGACGGGAATCGACGATCCGATCTGGCAAACCACCCTGCAAGGATATTTTGGAAGCCGCTAATCTGCGTTACCGAAAATACATCGACCGGCCATCGTGGAAGACCTGCACTTTGGCCGGATCTGCGGTCAATGCCATATCCTGCCCCCGGACATTTGCATGCACCCCAGGCAATTTGGCGATGACTGTGTTTTGATCGGGTGCTGTCCCTTCAAAATAGACCAATGTGACTTCGCCGAGAGCTTCTGAAAAGCTAACCGTTCCGGAAAAGAGCGGCGTATCCTGTGCCGGCACCATGTCTTCGGGGCGAACCCCGACATTGACACGCAAGCCCATGTCAGCCTCTTGGGTCGGTACATTTGAGACGGCTGTTCCGCCAGCATCCAATGCTATGGTGGTTTGTTGACCCGTTCCGGTGATTTCGCCCGGCAAAAGATTCATTGAAGGTGAGCCGATGAATT
The DNA here is from genome assembly GCF_038069655.2 of Yoonia sp. BS5-3. Taxonomy (NCBI): domain Bacteria; kingdom Pseudomonadati; phylum Pseudomonadota; class Alphaproteobacteria; order Rhodobacterales; family Paracoccaceae; genus Yoonia; species Yoonia phaeophyticola. The sequence goes on from NZ_CP150951.2 coordinate 841,459, forward strand.
GCGCCACAAATTCATTTTCGGGGCGTTCATATAGTTCAAGCGGCGTGCCCACCTGAGCAATCCCCTTATTGGCCAGCACCACAATGCGACTGGCCAACGTCATGGCCTCAACCTGATCATGCGTGACATAGATCATCGTGCTGTCCGGCATGCTTTCCTTTAGCTGTGCAATCTCGATCCGCGTCGCAACGCGCAGCCCCGCATCAAGATTGGAAAGCGGTTCATCAAACAAATAGACTTTGGGGTCGCGCACGATTGAGCGCCCGATCGCGACGCGTTGTCGTTGCCCACCTGATAGCGCTTTTGGCAGCCGATCGAGATATTCGGTCAACTGCAACATACGCGCGGCTTTTTCGATAGCCGCATCGATGTCTGCCTGCGGTTTTTTGGCGATCTTCAGCGCAAAGGCCATATTTTCACGCACCGTCATGTGCGGATAAAGCGCGTAGGACTGGAACACCATCGCGATCCCACGCTGCGCTGGTGGCATTTCATTGACCATCTCACCATCAATTTCGAGCATGCCGCTCGTGATGCTTTCAAGCCCCGCAATCATCCGTAGCAAGGTCGACTTCCCACAGCCCGAGGGACCGACAAAAACGATCAACTCGCCCTTTTTGACGTCCAGATTGACATCCCTAAGCACATCAACAGCGCCGCCATAGGTCTTGCCAACATTTGTGAGCTTCAGATCAGCCATTGCAGTCTCCTACGCTTGTTTCGCGGCAATGCAGACTTGCCATGGGCCGAGCGTTATTTTGCCCCCAATTGGCGCAACGCCGCCAATGGTGTTACCTGCATTGTCCCACTGACCGGTTGGCAATGACAAATCTGCAGCACTATCGGACATGTTAAAGGCGCAAAAAATCGTTTGCTGGTCGTCGTGGCGCACGAAGCTGACCAAGTCACCCTCATGTCGCAAATCGCGATGATGTCCTTTGGCCAGGACCGGATATTTGTGGCGCAGCGCGATCGCCGCTTTGTAAAAGGCCAGCATCCCGTCTGGGTCGTCTATCTGCATTGTCGGTGCCTGGCGCAAATGGTCTGGCGACACAGGCAGCCAAGGTCGCCCCGTCGTAAAGCCGCCGTTTTGGTTATTGTTTTCCCAAACCATCGGCGTCCGGCACCCGTCACGCCCCTTATATTCGGGCCAGAATTCAATGCCATATGGGTCTTGCAGGTCTTCGAAGGCGACATCGGCCTGTTCCAAACCCAGCTCTTCCCCCTGATAGATGCACGCGCTACCCCGCCACGCCATCATCAATGTCGTCACCAGTTTCAATGCTGGGGTATCGAAATTCCATCGCGACGCATGGCGCGGTACATCGTGATTTGAAAAGGCCCAGCATGGCCAGCCTTCTGATGCGACGCGGTCGACCTTGTCCAGCACAGCGACCACATCTGCAGCGGATGGGGCATCATTGGCAAGAAATTCAAACGCATAGCACATTTGCATCAGATCATTGCCGGCCGTGTATTGACCCAAAAGTTCCAGCCCGAGCTGCGCGTCGCCAACCTCGCCTACGGCCGCAGCACCATAAGGCTGCATGACCGCGCGTAGCTTACGAAGAAAGTCGAGGTTCTCGGGCTGGTTCTTGTCGTACAGATGTTCCTGATGATTGTAGGGGTTTACTGTTGGCGCAATGGTCGCATTCCGCCGTTCTGGCGCAAGCGGTGGATTATCTCGCAGCTGTTTGTCATGCATATAGAAATTGATCGTATCCAGCCGGAACCCATCGACACCGCGATCCAGCCAAAAGCGCGCAACGTCCAATAATGCTTCTTGCACGGCTGGCGTATGGAAATTCAGATCGGGTTGTGATGTCAAAAAATTATGCAGGTAGTACTGTTCGCGCCGTGGGTCCCATTGCCATGCGGTGCCCCCGAAGATGGACAGCCAATTAGTTGGCGGTGTCCCGTCCGGTTTTGGATCAGCCCAGACATACCAATCGGATTTCGCATTCTCGCGGCTCTGCCTGCTTTCCTGAAACCAAGCGTGTTGGTCGCTGGTGTGACTGAGCACCAAATCAATCATGACCCGCAAGCCAAGTCCGTGGGCGGTCGCAACAAGTTGATCGAAGTCGGCGAGGGTGCCGAACATCGGGTCAACATCCCGATAGTCGCTGACATCGTAGCCAAAGTCTTTCATCGGCGATGTGAAAAAGGGTGATATCCAAATCGCATCAACACCCAGATCTGCGATATAAGGCAATCGCTGCACGATGCCGCCCAGATCACCGATCCCGTCCCCATCGCTGTCCTGATACGAGCGCGGGTAAATTTGATAGATGACAGCACCACGCCACCAATCTTGATCGACGGTGTTGTCAAAGCTCCGATTTGGGGACTCTGCGTTCATTATTGACTACTTTCTATTTCACCGAGCCGGCCAACAGGCCGCGCACCAGGTAACGTTGCATCGAGAAGAAAACAAAGAGCGGCACCGCGATGGACACAAAGGCCGCCGTTGATAGGATTTCCCAGTTTCCGCCGCGTGTGCCCAAAAGCTCGACGATTTGTTGGGTCATGACTGTGGTGTCGCCTGTGGCATCGATCAGGAAGACGCGCGCGACCAGCAGGTCATTCCAAACCCAGAGGAATTGGAAGATCGCAAAGGAAGCCAGCGCCGGAAAAGACAGCGGCAGGACGATTTTCAGGAATATCTGGAAATCCGTTGCCCCATCGACCTTGGCATTTTCGATGATATCGCGGGGCAGCCCCACCATGTAATTGCGTAGCAAATAGATGGCGAGCGGCAAACCAAAGCCCGTATGCGCCAGCCAGACACCCAGATACCCTTTGCCAATCCCAATTCCAAGATGCAGCTTCAACAGCGGAATCAGGGCGAGTTGTAATGGCACAACCAGAAGCCCGACAACGATTGCCACGAGCGATGCACGCCCCGGAAACTGCATCCACGCCAACGCATAGGCCGCGAATGCCGCAACAACCACGGGAATGATCGTGGCCGGGATCGTCACTGTCAGTGTGTTGAAAAAGGCCTGCGCCATACTGTCAGTGGCGTTACCACTGAAGAGAACCTGGTCATAATTGTCCAGCGTGAACTCTGGCGGAGACGTTGCCGTTGCAAAGACACGCTGCGCCCGCCCGGAAATTTGTTCGTCAGTGCCCGACCAAACATAGTCACCATTCGCCTGAAGAATAAGCGTCTCACCATCGCCCAGATCTGCTGTCTCGCCCACGACATAGGCATCAATCGCCCGGGATGACGTACCCCAAACCGAGATATTGGCGTCGCCTGCTTCACCAAAAAGATTGCCCGTCACCACGAACCTGTCGCCATCCTGGACCCGATATTCATCGGGATCAGCGACCCGGATAACGACGTTTTGTTCTGACTCAGAAAGCGCGCTCCACCAGCCAGAACCTGCGATTTGATCCGCTGTCCGGAAGGATGAAACAAGTAGTCCCAGCGTCGGGAAAAGCCATAGGATGACCAGCAGAACGGTTGATAACTGAACGGCCCAGGACAGGGTGGATTTGCGACCAACAACCATGCCTACCTCATGCCCTTCATTTCCTGACGGGCGTTGTGCACGTTCCAAATCAGGATTGGTGACACCAGTAACATGATCACAATAGCTGCCGCAGAGCCGACACCCCAATCATTGGCCCGGAACAGTTTGTCGATCATGTAATTGGCCAAAACTTGCGTGTCCCATTGTCCATTTGTCATGGCAAACACGATGTCAAAGACCTTCAACACGACAAGCGTAATAGTCGTCCACACAACGACAATGGTCCCGCTGATCTGCGGAACCTTGATCCGAAAAAAGACCTGGAAAGGGTTGGCCCCGTCGACGATTGCAGCCTCAACCGTCTCTTGCGGGACGCCGCGCAAGGCCGCCGACAGGATCACCATTGCAAAACCTGTCTGAATCCAGATCAACACCACCATCAAGAAAAAGGAATTCCAGAACGGTATGGTCAGCCATGTTTGCGGGGCCCCATATGTATATTCCGCGCTAAATATCTGAACGACCGACCACAGTGATTGTACAACCAGCCCTGCCGCGATCAGGACGCTGCCACCACGTAACGCAACGACAAGGATCGCTTTCTTTTTGTGGCGGTCCCACAGCGGGGCCGCGATGATTTTGGCCGCATAAGCAACCATTGCTGCAAACGCCAAGACCAAGATCGCGGGCGCTAGACGTAAAACGATAAATGACCCTGCACCGCCATCAAAATTCAACCAAATAGCATTTAGAACACCAATCTGATCCTGGTTCTCGGGCCGGGCATCATAGATCAGCCGAAAGATCACCGCCGCGCCGACAAAAGAGATCGCCATCGGCATGAAAATAATAGACTTTGCGATATTTCCCCATGAGATACGGTCGGTCAGTTGCGCCGCAAGCAGTCCAAACGCGGTGGATGCCGCCGGCACAATAATGAGCCACAACATATTGTTGCGCATGGCTTCCCAAAATTTGTCTTCCGACGCCATATTTTTAAAATTCGCAAGACCAACAAACGCCCCACCGGCGTCCCTGTCCGTCAGCGATAGGCGCAATGTTTCCATGACCGGGTAGCCAAGATACAGCCCCAAGGCCGCAATCGCAGGAAACAAAAACAGCCAGGGGCGCACCGCATTTGCCCGGTTGATATTCCGCCCACCATCGCCCGATTTTGGTGGAAAAATCAGCGTGTCCAACACCAGATTGGACACCGAAAAATAGGCCAAGCAGCCACCAACACCAATCAGAATTGTCACTATGCCCAGTAAGGCAGGATGCATCAAACTATCCTTTCGAAAGGTCGCGTGATCGGGGCAGTTGCCGGCGTCAACTTAGCGGCTCAAGCCCGGCCAAGGGCAAGGCTTGAGCATTGTTTGGTTTCGGTCTTACTCAGGCCAGGATGCCTGAATTTCGGCTGCGACTTCTGCGGCATCTTTGCCGCCAGCATAGTCCACCATACCGGTCCAGAATGTTCCGGCACCGACGGCACCTGGCATCAAATCAGACGCATCAAAACGGAACGTTGTCGCAGCAAGCAAGATGTCATTCATCTTGGCCGTTGCCGCATCCGCAAATTTAGACGAATCCACGCCTGTATGTGGTGTAAGGAAACCACCACGCGCCATCCATGTCTCATGGGCTTCGACGGTTTGCAGATACGCGATCAACTCATGCGCCGCATCGTTTTCATTGGTGATCGCCCAAAGCGTTCCCGCACCCAGAACGGGTGAACCAAGATCCTTTTCCGCATAGGCAGGGAAGTAGAAGAAGTCGGCATCTTCACCGACAACCGTTCCTTCAGGGAAGAACGCCGGAATGAACGACGCCTGACGATGCATGTAACACTGCGGCGGGCTGTCAAACAGGCCCTTTGGGCTATCGCGGAAATCGGTGGATGCCACAGTACCAGCCCCGCCTGCAACGTAATCGTCATTGCGGGCGAATGCACCAAATTCCTCAATCGCGGCGACAACTTCTGGGGCGTCAAATGGCATCTCGTTCGACACCCAAGCATCATAGACAGATGGCGACTGCGTACGCAGCATCATGTCTTCTACCCAGTCTGTCGCAGGCCAACCCGTTGCACCGCCAGACCCCAAACCGATGCACCATGGCGTGCCGCCATCCGCAACAATCTGATCGGACAATGCCTTGAGTTCTTCCATTGACGTCGGCACATCATAGCCTGCGTCTTCAAAATTCTCTGGCGAATACCAGACCAATGATTTCACATCGACCTTGTAGAAGAAGCCATAAAGATTATCTGCCCCGGCTTCGTCAGCATAGGTGCCTAAGTCAACCCATGACTGCCCTGCCGCATAGTTATCAACGATCCACGACCCTGTTCCGTCTTTGAGTGGCGTCAAGAAACCGCGAGACGCCATGTCTGCTGCCAGACCCGGCTGCGGAAAGACCGCAATATTGGGCGCTGATCCCGCCTCTGCATCGACAAGGATTTGCTGCTCAAAGCTGTCAGATCCGGTGTAACGCACGTCATGCCCAGATTGCTCGGCAAATTTGCCAAGCACTTCTTCTACGAATTCCTGGTCCGGCCCAAGCCACGGCCCAAAGACTGTCAGTTGCTCTGCAACAGCGGACGACGACAGAAGCGCAAGCGCAGCGGCGCTTGCAAGATAAGTGGATTTCATTATTTCCTCCCGTTTCACATAGCCGGGTCAGCATGAGACGAATCGCGCCCATCCAAACCGGTTTGGATAATCCGAATAGTCTTCATGATTGACGCTATGTCAATCAGTGATGTTGCAAATAGACGAAATTCTGTGCATCCTACGTTTCGGCTTGCCCCACTACAGCAAAGCCGCTGGACAAATTTGAAACCGGTTTGGCGACCCTTATGAAGCTAAGAGAACTCTCAACCCATCTGGGACTTTCGCCCACAACCGTTTCTCGGGCATTGGCCGGTTATCCCGAAGTCAGCGCCAAAACCCGTGCCCGTGTGGAAGCCGCAGCAGCGCAACACGGGTATCAGCCTGACAAACGGGCAAGGGCTCTGGCGACAGGCCGTTCTTTTGCGATCGGACATATCCTTTCCAGTCATCACAAAGAGGAGCTGGTAAACCCGATTTCCGGCGATTTTATTGGTGGCATTACAGAACGAAGTGCCGATTTCGGCTACAGCCTGTCCCTTACCATCGTTAAACCAGACCAGGAAACAACGACATTTCGTAAGATGAAATCTGAAGGGGCCGTTGACGGTATTGTCCTACAGTTGCCACGTAAGAATGATAGCAGGATCGCCTTGATGCAGGAAATTGGCATGCCTTTTGTCATGCATGGACGCGCAACGGGCATCGTGGCCCCCTACCCTTGGGTTGATGTAAACAATACCCGCGCCTTCCACCGCGCAACCACATTTCTGATAGATCTGGGCCATCGCCATATTGCGCTGATCAATGGTGACGAGACAGTGGACTACGCCGTTCGCCGTCGCGCTGGCTATCATACCGCCTTGTCTGCCGCAGATATCGCGATGGATACAGCCATGATGACAAGCGGGCCTATGACCGAAGAAAACGGTCACGCGGCGGTTAGCATGATGTTGAAAAATGCGGTTCCGCCCACCGCTCTGGTCGTTTCATCCATCACACAAGCCATCGGCGCACGGCGTGCAATTCAGGAAGCCGGGCTTGTCATGGGGCGCGACATATCGATCGTCGCTTATGACGACGATCTGTCTTATCTGGGCAACCGACAGGAAGTACCCGTTTTTACCGCCGTAAGATCATCTGTCAGAGAGGCAGGCAAGACGATCGCGGAAATGCTGATCCACCAAATAGAATCCCCGCAAGGCGAAATACGTGACCGATTGCTTGAGGCCGAATTGGTCGTCGGTACATCCACCGGACCAGCCCCACAACGCGCTTAGGATTAAGGGGTGTATCCCCTTGACGCAAGTAATGTGAATTGCTACCTATGATGCATGGAAAAGAGCAAATCAGCATCCCCCGACTTTAGTGTTCGCGACTTCTTTAAGCGCTTTCCTGATGATGAAGCCTGCCTTGAGCATATCTTCAACGTCCGCTTTGGTGAGCGTCACGTATGCCGCGCTTGTGGTGTTGAAAGCAGCTTTCACCGCATGGGTGAGCGCCGCGCATGGGCATGTGCCTCATGTGGCGATCACGTCTACCCAACAGCAGGCACTATCTTTCAGGATACGCGCACACCGCTTCAATCATGGTTCTACGCAATCTATCTGTTCGTTTCGACACGTCACGGCGTTTCCGGCAAAGAACTCCAGCGCCAACTGGGCGTGACTTACAAAACCGCATGGCGGATCGGCAACAAAATCCGCGAGCAGATGAGCAAGCACGACGCTCAGGCGATCCTGTCAGGTCACGTTGAGATTGACGAAGCTTATGTTGGGGGCAAGCGTGGCCGTGGTACTGCTGGCAAAACTATCGTCATGGGGTTCAAACAGCGCGGCGGCAATCTTGTGACTGAGATTATCCCGAATGTGAAAATGAACACGCTGCGCGAGCAAACGCTCAAGCACGTTGAGGCTGGCACAACAGTTTCAACGGACGAACTGCTTTCCTATGGCTTACTGAAAATGGAAGGCTACACTCACGTTGCTGTTAAGCACGGTCAAAAGCAGTGGGCGATATATGACTATGAGACGCAGCAGCTTCACCACACAAACCACGTGGAAAGCTTCTGGCGTCACTTCAAGCACTCGATTCGCGGGACGCACGTTTCAATTTCGCAAAAGTGGATGAAGCGCTATTTGGATGAATTCACTTTTCGGGCGAACCACCGGAATGAGGTGAACCTGATGCTTGATCGTCTTGTAGCGGCGTTTTGATAACAGTTGAGGCGGTTTCATCAAAAGCCGCCTCGCTGATCGGAGCAACTCCACGAGTCTCTTCTTGCGCGATAAACTCTTGTAATCGCCCACTTTCTATAGCTTCTGATAAAGATAACACGCTGGAATCACTCCTAGAATCTTGACTTGAAACCGATTGTAGCATAGAAGCACCGACACCAGTCAACGGTATGGACCCGCGACTGGTGTCTGCTCTTATCCCTTATGGAAGGGGACAGGGTGGTGTCATATCCCCCAACGGGGCTGCACATTACGGGTGCTTCGAAGTCTCCCCGTAATCTGGATACTCTCTAAGGGCATATCGCCTCCAGAAAGTCTCCCCGCAGCTTCCAGTGCGGGGTCTGGCCTGCGGCGCGCAGGAAATTCAGAAGCCCCAATTGGCGCTTCTATCGTTTGAAGAGGCTGCAACCTCTCCGGTGAACCGTTGAAACCCTGATCAGAGATGGTCAGGGTTTTCATTCTACAGCCCTCAATTTAGGCTTATCTTCAGGACCGGATTTTGCATCAAGGAGGCGATCACGGTTGGCAAAATAAGTCTTCCAGCTTGAGGGATATGGCCTCCTCGCCAGAAAGTCCTTCCTGCGGTTGGCCAGCGATTGCAAGCCAATTGGCTCCTCACCATCCCTTTCAAAAAGTTTGCAAATCTCTTCATACACTTCAGGAATTTTACGGCCTTCGTCTGCCACTAGACGTGTTGCCAGCAACCACATCTCTTCAGTGATTTTTGGTGGCTTGCCGTAGTGCGCGCCCCGCGCTTGCGTTTGCGCAATGCCTTTCTTCATATTCTCTTTGTGCATCTTCGCGTCACGGGCGTTTGCGCCATCAACGGCGCGCTCAAATTTCTGCGCTTCAGATTCGGAATACCACTCGCGCAAACCCCATTCACCCATACCGGTATGGATGATGTCACCTAGCTTCGTGCTTCGACGCCTCAAGGCAGTGATAACTGTATTGCGCGGGCTTTGTGATTCCGGAACTACGCCATGCAATTCCATTGCGTCCAATATCTGGTTGACAGTCATAGGTTCTCGGCGGGGCTGCAAGCTAAGTACTTTGTGGACAACCGCTGGGTACGCTAGGCCTTCGAAGCCTTCAGAAACGCCTGACGATGCCGTATCGGCGCTTGCGGAATCGTCAACGCCGCCTAGCGCAAACGATCCAAAGCCCTCCAAGGCCTCTTTCCTGGCGTTAATCGCCGCATCCAACTGCGATAGCCTTTGACGCGCGAAATCAGCAAACGCATCACGCTCACTCACCATCTGCTGCAAAATTCCATCACTTGAAGGACTGCTCATCGCCCGATTCCTATTGGCTTTGAACCCTACTTAGCGACTCATTTTAAGGCGTGCAAGAGGTTTTTACTTTTGCCTTTTTGCCTCAAGGTGATGCACCCACCACATAACCCTTGGATAGCGAACCCCAATGTATTGATTATTATAGGGTAAAACAAACAATCTAATATAAAGCTACCTTCAGTAAACTTGCGTCAAGGGGATACATCTCGGAAATTATGTCTCTATGATGATGAACCGCCACTTTTGTTTAACCTTCGCGCCGATCCCAACGAACGCATCAATCGGGCCGATGACCCAGCTTGCGCCGACGTTCTGCAGGACCGCATGGGCCGGCTAACCTGCAACTGGGATCCCGCAAAGATCGCTGCACGGATGCAGGCGCGCCGGGTTGAAAAGGACTTGTTGGCCAACTGGGCTCGGCGGACCCGACCCGAAGAAACCTATATTTGGCAGTTTCCCCCAGGCACGAACCAAATCGAATAGCGACGGTTAGCCTCGCCCTTTTTATTCCCATCAGGACCCGGCGCTATGGTTGGAAAAGCGTGACAGCTTGCCGCACCGCAGAATTTTCTTTAGTGAGTGCCGCACACAATTGGGGAATCGCATGTATCGCGTCTGGAACTTCGTCACCAACTATTCAATTTTGTTGATTCTTGGTGCTCTGATCGCCCTGATTTGGGCCAATATTGACGCCACAAGCTACCATCACTTCGTCGAGTTTGAGATCTTTCACCATTCTATTGTGGGGCATGCTCATTATGATGCGAATGGTCAGGTGGAATATCGCAGCCTGACGCTGCATTATCTGGTTAATGACGTGCTGATGGCCTTCTTTTTTGCGATTGCCGCCAAAGAGGTCTGGGAAGCCGTCATTCTGAAAAATGGCTCACTACGCGGGAAAAAAGCGGCGACACCGCTTGTGGCCACGCTGGGCGGTATGATCGGCCCAATTTCGGTCTACTTAGGGATTGCGTATTTCCTTGGCTCTGACACCTATGACGCGGTGGCCAATGGCTGGGCGATCCCAACGGCCACGGATATCGCATTCAGCTATCTGGTTGGACGTCTGGTTTTTGGCGCCGGTCATCCGGCTGTGCGTTTTTTGCTGCTGCTGGCCATCGCAGATGACGCTGCAGGTTTGATCATCCTTGCCATTTTCTACCCTTCTGGCGAATTGCAACCGCAATGGCTGCTTTTGTCGGTCGGTGCGGCCATCGCCGTATTTTACCTGTTCAATAGGCTCCCCCGCCAGCTTGACCGCGGCAATCAGGACCGTCCAAAGTCCACATGGGTGCGCCAGAAGCTGTCTTTCTGGCCCTATCTGATCGCCGGTTGCCTCAGCTGGTTTGGTTTCCAAGAGGCGGGCATTCACCCCGCACTGGGTCTTTTGCCGATTGTGCCAACGATCCCACATGCGGACCGCGCGTTTGGTATCTTTGCAGAAGCCGAACAATATCTCACGGATCTGCTGAACCATATCGAACACAAGCTAAAGCACTTTGTTGAAGTCATTCTTTTCTTTTTCGGCCTTCTGAATGCCGGCGTTGAGTTTTCGTCCATCGGTTCGCCAACATGGTTGGTCCTGGCCGGTCTGATTATCGGGAAGCCTTTCGGTGTCTTACTGTTTGGATGGTTTGCGGCCAAACCGCTAGGGCTCGGGTTGCCAGCAGGTATGCGCGTGATCGACCTGTTCGTTATCGGCTGCGTTGCTGCGATTGGCTTTACCGTATCGCTGTTCATCGCCGCCGTCGCCTTCGATGCCAATACAATGTTAGGCGAAATCGGCGTACAGGATGCCGCGAAAATGGGTGCTCTCCTAAGCTTCTTCGCCGCTGTCTTGTCAATTGTCGCAGGCAAGCTGACCCGGGTCCAAAAGCAGCATAACTGACCTGCTGCAGGGCAAATCACGCTATAATCATGCCGTATTTTTTCGGTATTGGCCTATAAACAGCTATTTATGGTAGGGTATTAACCATTACCTGCCATAAGCGCGGTGAAGTGGGTGCGAGGTAAGAACAGGTCAGATGCTGGAATTCGCGGAAGTCAGCAAATCGTTTTGGACCGGCACGCAGCGCAAGGTGATCCTTGATCGCGTTTCTTTTCGCGTGGAGATTGGAAATTCGCTGGGCATTCTCGCCCCAAATGGCACCGGCAAGACCACGTTGATCAACATGATGGCCGGACTTGAAAAGCCTGACGAAGGTACGATCACGCGTAAAAGCAAAATATCCTTTCCCTTAGGCTTTATGGGCGGCGTGATTGCCAAGCTAAGTGCGGTCGAAAACAGCCGTTATATCGCCCGTCTGTATGGTTTGGACCCCGACTATGTTGAGGCATTCTGCCGTTGGCTATGCGACATCGAAGAATATTTCGAAATGCCCGTGGGCACCTATTCCAGCGGGATGCGGCAGCGGTTTTCCTTTGCGCTGCTGCTTGCGCTTGATTTTGATATCTACCTGATCGACGAAGGCATGCCTGGCGCGACGGATGTTGAATTCAACCGCAAAGCGGGGGAAATATTGCGTGATCGCCTGGAAAGGACCACCGTGATCATCGTATCGCATCAGGCCGCCACGCTGGAACGATTTGCCCGCTCAGCGGCCGTATTGCGCAATGGACAATTGCATATGTTTGACACCTTGGAAGAAGCGAAGCAGCTCTATGACTACGAAACCCAGGGTTAAAAAGTTCCGCATCAGACGCGGAAATGCGAGCGAGACGCCACAGGTCTCGGAAAGTGCGCCCAAGTCGCCGTCACGTCCTGAAATGCTCGAGGCGATCAGCAAAGAGGGGCTGACAGGCCGCCAATTGCGCATGGCCCGCCGCGTCGCCCAGAAAAACGGGCTTGAGGTTTCGTCTGATTTTGATGCCGTTCTCAAACTGCGCGAGGCGGGGATCGACCCGTTTCAACGCAACTCCGTGCTGGAACTGGTCAAACCGGGCGAAGTAAAGCCAACTGCCCGCGTCCAATTGCCAGAAACCACGGATGATGCGGCCAAGGTGCTGGCGCCTGTTGGCCAGCCGCGCAAACCTGGCACGCATGTTTCCGAAATTCGGCGCATTCAACGCGAAATCGCGCAGCGCCGCCGCCGTAAACTAGCGCTTTTGTTCACGCGCCTTTCGATCTTTGTGTTTTTGCCAACATTCCTGATGGGCTGGTATTTCTACACGATGGCGACCCCAATGTATGCCACCAAATCCGAAATCGTGATCCAACAGGCCCAATCCCAAGGCGCGCAAGCCGGCGGGCTCAGCACCTTGTTTCAGGGCACATCGATAGCGACCCAGCAAGACAGTATCGCCGTGCAGTCTTACCTGGCCTCGCGCGAGGCGATGTTGCGCCTGGATGCGGATCACGGGTTCAAGGCGCATTTCAGCGACCCGAACATCGACGCGGTCCAGCGCCTTCCTGAAGGGGCAACAAATGAGGACGCATTCGATCTTTATACCGATCATGTCCGGATCAGCTATGACCCTAGCGAAGGCATCATTCGGATGGAGGTGATCGCCGTCGATGCGGACAAAAGCTATGATTTTTCACAAGCTCTTATCGGTTACGCCGAAGAGCAGGTTGATCAATTGACCAGCCGTCTGCGAACCGACCAGATGCGCGGTGCCTTGGCAAGTTACGAAGACGCCCAACGCCGCCGTGAAGAGGCCTTGGCGACCTGGTTGGCGATCCAGCAAGAGACCGAGCAAATTGACCCAGTGCGCGAGACATCCGCGCAGCTTAGCCGCATCAGCACTTTGCAGGCCGACCGTGACCGGCTTGAGGGGATTTTACGCGCCCGCCTGAACGCCGAAGTGCCCAGTGAAGTACAGGTACAGTCGTTGCGCGATCAAATCGCGATTATCGACACACAGATTGATCAGCTGCGGCAGGAAATGATTGGTGTCGAAGACGGGCAGCTTTCGCTTGCGGCCCGCAACACAGAGCTACGCATGGCCGAAGAAAACTATAACTTCCAGACCATCATGGTTCAGCAGGCGCTGACCCAGATGGAAACAGCACGGATCGAAGCGAACCGGCAGGTGCGCTACCTGTCCCAAAGCGTCCGGCCGATCGCCCCCGATGAGGCGACCTATCCACGGGCCTTTGAGAATACGCTTTTATCCTTTCTTATATTTTCGGGAATATATCTGATGATCTCTTTGACCGCCTCCATCCTACGCGAACAGGTAAGCTCTTAATGCATGAAATCGATATCGGCGCCCTGCGCGTCAGCAATGACAACCCGCTTTTGTTGATTGCCGGGCCTTGCCAGCTGGAAAGCATGGATCACGCCCAAATGATCGCGGGCCGGATGGCTGAGATTTGTGCGACCCATGGCGCGCAATTCATATTCAAAGGCAGCTACGACAAGGCCAATCGCACCTCGATCGGCGGCAAGCGCGGCCTGGGGATGGATGAGGGCCTAAAAGTCATGCAGGGGATCAAAGACAGTATCGGATGCCCGGTACTGACAGATGTGCATGCGCCCGAACAATGCAAAACCGTGGCCGAAATCTGTGACGTCATGCAAATCCCGGCATTCCTATGCCGCCAAACCGATCTGCTTCTGGCCGCTGGCGAAACGGGGGCTGTCATCAACATCAAAAAGGGCCAGTTCCTCGCCCCGTGGGACATGCCCAATGTCGTTGCAAAGATCGAAAGCACCGGAAATAAGCGCATTCTTCTGACAGAACGCGGCGCCTCTTTTGGATATAATACGCTAGTTGCCGATATGCGATCTTTGCCGACTATGGCGAAAACAGGCTATCCGGTCGTGATGGATGCAACCCATTCAGTACAGCAGCCAGGCGGACAGGGCGGATCATCCGGCGGACAACGGGAATTTGCACCGGTGATGGCCCGTGCTGCGGTCTCTCTTGGCATTGCTGCAGTGTTTATCGAAACACATGAGGCGCCTGATACCGCACCATCAGACGGACCAAATATGATCCCGCTCGATCAAATGGACGCCCTTGTCAAAAGCCTGATGGGCTTTGATGCATTGGCCAAAGCCGATCCATTGCGGGTCTGACATTCGGGGGTTTTCCTAACGCAGACATCGCCCTAGGATCGGCAAAACTGCTTGTTTAGGTCCTATTTCATGCGCTGCTTTGTCTTCCTGTTGTCGCTTATCCTCGCCTTTTCTGCCCCCGCGATGGCGCAAGAGGCAACCGGGACCATCGCTACCGAAAACTCCACCGCACAAGATGCCGCAATTGCGATCCGTATGCGGGACATCTTAGCCGCGCTGGGCGGCTACGGCGATGTGACCGTCATGGTAAACGAAGGTGTCGTCACGTTGCGCGGCACCACCACTTCGACCACAGACGCTCTCGCGCTTGATGCCCTCGCCGCACGAATCGAAGGGGTGGTTGCCGTACGCAACCAGGTGAGCGAAACAACCGACCTTGCGGAACGGCTGGACCCGGCGCTTGACCGCTTCCGCGCGCGCTTCGATCAATTCATTCTTTTTCTGCCGTTGGCCTTGATCGCCGCAACCGTCTTTGCAGTGATCGTCTTTATTGGCTTCGCGATTGCGCGGATGCGCAGGCCATGGGAACGGTTGGCGCCCAATCAGTTCATCGCCGAAATCTACAGACAGTTGGTGCGCATCGCCTTCGTAATCTTTGGCATTGTCATCGCCTTGGACATTCTGAACGCGACCGCTTTGCTTGGCACGATCCTAGGCGCGGCGGGGATTATCGGCCTGGCATTGGGGTTCGCTGTCCGGGACACAGTTGAGAATTTCATCGCATCGGTCATGCTGTCATTTCGCCAACCCTTTCGCCCCAATGACACAGTGGAAATCAACGGAGACCAAGGCAAGGTGATCCGTCTAACCAGCCGAGCTACGATTCTGTTGTCTTTTGATGGAAACCATATCCGCATCCCCAACGCGACCGTCTTCAAAAGCCGCATCATCAACTATAGCCAAAACGTCGAGCGGCGTTTCAAATTCAGCATCGTCATAGACCGTGACGCGGATTTGCAGGCAACACGGAACCTTGTCGAAAACACCGTTCAAGCCTTGCCCTTTATTTTGACAGAACCAGCAGCACAAACATGGATCGAAAACCTTCATGCAGCTGGTGTTGAGCTCGTCGTCACCGGTTGGATCGACCAGAATGAAACCTCTCCGGTCCGGGCAAAAGGCGAGGCGCTGCGTCAGGTCAAACTGGCCATCCAAGGCGCAGGAGTCAGTATTCCAGATGCCACACAATCCATCCTGCTTACCCGTGATATCGTCCGGCCTGACCCTGTAGAAAGCACGAAAGTTGATGCAGTTGATGCAAGTGAGGACGCGTCGCTTGAGCGGATTGTCTCTGCCGAACGCGATATGGATATGACCGAAGACCTGTTACGCGAAGACGGCCTGAAGGAATGAGCGATTTCTTTGTAATCAGGGCTTGAAACACTGGCCCCTTCGCAGTATTCAGCGCCTCGCTGCTGGGATGTAGCCAAGTGGTAAGGCAACTGTTTTTGGTACAGTGTACCGTAGGTTCGAATCCTACCATCCCAGCCAGTATTTCCTCTTTTGTGCCGTCCGGCGTGAATCGCAACTTGTCCGGCGAGACTTGTAACTTTTGGCGGGTAATCAATCACACAAACGAGCCAGAGCCTCAAATGTTCAAGCCGATCTGATGTCCCATTTTATGTGACAACGGACAGGCGGCTTGTTTTTGATGTTGCCTTATCATGAATATCTGTTTCATTTTAGGAAAGTCAGTGGGGATTCGTTTGGCGAAGATTTGTTGAGTGCCCGTTGTCTGCAGTATCGATATTGAATGGACCATTAATGCGGTATTCTGGACTGAAGGTCATACGGGAAGCGGTGACCGGCCACAAAGGCTGGCGCCCAGCGTGGAGGGATCCTGAACCGGCAGATTACTATGATCTTGTAATAGTTGGTGGCGGCGGGCACGGACTTGCGACAGCGCACTACCTCGCCAAAGAATTTGGACAGGCTCGGGTCGCGGTGATCGAAAAAGGTTGGATTGGCGGCGGCAACGTTGGCCGTAACACCACAATCATCAGGTCCAATTATCTGTTGGATGGCAATGAGCCATTCTATGAGATGTCTCTCAAATTGTGGGAAGGTTTGGAACAAGATCTCAACTACAACGCGATGGTCAGCCAGCGGGGTATATTGAACCTGATCCATTCGGACAATCAACGGGATGCCTTTATTCGTCGCGGCAATGCGATGATCTTGAACGGTGCAGATGCCGATATGCTGAGCACCCAAGACATCAAGAAACGTTACCCCTTTCTGAATACGCAAGATGCACGCTTTCCAATTAAGGGCGGGCTGGCGCAGCATCGAGGCGGAACCGTACGCCATGATGCCGTCGCCTGGGGCTATGCCCGTAGCGCGGACAGTCGCGGCGTCGACATTATTCAGAATTGTGAGGTTACCGGATTTCGCATTGCGAATGGCGTTTGCACAGGTGTTGAAACGACCCGTGGGTTCATCGGCGCGGGCAAGGTTGGCTGTGCGGTTGCGGGCAATTCCAGCCGCCTGATGCGCCTTGCCAACATGCGCCTGCCAATCGAGAGCCATGTTCTGCAGGCCTTCGTGTCGGAAGGCTTAAAGCCGGTTCTGCCTGGGGTGATCACCTTCGGGGCTGGGCATTTTTATTGCAGCCAGTCCGACAAGGGGGGATTGGTCTTTGGCGGCGACATTGACGGCTACAATTCCTACGCCCAAAGGGGTAATTTGCCTGTGGTCGAAGACGTCTGCGAAGGTGCAATGGCAATTTTCCCGATGCTCGGGCGGGCGCGGCTTTTGCGTATGTGGGGCGGCATCATGGATATGTCGATGGACGGATCTCCGATCATCGACAAGACCCACATTGACGGGCTCTATTTTAACGGGGGGTGGTGTTACGGCGGCTTTAAGGCAACGCCGGCGAGTGGTTTTGCCTTTGCGCATCTGCTCGCCACGGACAGGCCCCATGAAACGGCAACCGCCTATCGATTTGACCGGTTCGAACAGGGCCGGATGATTGATGAAAAAGGGATGGGCAATCAGCCTAATTTACACTGATGATGATTGATCACCCCTTGCTTGGGCCCCGTGACAGCGCTGAATTTACCTATTTGGGGGACGCACGATTGATCGAACGCCCTTCTCCTGACGCTGAAGATGCTGCCACCGCATTCTATGACTATGCGTACCTGCGTGACAATCCTGCCGGTTGGCACCGTGAATTGTGGTTCCACGAAGCAGGCGATAGGTCCTGGCTGGTTGTAACGCGCAACACGATGACCCATGAAATTGCCAAGGTAGAACTTGCTGCGGATGTGGCCCGGGAAAAAGGGCGGTCGACATGAGCCAGAAGAACCGGATCGACGGCGGCCAAATAGACCGCAATACCGACGTCCAATTCACCTTTGACGGACGGTCCTATCGAGGACATGCCGGTGATACGCTTGCCTCTGCCTTATTGGCGAATGGTGTGAGGTTGATGGGGCGCAGTTTCAAATACCACCGCCCCCGCGGCCCTTTGACGTCTGGCTCAGAAGAGCCAAACGCTTTGGTGCACCTGCGTAGCGGCGCGCGCAAAGAACCCAACACTCGCGCCACAACCGCGGAACTATTCGAGGGGCTGACCGCCACGAGCCAAAACAAGTTGGGATCCCTGTCTTTCGATCTGCTGGCGGTGAACGACTGGCTTTCAAACTTTCTGACCGCCGGATTTTACTACAAGACATTCATGTGGCCCGCTGCGTTTTGGGAAAAGCTCTATGAGCCGATCATTCGCCGTGCGGCGGGCCTTGGGGCGCTATCATTGGAAGACGACCCCGACGTCTATGACAAAGGATTCCTGCACTGCGATCTTCTTGTCATCGGTGCCGGGCCGTCTGGTCTTATGGCAGCATTGGTCGCGGCGCGCAGTGGTGCAGATGTGATCCTTGCGGATGAAGATTTCCGCATGGGGGGGCGTCTGAATAGCGAGACCTATGAGATTGACGACATGTCTGGCGCAGATTGGGCGGCGGCCACGGTCGCAGAGTTGGCCAATATGCCCAATGTGCGCGTGATGGCGCGCACCACTGTGATCGGCGCATTTGATCATGGGATATATGGTGCCGTCGAACGGGTCAGCGACCATATCAGCACGCCGGAGGTCGGCAAGCCGCGCCAGATTCTATGGCGTATCTACACTCAGAAAACAGTGCTGGCGGCGGGTGCCATTGAACGACCGATTGCATTTAACAACAACGACCGGCCCGGCATTATGACGGCAAGCGCCCTGCGTAGCTATGCCAATCGGTTCGGCGTTGCCGTGGATAGACGCACGGCGATTTTCACAAACAATGATGACGGTCATCGCAGCGCAGCGGACCTGCATGCCAAGGGCGTCAAGGTCATTGTGATTGATCCGCGCACGGATGCGCCCCGATCAATGGCGTACGAAGTTTTGGCGGGTGCGCAGGTGATCGACACGATGGGGCGACTTGGGCTGACCTTCGTAAATGTTCGGCTTGCAGACGGCACGGAGCGCACGATTGAATGCGGTGCCTTGGGCGTTTCCGGCGGCTGGAACCCCAATGTCCATATGACCTGCCATCAGCGGGGGCGCCCTGTTTGGGATAATGCGCTTGCGGCCTTTGTGCCGGATACTGTGCCAACGGGCATGCATGTTGCGGGTGCGGCTGGAGGAGATTTTTCGACAGCTGCGGCCCTAGCGGGCGGTGCAAAGGCCGCGCGCCTTGCATTGGGTCTTGGGAGGCGGCTTTCCAAGATGCCGGTCGCAGAAGATGCAGCGATCAACATCACGCCCTTCTGGTACGTTCAAGGGGCCAGCCGTGCTTGGCTGGACCAGCAAAACGATGTGACGGTGAAGGACGTCAAATTGAGCCATCAGGAAGGGTTCAAATCGGTCGAGCATTTGAAACGCTACACCACCCTGGGCATGGCGACGGACCAAGGAAAGACGTCAAATATTGGCGGTCTGGCGATCATGGCGGAGCTTACGGGGAAAGACATCCCGCAGGTCGGAACGACCATGTTCCGCCCCCCTACACACCCGTTGCAATCGGCGCGTTTGGCGGACGCCATCGGGGGCAAGAGTTCCACCCCAAACGCCTGACGCCGTCCCATGCGTGGGCCAAAGAGCAAGGCGCAGTCTTTGTGGAAGTTGGCAATTGGATGCGCGCTCAGTGGTTTCCAAGACCAGGCGAGACGACATGGCGTGAAAGCGTGGACCGAGAGGTGCTTGCAACACGTGGGTCCGTTGGGGTCTGTGATGTGACGACACTTGGCAAAATCGATGTCCAAGGCGGGGATGCTGCGACGTTCCTGAATTTGATCTACTGCAATGGTTTCGCAAAACTTCCCGTTGGCAAGACCCGCTATGGGCTGATGTTGCGCGAGGACGGGATCGCCATGGACGACGGGACAGCGGCCCGATTGGCCGAGGACCATTTTGTCGTCACGACCACCACGGCCAATGCGACATCTGTGTATCGGCATATGGAATTTGTCCGCCAGTGTTTGGCCCCTGATTTGGATATTCAACTGATCTCAACCACCGAAAGCTGGGCGCAATATGCGGTGGCTGGCCCTAACGCCCGGCGGGTGTTGGAAAAGATCGTAGATCAGGACATATCCAACGATACATTTCCGTTTATGGCCTGTGCCAACATCACTGTCTGCGGGGGCTTGCGCGCGCGCCTGTTTCGCATTTCGTTTAGTGGTGAACTGGCCTTCGAGATTGCCGTTCCCACAGCTTATGGCGACGCGCTGATACGGCGGATCATGTCAGTGGGTGAAGCATTCGGCATCACCCCATATGGTACCGAGGCGCTTGGTGTGATGCGCATCGAAAAGGGGCATGCCGCCGGGAACGAGTTAAACGGGACCACCACGGCGGCCAATCTTGGGATGGGTCGGATGGTGAGCACCAAGAAAGACAGTATTGGTGCGGTGCTGTCACGGCGCAACGGCTTGAACACGTCAGATGATCTGCGCGCGGTCGGGCTGAAACCTCTTGATCCTCAGGACCTTGTGCCCGCTGGTGCGCATCTGATGAACTCCGACGGTCCAGTGAATGCGGCACACGATCAGGGATATGTCACATCGGCGTGCTATTCACCGAACCTGGGCCATTATATCGCGCTGGCCTTTCTGAAAGACGGCAACAATCGGATCGGGGATACAATGCGCCTTGTCAGCCCCTTGACCGGTGTCGACGTCGCGGTCGAAGTTTGCAGCCCCCATTTCATTGATCCCGAAGGGGAGCGGCTTCGTGCATGATCTGACACCAACACCTGCATTGGGGGTTGCTCCTCAAACCATCGGCACCGTGAAGATTACAGAAAACACAAATGTCGCGCTGGCCTCTGTTGCGGCGCGAAACGGTACGGCGCAGACCTGCGCCAAAATCCTCAAATCCATGCTGGGGCAAGTTCCAGACATCAGCAAAGCGGCTTTTCATAATTCAGAGGTCGGGTTTTGGATAGGGGCTGACCAATGGATGATGGGTGCCCCGATGGACACACATGAAGACCTCTCTGATCGGCTAAAATCAAAGTTTGGCGCAGCGGCATCTATTACCGAACAATCGGGGGGGTGGGTCGTTATTGATGTGGTTGGTAAACACATGCCCGATATGTGCGAAATCCTGTGCAATATCCCTATTCGCAAGATGGTCGCAGGGGACGTTCAACGCACGATGGTCCATAAACACAGCTGCTTTGTTATCAAACACCAAGCCTCCTATCATATTCGGGTTATCGGGCCGCGTTCATCCGCCGGATCGTTATATGATGCACTGATCACAGCTGCGACTTCAGTGGCATAACGTGCAATCCTTGACCTGCCATATCGGGGCTTGTTGTACTCGCCCTACTCCATCCACGGGACCTCTGGGACTTGACCGTCCATTTGAGACGACTAGAACCCAAAAGATGCATAAAGAGTGAATATCAACGCTATGGCCAAGATCCCACTGTCCCAAGACCCCCACCGCGCCAGTGAGGTTCGCGAAAAAGTCCTAGAAGTCGCGATTGGCCGCGTTGTACGTGCTCAGCGACGCAAGCAGAATATCACCGTCGCCGATTTGTCCGAAACAACAGGTCTGTCGATCGGCATGCTGTCGAAAATCGAAAATGGTAACACTTCTCCGTCTTTGACAACGCTTCAGACACTGGCAAACGCGCTGTCTGTGCCGATCACCTCATTCTTTCGCGGTTTTGAAGAAGTCCGCACCGCCGTGCACACGAAGGCCGGTGAAGGCGTTGAACTTGAACGCGAAGGGACACGGGCGAACCACCAGTACAACCTTTTGGGTCACATTGGATCAAACACAAGCGGGGTGATCGTGGAGCCGTATATGATCACTCTCTCAGAAAAATCCGACGTTTTCCCGGCCTTTCAACACGGCGGAATTGAAACAATTTACATGCTTGAAGGCGAGATAGACTATCTCCACGGCGATACGGTTTATCCGCTGAAGCCTGGCGATACGCTGTTTTTTGACGCGGATGCGCCGCACGGGCCGAAAGTGCTGGTCAAGCTTCCCGCGCGTTTTCTGTCTATCATCAGCTACCCACAAAGCACCTGAGGATCAGGGCACGAACGGAGGCTCGGTCTCCGGCTCTGGGAAGATTCCAGGGCTTGTTGGGAGCCCGTCATCGAATTTCGACAGATAGTCCAACATCATCGGACGATTGTCGATAAACCCCTTATAAGTGGCCAGTTCGTCCGGCAGATCGCGGATCACGCGGTGCAGACGGCGGCCCCATTTCGGCATCGTCATCAAGTCTTGAAAGCTGCACAGGTAGCATCTGATCGGAAACGCCAGACCGTTGGAACGTGGCAAACGATAGAAGGTCTGTAGCTCCACGCGCAGGTGCTGTTTGGCCCCAATGTTTTCGGGCGTCAGGGTCGTTTTTTGAATGCCCCATTTGTGGTAGTTTTCGGGTGAGGTATCCAAAAGCGGGTTGACTGTCATGGTCCAGTTGAGCCGCCGCGCAGGTGCGCCTTGTTGTATGTTGAGCAGGAACTTGAGCGCGCGTTTGAAAATCCCCATCTCATGGGCCATTGGAACCGGCGCGTGCCATTCGAAGAAATTCATGCCGATGTCAAAATCAAGCGACCAATCCGCCTGCGTTGTGATCATACCGGCATCCATCCACAGGTTGTTTTCGCGTTGATCTAAGACCGCAAAATCACCCTGGCTTTGGCGCGTGATGTATTCCATTGGACCATAGGGCAGCGTCGTTTCGTCCAGAAAAGTGAAGGTGTCATCAATGCCGAGGGGTTTGTTCACCCAACGCCATGTGTCACCATTTCGGTGCAGTTCAAACAGATCAGGATAGTCTTCAGATTTGCTGACCATGATCAATTCCAGCAGGTCCCAGCCTGCCAAGGTCATATGAGGCAGCGACTGGCAGCGTAGGGGGTCATCATCCAGCACCTTGGCACGGTCGCGCATTTCAGACACGTAATGTTCGTCCACATCAAAGCGTTTTTCATAGACTGACCCCTCCGGCCCGCCGCGATGTTGTTCCATGTTCACGGAGTACATGTAGCTGTCTTCATGGAAGGGGAACGGAAACCGTTTGATCGCCCATTCAGAATTGTAGAACGAATAATCGTCGCGGAAGGTTTCATCGTTGAATTGCAGTGTCATAGGTCAAGCTCCAGATTTGAGCCGATGAAACGGCTCACACAGGGCATAATTTTCTGCCCGCTCGATTGGTCAGCTTCATCGAGCCAATGATCACGATGAACGAATTCACCTGTGGCCGAGACGACAGCGGTTTCGCACTGACCGCAGGACCCACCACGGCACATGAAAGGCGCCTTGACCCCCACCCGCTCGATGGCTTCCAGCAGGCTTTCGTGTTCGCCCACCGTGATGGTTTTGTCAGACTTGCACAGGTGAACCTCGAACGGAGCACCGGGCGCGGGCGCCGTGAATTCTTCGGAATGGACATGCGCATCAGGCCAGCCCATGCCAGCGGCCGTATCATGCACCCAGCCGATCATGCCAGATGGCCCGCAAACATAGGCGTGGGTCCCAAGCGGTTGCCCATCCAACAAAGCAGCCAGCGGGATCGCTTGCTTTTTTTCATCATAATAAATGTGCACTTTGTTCGGGTACTTCGCCGTTAGCATATCGACATAAGACCCCAGCGCCTTTGACCGGACACTGTAGTGCAGCTCCCAGTTTCCGTTTGACTGCTCTAACTGGCCGATCATCGCCAAAAACGGTGTTATGCCGATACCACCGGCAAAGAAGAGGTGTTTCTTGGCGCGCAGATCGAGGCTGAACAGGTTCACCGGATAGGTGATCGTCATGGCATCACCCTCTGCCACCTGGGTGTGCATAAACACCGACCCACCGCGCCCGTTGTCTTCCCTCCGCACGGAAATGGCATAGGTCGACAGATCGGCCGGATCAGACATTAGCGAATACGGGTTCAACCGCGTCCGATCCGCGTCTTTCATCGTAACAACCGTGTGCGCGCCGCCAGAAAACGGCGGGAAGTCAGCCCCATCTGGTCGAGTGAATTCAAAGCGGCAGACCTGTTCGGTGACAGGTACAATCGCGCTGACGATTACGGAAATTTCTTCTGCTCCAGCCTTTGCCTTTTGGGGTGCGCTCATTCGTAAATCCCCTTGCTCTCCGGTACATTTCCGGGATCTTCGGCATCCACGCAGACGGCCTGATACGCGGCCAAGCGGCGGGAATAATGATCCCGCACAAAAAGGTTCAACCCGCAATGGCTACAGACGAATGGATCGGTTTCCACATCTTCAGTGAAGCCTTTGCAATGGACACATTGCATCCGCCGTGCCGTGGACCCCCGATGTTCCGTCTGAATAGATCCAAACGGCACTCCCGCCTGAATGGCCTCGTTCAAGGCCTGCCCCATCAGGCTTTCGGTACCTGACAGATAAAGCTGCAGGCCCATCTTCGCGTCGCTCAGTACCCGCTTGATGCGCAAAAGCGCGGCATCATAACTCGGTCCTTCGTAAAATTGGGCTGGGGAGAGGGCCTGTAATTTTTCGGCGTAGTCCGTCCCGCGGCTGATGAAAATGATATGCGCTTTGACCATCAGATCCGGCGTTGCGACGTCGATGATCGCCTCTGCCCCCTGCGCATCCGCGATGAAAAGATGCGCAGGCCCCGTGCGCGGTTCGAGAGTTCCCCAAACAGGGCGGCTTTGGATGCTGGGTGGAAAATCAAATTTAGACATACCGCCCCCTACTTAGCCCTTCGCCGTCCGGATCGATTTATCTTTGTCGTAGAACGGCATTTCCTCAGCCGTCGCAGGAAGTTCGGTTCCGTCCGGCTGTTTCACCACCAAGGGCGTTCCTGGAACAGCGGCATCTGGCGCAATCCGCGCGATCGCAACGGAATAGCCATTAAGTTCGGAGGACAGACCATAAGTGACGACGCCGATATCTTCGCCATCGCGCAGAACGCGCGCGTGCATTTCCATCTGGTCCATGCTGTCGGTCAGCTTCACGCCGTAGATCTTGAACCGCTCTTTGCCCTTTGCAGCATAGTGGTTTTCAGCCCCAACGAAGCCCTCTTTGCCCGGCGATACGGTGAAATCGAGGCCCAGTTCCCAAAGCGTGTCACCGCAGGGTTCATCGTCAAAGGGGAAGGTTTCCGAGTTATCGCCCGGGTAGAACAACAGATAGCTTTCGATGCGCAACATATCGAGCGTGCTAAACTGCACAGGGCGCACGCCCATGTCTTTGCCAGCCTCCAGAATGGAGTCCCAAAGATGCACGGCGTCTTTTGCGCGGCAGAAAATTTCGTACCCGCGTTCACCGGTATAACCTGTTCGCGAAATCATAACGTCGCGGCCATAGAGACGGGTTTGGACAATGCCAAAATAGGCCAGATCACGGATGCTTGGAATTTCTTGTGCGAGCAGATCAACGGCGACCGGACCTTGCAGCGACATATCATGCAAATCATCGTCGAACAAAATTTCGCAGTTCTTACCTGCCGCCGCTGCGGCCAGTTGTTCCATACCTGTGCCGGTGCCATGTACGACAAGCCAGGAATTCACGGCGATGTGGTAGATGATGCAATCGTCAATGAACTTGCCTTCACTGTTGAGAATGGACGCATAGGTCGACCGACCCGGTGCGATTTTTTCAACGTTGCGCGTGGTGACGCGGTCAATCACATAGGCCGCATCAGCCCCGACCACATGTACTTTCTTAAGCCCAGACACATCCATAAGGCCCGCCTTGGTGCGGATTGCCTCATAATCGGCTTTCGCGCGTTCTGGCGTATGATCATAGAACCAAGCGGTTCCCATGCCATTCCAGTCTTCCAATTCGCCACCGATTTCTGCGTGGCGGTGTGCGAGCGCGGACGTTCTCCAAAGAATAGCCATTTCGTGTCCTTTGTCGGTATTTGTTTGACCAGATTGAGACTCAGGCGGCGCTTGAAATCAAGACTGTCAGTCAAAATAGTTTCCTTACAGGCAAAAGGGCCTGCATAGCAGGCCCCAATGCTTCATTTTTCAGCGTCTTCTTACTTATACTTCGCGTATTTCGCTGCTTCTGCCTTTTGCCCAACCGCCAGAGCGACAATGCAAATCACGATCGATAAGACGGTGAACAGACCCGGCAGCGCGGTTCCGTAGCCCATGAAGATGGGGCCAGACACGCCGTCCCAAGTCGCGTTTTCAAATGGAAATCCCATTGGTTTTCTCCTTGTTGATCTTCTGGTTTAGGTTGCAGCAGGGGCAGACACAGGTGTGCCCTCTGGATAGGCCTGAGCCGGCACTTTAACCGTGTCCAAACCTGCGAGCTCTGCGGCTTCTGGAACACGCAGCATGTCAAACATCTTCAGAATGAAGGATGTGAGATAACCCGTCCCAAGGCCCAGAGCGATGAAGACAACACAGCCCACGAACTGACCAACAAGGCTAATTGTTGGTGCATCCGCACCACCGAGTGCTGGGTAGCCAGCTGCTGTCACACCAAGGATCAACATGCCGTAGATGCCGATTGTACCGTGAACGGTGACGGCACCAACAGCATCATCGATCCCGAATTTCTCGAGAACCCCAGCCGCAGGTTTCAGAAGAAGCCCAGCACCAACTGCGATGATGAACGTCAGACCCGGCCAGTACAAATCTACGCCTGATGCAACGGAAATGATCCCAGCCAAGGCGCCAGACATCATCCAGAATGGGTCTTTCGTTGCAACCCATGCGCCGATGATACCGCCACCAATCGCCATCAGAACGTTGAACGCCAATGCGCCAAGATTTGTTGGTGTGCCATAGATCGTGGAGTAGTTACCGCCCCATGACCATGCTTCACCGCCAACGACAACGCAGCCCATCAAAAAGCCCCAGAAACCGACGATGATGATCATCAGGCCTGTGGCAGTCAGTGGCATGTTGTGACCTGGCAGGTCATTGGCGGTGCCGTCTTCGTTGAATTTCCCGATCCGCGGACCAAGGTTGATAAGAACACCCAAAGCAAAGAAGGCAGCGACAGCGTGCACCAGTCCGGCGGCACCAAAGTCGTGAACACCCCACTGCTGAACCAACCAACCATCAGCATGCCAAGCCCAAGCGGCCGCAACCGTCCAGCTAAAGCCCCCCAGTACGATGGCACAAATGACAAAGCCCACTGTCTGGATGCGCTCAATCACAGCACCAGACATGATAGAGGCCGTCGTGGCGGCAAAGAGTGCAAACGCACCCCAGAACACGCCGTCGATCTGATCTTCAGTGTTTGGCCCCATGTAGGCTGCGCTTTCACCCCAACCCCATGCGATGGCGTTAGCATATGCGGCACCCGAAATCCCGTTTGGCCCCTCAGAGAATGTAAGACCTGTTGGGAAACCCCAATAGACCCACCACCCAAAGAAGTAGAACGCCGGAATCACAAATGCGAAGGCGAGGATGTTTTTCACACCGGACGACAACGCATTCTTGGCGCGTGATGCACCCATCTCATAGGCCAAAAAGCCCGCGTGAATGATGATCATGAGTGGGATGGTTAAGTAATAGTAAAGCTCCGCGAACATGGTGTTCGTCAGATTACCTTTCGTTTCTATTGCGGCGACCTGCGCTGCTAATTCTGCAAGTTGTTCTTCCACGGTTTTTCCCCAGCTGGTGAATGTTGCTCTTTGTCGGCCCCTTCGAATCTGGGCCGCTCCCAAAAATGAACCATGGAGGATGAGTTCTGGCTAGAACTTTTTGCCTGATGTGAAAATTTGTTTCCCAGTAGTTGATCAGCCTGAAACGGGGTGTTAGCGTCAGATTCGATCAACCTGCGGTGTGCAGACCAATTATTGAGGATATCTAAATGTGTGGAATTGTTGGGTTGTTTCTGAAGGACAAAGCGCTTGAGCCGCAACTTGGTGCGATGCTCACGAAAATGCTTGTGACGATGACGGATCGCGGACCAGACAGTGCGGGTATCGCAATTTATGCAAATAATTCAGATGGTAAGTCTAAAATTGTTGTTCAATCTGATGAACCAGAAACGGATTTCGAAGGTTTCGAATTAGCTTTGAGCACCGCGCTAGACGCGCCTGTTTCCGTAAAGATTACTGATACGCACGCGATCGTTTCTATGCCGGAAGACAAGCTTCAGAACGCACCTAAGGCGATTACAGCTGTGAATCCTGCGCTGCGCATGATGAGCCGGGGCGACACACTGGAAATCTACAAGGAGGTTGGATTGCCCAAAGATGTAGCAGCCCGCTTTGAGATTGAGCAGATGGTGGGAAGTCATGGGATAGGTCACACGCGTATGGCGACAGAATCAGCCGTCACAACCATGGGTGCCCATCCGTTCAATACGGGCGATGATCAATGCCTTGTTCACAACGGGTCTTTGTCCAATCATGCCAGCCTGCGCCGCAAACTGCGCCGTCAAGGGATCCATATTGAGACCGACAACGATACCGAGGTCGGCGCAGCCTACCTGACGTGGAAAATGAACAACGGTGCGACCCTGGGCGAAGCGCTTCAAAGCAGCCTCGATGACCTTGATGGTTTCTTCACTTTCGTTGTTGGTACCAAGGATGGTTTTGGCGTCGTGCGTGATCCTATTGCATGTAAACCTGCGGTGATGGCCGAGACAGACCAATATGTCGCCTTTGGTTCAGAATATCGCGCCCTGGTCGATTTGCCTGGCATCGAAACTGCCCGCGTTTGGGAGCCTGAACCCGCCACGGTTTATTTCTGGAGCCATTCCCATCAGCCCACGCAAGAGAAAGCTGCCTGAATGCAAACACTAGATTTGGCTGCAATCGAGCTGCGCGAGATGAATGCAACCCTCCATTCTCAGGCTGAGACGACCAATCAAACTGCATGGGAAATTGTGAACCCCAAAGGAGCCCATGCCATCGCCTGTGGCATCGATGCCCCAATTGAGGTCACTGTCAAAGGGTCCACGGGGTATTACTGCGCGGGCATGAATAAGCAGGCAACGATCAACATCAAGGGGTCCGCCGGTCCGGGCGTTGCAGAGAATATGATGAGCGGAAAGGTCGTCATTGAAGGGGACGCGAGCCAATACGCTGGGGCGACCGGTCATGGTGGCCTTCTGGTGATCAAAGGTAATGCGTCGTCACGATGCGGGATTTCGATGAAGGGCATTGATATCGTCGTCCATGGCAACATTGGCCACATGTCCGCATTCATGGCGCAATCGGGAAATCTGGTTGTCTGCGGCGATGCAGGCGAAGCCTTAGGCGATAGTCTTTACGAGGCACGTCTGTTCGTGCGCGGGTCTGTCAAATCGCTTGGGGCGGATTGCATCGAAAAAGAGATGCGTCCTGAACACCTCGCGATCCTTGCTGACCTACTGGAACAGGCAGATGCAGACGCCGAACCCGAAGAGTTCAAACGCTACGGATCAGCGCGCCAGCTCTACACCTTCAAAATTGACAACGCCTACTGAGGATCAGCCATGACCGACACTACCAACGGCGCGCCTCGCACGGCACCAATTCAATCCGCAACATTTTCAAACCCTGTAAATGCCGAAATTCGCCGTGCCGCTGCGACCGGTATCTATGATATCCGAGGCGGCGGTGCGAAACGCAAACTTCCGCATTTTGATGACTTACTTTTCTTAGGTGCGTCGATTTCACGTTATCCTTTGGAAGGATACCGCGAAAAATGCGGAACTTCGGTGACCTTGGGCACGCGGTTTGCAAAGAACCCTATCGAATTGGATATCCCGATTACAATTGCGGGTATGTCTTTCGGCGCGCTTTCTGGCGGGGCTAAAGAAGCTCTCGGTCGTGGTGCCACGCTTGCCGGGACATCGACCACAACAGGCGATGGCGGTATGACCAACGAAGAACGCGGACACTCCAACAAGCTGGTCTATCAGTACCTGCCATCGCGTTATGGCATGAACCCCGATGATTTGCGCCGTGCGGATGCCATCGAAATTGTTGTCGGCCAAGGTGCGAAGCCAGGCGGCGGCGGTATGTTGCTGGGTCAAAAGATAAGCGACCGTGTCGCTGAAATGCGCAATCTTCCAAAAGGTATCGACCAACGGTCAGCTTGTCGTCACCCTGACTGGACCGGCCCTGATGATCTTGAGATCAAGATACTCGAATTGCGGGAAATCACGGGTTGGAAAGTGCCAATTTATATCAAGGTCGGCGGTGCGCGGCCCTACTTTGACACCACGCTTGCCGTGAAGGCGGGGGCAGATGTCGTTGTTCTTGACGGCATGCAAGGCGGAACAGCGGCGACACAAGACGTTTTTATCGAAAACGTTGGCCAGCCGATTTTGGCGTGTATTCGCGAAGCCGTTCGCGCCCTGCAAGACCTTGGCCTTCATCGTGAGGTCCAGCTTGTTGTATCGGGCGGCATCCGAACAGGAGCCGATGTCGCCAAGGCGATGGCCATGGGGGCGGATGCTGTTGCTATTGGCACCGCAGCGCTTATCGCGCTGGGTGACAATGACCCGAAATGGGAAGCCGACTATAACGCGCTCGGCACCACTGCCGGTGCCTATGATGATTGGCACGAGGGCAAAGACCCTGCCGGTATCACCACCCAGGACCCCGAATTGATGAAACGGTTCGATCCCATTGAGGGTGGCCGGCGCTTGAATAACTACCTGCGGGTTATGACGTTGGAGGCGCAGACCATCGCGCGAGCCTGCGGGAAAAGCCACCTTCATAACCTTGAGCCCGAAGACCTTTGCGCGTTGACGCTAGAAGCTGCCGCAATGGCAAAAATACCGCTCGCGGGTACCGATTGGTACCCTGGCAAGCCGGGCACTTCTTATTGATCAACGCACGGGCGCACGCCCCACCCCTTTGACCCAAAACAGGGAACCTTCCAATGACCACAGATCTCGCCAAATTCGCGGCCGATAACGACGTCAAATATTTCATGATCAGCTTCACCGATTTGTTCGGCGGGCAACGTGCCAAATTGGTTCCCGCGCGGGCCATCGCGGAAATGCAAGAAGACGGCGCTGGCTTTGCTGGCTTTGCCACATGGTTGGACCTGACACCGGCGCATCCAGACATGCTGGCGGTGCCCGACCCAGAGGCCGCGATCATCCTGCCATGGAACCGCGAAATTGCTTGGGTTCCAGCCAATTGCGTTATGGAAGGCGAACCGGTCGCCCAGGCCCCGCGCAACGTCTTGCGCAAACTGATAGATGAGGCCGCTAAAGAAAGCATGCGCGTCAAGACAGGAATTGAGGCAGAATTCTTTTTGCTGACCCCAGATGGGGAAGAAATCAGCGACCCCTTCGATACTGCGGCCAAGCCATGTTATGATCAGCAAGCCTTCATGCGCCGCCTCGATGTGATCCAAGAAATCAGTGATCACATGTTGGAACTTGGGTGGAACCCCTACCAAAACGACCATGAAGACGCCAACGGTCAGTGGGAAATGAACTGGGATTTCGACGACGCACTTGCGACAGCCGACAAACACAGTTTCTTCAAGTTCATGGTCAAGACGGTCGCCGAGAAACATGGCTATCGGGCCACGTTTATGCCCAAACCTGTGGAAGGTCTGACAGGCAACGGTTGTCACGCCCATATCTCGGTTTGGAATCTTGACGGCAACGAAAATATCTTCGCGATGGCGCCAAACGACAGCAGCCAAACCGCAGAACTTGGCCTGTCTGAAAAAGGGAGTAATTTCCTTGGCGGCATTATGAAACACGCCAGCGCACTGCCCGCGATCACCAACCCGACAATCAACAGCTACAAGCGGATCAACGCACCGCGCACAACGTCCGGCGCGACTTGGGCCCCAAATACGGTGACATGGACGGGCAACAATCGCACACATATGGTGCGTGTACCCGGACCCGGGCGGTTCGAATTGCGCCTGCCCGATGGCGCGGTGAACCCTTATTTGTTGCAGGCCGTGATTATCGCCGCAGGCCTATCGGGCATCCAAAGTCAGGCTGATCCGGGCAAACGCCATGACATCGATATGTACGCCGAAGGCCACAAAGTGCGCGGTGCCCCAAAGCTGCCGCTGAACATGCTCGATGCCTTGCGCGCCTTTGACAAAGACAAAGATCTGAAGACCGCCATGGGTGACGAATTTTCCGCATCCTTCATCAAGATGAAGATGGAAGAATGGAACAGTTTCGTCGGTCACTTCAGCGCATGGGAAAAACAAAACACGTTGGACATCTAAATTACCCAATCCTTAACCAACTCTGGGCCGCTTTCCCCTTCGCGGCCCTTTTTTTATCGAGAGGCCAATCATTGCGTGATCGGATTTGGCTACGCCCAAAACGAAGGCCATTTAGCCAAACGTCGCGATTGACCTCACCAACGAAAGCCCGAGCAACTGCGCGGCGCAGCAACAGAAGAATGCACCCCACTGCACCCCCAAATACAGCAAAGGCAAAGGCCGCAGTGGCCCAGAAAGGACGTTGTGCAATCAGGTTGTGATAGCTTTGCGGCATTTGCGCGACACAGTCATCCTTGAAGTTGAGGCACCCCATGACGCTCCACAGCAGCCCCATCGCGGCGACCGACCAATAGCTCCACGTTGGTTTTTCATCCTCTTTCCTTTGCTTAGCGAATTCGCTTGCAAAAATGCTTAACTTTTGTTCACCTGCAAGAATAAATATTGACTTAAAGTGATGATCGCGTTGGTATTTAGCAAACGGATAAAGGATTCTCAGATGCCCAAACGCATTGCTATTCTTGGTGCAGGCCCATCCGGGCTTGCCCAACTGCGCGCTTTTCAATCTGCTCAGGCCAAGGGCGAAGAAATTCCCGAAATCGTCTGCTTTGAAAAACAATCTGATTGGGGCGGTCTTTGGAATTACACATGGCGCACAGGTTTGGATCAATATGGAGAGCCGGTGCATGGATCCATGTATCGCTACCTTTGGTCCAATGGCCCGAAAGAAGGTTTGGAATTCGCGGACTATTCATTTGAAGAACACTTTGGCAAACAGATCGCATCTTATCCGCCGCGAGCCGTATTATTCGACTATATTCAGGGTCGGGTTGAAAAGGCTGGCGTGCGGGATTGGATCAGGTTTGAAACCGCCGTGCGTTGGGTCAAGAAGGATGGCGACAAGTTTCTGGTCACCGTCTGCAACTTGCCCGAAGACAACACCTATACCGAAGAATTCGACCATGTGATTGTGTGTACCGGTCACTTTAGCACACCAAATGTGCCGCACTTTGATGGCTTTGAATCCTTCAAAGGGCGGGTTCTTCATGCCCATGATTTCCGCGATGCCATGGAATTCAAGGATAAGGATATCCTGATCGTCGGTACATCCTATTCGGCCGAAGACATCGGATCGCAGTGTTGGAAATATGGTGCCCAGTCGATCACCGTAAGCCACCGCACCGCAGCCATGGGCTATGACTGGCCTGACAATTGGGCCGAGGTTCCGTTGTTGACCCATGTGGACGGCAACACGGCCTATTTCAAAGATGGAACGTCCAAAGACGTTGATGCTGTGATCTTGTGCACAGGCTACAAACATCATTTCCCCTTCCTGCCCGATGACCTGCGCCTCAAAACGGCCAACCGTCTGGCGGCAGCAGACCTCTATAAGGGTGTCGCCTATGTTCATGAACCTGCTCTGTTCTATATCGGGATGCAGGACCAATGGTTCACGTTCAATATGTTCGATGCGCAGGCATGGTATGTGCGCGATGTGATTATGGGCCGCATTGCCCTTCCCGACGCCGCAGCGATGAAGGCCGATGTGGAAGACCGCGTCGCGCGCGAAGATGCCGGTGAGGACGATTATGACGCGATCTGGTATCAGGGGGACTACGTGAAGGAACTGATCGACGAAACCGATTACCCCTCCTTTGACGTTGAAGGCGCGTGCCAAGCCTTTAAGGAATGGAAAGGTCACAAAAAGAAGGGCATCATGACCTTCCGCGACAATGGCTATAAATCTGTCATCACCGGCACCACGGCACCCAAACACCATACCCCATGGAAGGACGCGCTGGATGATAGCCTAGAGGTCTACTTGCAAAACTGACGAACCCAAAACCTGCGTGACAACCGCTGATCGCCCCTGCATCATGGCGGCGATCCCGCGCCTCTTTCAGGTGCGGCTCATCCTCCATGACACCTTGGTTCCAATGACCGAACAATCCTAACAGGACCCCCAATGAGCAACTATGCCCTTACCGTGACATGCCCTTCCAAACGGGGCATCGTCGCAGCAATCGCCAGCTATCTTTCCGAAAACGGATGCAATATTTCAGACAGCGCCCAGTTCGATGACAAAGAGACTGGCAATTTCTTTATGCGCATCAGTTTTGAAACCGAAACAGATACGGTCCTTGCGACCTTGTCAGATGGGTTCGCATCCACGGCACAACCCTTCGATATGACCTATGACTTCCATGATGAGACCGCGAAAATGAAAGTCGTGATCATGGTGTCACGCTTTGGGCACTGCCTCAACGATCTGCTGTACCGGCAGCGGATCGGCGCCCTGCCGATTGACATCGTTGCGGTTATCTCAAACCACATGGACTACCAGAAAGTCGTGGTGAACAATGACATTCCGTTCCATTGCATCAAAGTCACAAAAGAGAACAAACCGGACGCGGAAAGCCGGATCATGGACGTGGTCGAAGACACCGGTGCAGAATTGATCGTGCTTGCGCGCTATATGCAAATCCTATCCGATCAAATGTGCCAGAAAATGTCCGGCAAAATCATCAACATTCACCACTCATTCTTGCCGTCATTTAAGGGGGCCAACCCGTACAAGCAGGCGTTCCAACGCGGGGTGAAATTGATCGGGGCAACGTCCCATTACGTGACCGCGGATCTAGACGAAGGCCCGATCATCGAGCAAGACATCGTGCGCGTCACCCATGCCCAATCGCCCGAAGATTATGTGTCATTGGGGCGCGATGTGGAAAGTCAGGTCCTTGCGCGGGCGATCCATGCCCATATCCATCGGCGTGTTTTTCTGAACGGGAACAAAACGGTGGTGTTCCCTGCGTCTCCGGGATCCTTCGCATCTGAACGGATGGGGTGATGCAAAAACGTCCGCGACTAAGATCGCGGACGTTCTTTCTTGGGATCAAAGGCCGCAAGATCGGGGCGGATCACAGCGGGAAGCCGTTTTTGGTGCCCATCCAGTTTTCCGATCTCAACCTGCGTTCCAACCTCGGCATGGGCGACATCAATCCGCGCCATAGCAATGTTCTGACCCAGTAAGGGTGAGCGCATCGAAGAAGTGACCTCACCAATCTGCGCGCGACCAATATGAATGGGGTCGCCATGGCCCACTTCAACTTCGCTCGCAATATTAAGACCGACAAGTTTTTTCATCGGATGATCTTTCCGACGGATCAACGCATCGCGGCCCATAAAGTCATCAGGCTTTGATTTCAGCGGAACGGTAAAGCCAATGCCAGCTTCAAAGGGGTCCGTCTGATCGGAAAAATCATAACCCGCGAATATTAACCCCGCTTCAATCCGCACCATATCCAAAGCTTCCAGCCCCATAGGACGTAGGCCATAAGCCTGCCCAACGCTCCAAATGGCATCAAAAACCTCTTCGCAGTGTTTAGGGTGACACATGACCTCATAGCCCAACTCCCCCGTGTAACCGGTTCGCGAAATTACAAAGGGCGTTCCGGCCTCATTGCGCAGACGCGCGGGGGAAAACCGGAACCATGCCAACTGATCGAACTCAGGGTTATGCGGCGCGGTCCATACCAATTCACGCAGCAGATCACGGGACTTTGGCCCCTGCACAGCGACGTTGTGCAATTGATCCGTGGACGAGCGCACGAGAACCTTTAGACTTAGTTTTTCTGCCTGTTCACGGATCCATTCGCCGCCATAGTCGCTGCCCCCGATCCAACGGAAATTGTCCCGGCCCAGACGAAACACGGTGCCATCATCGATCATCCCGCCGTGTTCGTAACACATCGCGGTATAGACAACCCCGCCAATGGGGAGCGTTTTCATGTTTCGGGTAAAGACGTATTGGCACAACGCCTCCGCGTCGGGACCCGTGATCTCGAATTTGCGCAGCGGCGACAAATCCATAATGGCCGCATCGTTGCGGCATGCGTGGTACTCTGCAATCGGGCCCGCATCGGCAAAACAATTTGCCAACCAATAGCCGTTGTATTCGACAAAGTTGCGTGTGTGCTGCGCGAAACGTGTATGGAAACCGGTTTGCTTGGTCATCTTTGGCTCCGAATTGGGGGTCGTGCGGGTCGCAATAGCGCGTTGAAATGTTTCTTTTCCGGAGTAGGTGCGAACATGAATATCCGTCGGGTTCCATCCGTTGGCAGCGGTTGTGTCGTCTGGGCAGGCGCTGCTTACGCAAACGATGTCCGTGAGCGCCCGCAGCAGCACATAATCCCCGGGCCGCGACCAAGGTTCATCGGTATACATGACCCCATGATCATCAATGCCGGTGTTGAAGAAGAAGTTGATCGCCATCCATCCGGGCCTGCCGCTGATACCATATGGGGCAAGGGCGCTGTTGAAATTGTCTGAACAATTTGGGTGGCCGGGGTAGCCGATGTCGTCATAGTATTTGGCGGCACATGCC
The DNA here is from genome assembly GCF_038069655.2 of Yoonia sp. BS5-3. NCBI lineage: Bacteria > Pseudomonadati > Pseudomonadota > Alphaproteobacteria > Rhodobacterales > Paracoccaceae > Yoonia > Yoonia phaeophyticola. The sequence goes on from NZ_CP150951.2 coordinate 878,102, forward strand.
ATCGCAAAAGCATCATGGCGACCGCATGTATCTTGGACCACTTCAACAAGTGGTACCATTTCCTGATCGTAGTATTTCGCATGTAGACCGGGCATCGGATAGGCATGACCCATCAATGTTCGCGTGGTCGTGACATCCAGCGCGTGTTCAATGCCTTTGTCTAATTTACGAGCGCTAAAACACTCGAAATCGGTGCATTGCCGGCCATCTACATCAAGGATCTGGATGTAGTCGCCCGCCTTAACAAAATAGGATTCAGCGGTTTGCGTATGAACGCGGATGTCTTGCAACGGGTCCGCCAAGGGTGTGGGTAATTCAAAACTGACATGTCGTTTGATCTTGGAACGTTTCACCACAACGGTGAGCGGGGTCGCCGTATTCTGAAGCTCAATATCCATTTCACCGCCAGGTGCCGCTATGATTACGCAGCCATCGCGGTCGGCTTTGAACGTTTCTTTTGTCTTGGCCGGCGTCGTTCTCTCAAACAGATGAACTGCGCCCGGGCTTGTCAGATCGATTTTGCGAGCATCAAGCCCCATGCGAAGCCCACGCAGGGATTGATCATCATGTTGAAGCAACGCCTGCAGGCCGATCGCGGGTCCCTGCCCTGTTACGCCAAAAATGTCGGGCGCTACTGCACCTTTTGCATCGCAAACCACAATCTCGCAAAGTTGGCCGCCTTCATCATTGGCAATTGTGAACTCATCCCCCGCAAACACAGGCACAAGGACAGCGCCGCAGCCGTGCACGACATATTGCTCAGAACCGGGTGGGAGCGAAAAAACGCGCGGCTCGTAAATAGCGCTCGGCTTTGGCGGACCAGGCTGCACCTTCAGATATTCGTCTCGCATCACCCACCCGGCTTGTTGCATATATGGAATAAATATTTAACATGAAGAATATAATCGATTGCGAGACCTCGCAAATACATTCGTCAGGATGCACGTGGAAATTCACATTATTTCTTTGCCAAACCGGTCTGGCCCGGGGAAAGGCCATGAGGCTATGCCCCGATGTCTTTGATCTTAGGGTTGATTGCGGCGGCTTGCTGGGGACTGCACGATTTTTGCATCCGGTTGACCAGCCAATCAACACCGATCAGCGCGGCCATGATTGCTGTTATGATATTTGGGCTCCTCTTTCAAACGACGCTTTTGGTCGCCACGAGCAATTACACACCGCTACCGCCAAACAGTTTTGCCCAAATATTATTTGCAGGTGTATCCTTTGCGGCCGCAAATTGTGGTCTATACGTTGCCTTCCAGCGCGGTCCGGTCTGGCTCGCGGCTCCCTTGGTGGCCTGTTTCTGTGTCTTTTCCGTTGGTATCGCGATGTTTGGCGGTGCTACAGTGTCTGTCGGGCAACTGACGGCAGTCGGGGTTATTCTCTGCGGGATTACAATGATCGCAGTCCTCGCGGATCGGGATGACGACCACGAAACCAGCTATTTTTGGACGATCGTAAGCGCACTTATCTGTGCGGCAGCCTTTGCAAGCACGTTCCATTTTGGTCAAAGCGCGACAGAGCTGACCAACGGTCTTGTTTCCGCAATCATAACTCGAATCGTCGCGATCGGGGTGTTGCTGACTGGGTTCTGGACACTGCGTTTGCCGCTTTGGCCCGCAGTCAGTTCACTTGGTGCATTTGCCGTTATGGGCGTTCTAGACGGCGTCGCAATCTTCTCGATCATGTCTGCGGGCAATCACCCTAATCCGGAATATGCGTCCGTCACGACGGCGATGTATGGGTTGCCAACAATCTGGCTTGCGGCATTCTTTTTGAAGGAACGTATCAACGCGGTTCAGTGGTTGGGGTGTCTGATAGCGTTTTTCGGGGTCGGGTATCTGTCGTTGTAAGGCGATGTTACTTTATTTGGGTTGCTTCGCAATCGTAAGTCGGATCAGAGACCTGTTGTTTGTGGGCGCACCTCTTCTGCGAGCTCAGCGGATTGAAGGAAACCGCTATTTCGGCAGACCATACTGCCCCCTTACCGATCACGTACGCGACTTCGACCCCGTCAAGTGTTGTCGAAGCTGAATGGAACGCCTTGAAGCCGGGCATTGGGTGCGTCAGCCATTTGATAAATCGTTGATCTTGTTCCACCATATTGTTGGATACTTGGATCAAACCTATTGATTTTGGTCACCGGGCCTATCCGGTGCCGCTAAACCTGTTCTCTGTGGGCCAGGAGCGTTTGAATGCATATTCCCCGCTTGAACGCGAACGGCTCACCAATTCCATCATTAAGCTCTATGACTTTGTACTTGGCTCTCTGCCGGCATGACCGCTAAGCAAAGCGTTGTGTTCCGCTATGTCACCCGGCTGATGTTCCACATCCCGGATGCCACCACGCACAGTGAAAAACCGTATTGACCGCCTTGGGGCTCATTCCAGACTTTCGCCGCAAAGTGCTCGGATGGCGGCTATGCGGGACAAAGTGCGAATTCGCTGCACAAGGTATCAATGGCTACTTGCCAAGATTTCTATCACACAGGGTTTGCCCAACGTTCTGCATGAATTTCTCTCATTCCATCATCAATTGGCTGCATTGCTGCGGCTAAAACTTTTCGGAATACACTAGGGTCATCAGCCAGAGCATCGTAGACAAAGCTTGGGTACACTGTCTCCCAAAAATTTGTATCAGGAAGCGTTTTTTCCAATTTAGTATCATACGGTTTTCCTAGCATTTTAGAAGTCCAGAAATAGACATCATTGATGGGTTCGCCGCTGCTCAAACGATGTGCTTTTTCTAGTTTTTTGCGGGTCAAAGGTCGTACAGGGATTGCTGTAAGGTATCCAGAGTTAACACCTGTGCGCTGCATCTGACGTTTCAATTCCATTGGATAGAATTCGGCGTCTGGTCCGAGACAGCTTTGGTCCAGAACCGTCTGAGCGGCTACGAAAACGTTGGCGAGATCGCGAACGTTGCTGTTGGTCAATTTTACACTGTCCGGCGAAATTTCAATTGCCGAGATATCCATTTGAACATCCGGCGAATAACCTTCTTTGTAACCATGGATATTCACGGAGTGTGCGATACCATAGCGCTCCAACAAACTGGCCCCTTGACCATATGTGGACATTTGTAGATGCGAAAAAATGACACCCTTTGAGCCACTTCTCCTAGCTGGGCTGTCCCAATCCTTCATATCTGCATCATATCCAGATCGACACAGGTTAACGGCTAGAAGCCTCAACCCTTCACAAAGGAATTCCTTTCCAACCTCGTCAAGGAGGGCATCAAAACGGATATCATCTAACAAGTTCTGGCTCTTTCAGTTTTCTTCTTTGGTTGGGTGTATGGCCGTTAGCCTTGACTTTTTTTGGCGAGATAACAGACATTCGCCGCTACGCTGAATTTTAGCAAATTGAGCTCAAAGCGGACCTGCAGCAGCGCAGCAGGTCGCAATTCGGCCCAATGCAAGCATCGAGGACCGCTTTGCCGGACAAAACGGACCTCAGGCCCCCGCGAGTCAATGTCCGCATTCACACATTGCCTATTAGATTGCATTTGGGTGCGCGCCTCGTTGTACTCGTGCATATTGCCTCACAAGCCAATGCCCCAATACGGAGTAAAGACCATGGATCCCAGAGATGAAGCAGCGAAAGACTACGATGCAATTGCGTCAGAGCTCGATAGGGCAGCAGAGCATGCACGCGTGGCTGCAAACCATTTAAGAGATCGAAATATTCCTTCATCTGGCGCACATACGGTCGCACTCATGGGCCATCTTGAAGTCGTCAAGGAATTGCTGGCAACCCGTACAAAATGCGCTGCGCGTTTCGCGAAACTGCCGTAACACGCCCCTGGGGTATAGCCGCCATTGGCCCTCACATTGCGAGGGTCCAATTTTCATTATTCGGTGAGCTGGAAGACCTATGCGACGCTACCTGCCACCAGTGACCCGAATTCTCTCTCCCATGATGTTCGCGTTGGCCTCGGAGGAAAGAAAAACCACGAGATTTGCGACGCTCTGCGGGGATGACAGTCCACCTGAAGGCCTCTTAGTTCGCTCGCCTTCACGCACCTCATCGGGAAGAAAGTTCTTTGTGCCTTCCATCAAGGTCAGGCTAGGCAAAACGGTATTAATCAGCATGCGCTTGGACCCAAAGTCCCGCTGAAGGCTTACTGTCATTCCATGCAAGGCCGCCTTTGCTGTCGAGTAGAGTGCCGAGCCTGCCATCCCGTCTTCTGCGATGTTGGAAGCGATGTTTACGACCCATCCAGGCCCATAAGTGTGAAGATACCGGGCTCAAAAGCCGATTGGATGCAATTGCTTGCAACTTTCGCCAGATCGTCGGCGTGGAGATATCTAATCCATGTCTCGGGAGCGGACGGAGACACAAAGATACATTTCTCCAAGATACCACCGAAGACCTCGGGTCAAGCGTCGCAGTACAGCTTCACCTGACCAGACTTTCACGGCGAATGCTTGATCCATGCATCATTGAACTCACCTCCACACAGCCATACTTGGACCGCCACTTGTAGAAACCCGCATCGGCTCAGAATCTATCAATACATAGGCCGCCATGGCCAAAGCCTATATACCCATACCCCATTCATCAAAGTCAAAGATCAACAAAAACAACCGCTTGCACAGCGATTTCAAGATGTCCTCATTTGGGTTTCCAGCGAATTGAGATAATGAAAATAGGCAGGCAATCGTGATTTCATTTTGCAAAAACATGACCTGCGGTGCGATCTGTGCGTGAGGCAGCTTACCAAACGTGTTTTGCAACAAAACAATCCGCCGACCGACATCCATACGATGCTTGGCTTCAAGATCGATCAACTTTCGGGACACGCCCATCGCCATGCGAAGGTGCCAATATCCATTGGCGTTTAGTTCATGGTCACTCATCACCTGGAGGAAAGCGTCCGTAAATTCTTCCAGTGTTACATCGCCCTGCAAGTTATCAATAAGCTGATCCAAAGCCGCCAGGCTCTGACCAAGCCATCTTTGATAAAGCTCGTAGTAAATCGCCTCTTTATTTGGGAAAAACCGATAGATTGTCCCCACACTGACACCTGACTGGGCCGCGATGGACTTGGTTCCAACTGATTGCAATGGATCGGACGCCAACATCTCGAGTGTCGTGTTCAAGATACGGTCAACTTTCTCTTGTGACCTGGGCTGTTGGGCCAATTTGCGGCGCGCCACTTTGGTGGGTGTGGGATCAGTCAAGGTCATCAACTCTTTGGTAAGGTTAGAAAATGGTTAGTACCGATATGGGCAACTATCATGTCTCAGCAGAGCTGCTCAAATGTGTTAACCGTTATTAGACCAGAATTGCGCAATGTACTTGCGCGATTTTGGCAGGTTTTTGATCAATTCAAGTTTTCGAAACATGTCAGTAGGCAAGCGTTCTGCTGCAAACCAAACAAAGGCTTCGGGGTTTTGCGAAACGGCATCATGCGCAGCGTCAACAAAATCGAGACCGCTTTCCGCGCCGACCCATTGCAACGCAAAGTTCGGGTGCTCTGGAATTGGATAATCTGTAGCACCACTACTGCTGTACAACATCACTCTGGCCCAAGCGTGGTCGGGCAACGTTGCCAGAATGCGCGCAATAGCAGGAAAAGCTGTTTCATCACCACAAATGACAAGTTGATCAACGTCAAGTGTGCCGCCGCCTCCGGGCCCGATGATTGCGACGCGATCTTCTGCTTTGATAGTCTTTGCCCAGGGCGTCATCCGTCCACCCTCATGCATGAAAATATCGACTGAAAGCGTTCCCTTATCATTGGATTGTTCGCGGACCGTGTAGACCGGACGGTGAAGTTCATGTTCACCCTTTGGCCAGACGGTTGCACCGCTGGGGCTAAGTGTCGGCCACACAGGTTCGGCGCAGCCTTTGGGAGGCAAGACAAAACGAAAATGGATGGCGCTATCACCGAAGTGCATCAGACGCTCTGGTCGCAGGATCACCCTATGGAAATCTGTTGAGATTGCCCGGACCTCGATCACTTCAGCGAACTGAAAATTGGGGGGGAACTGGTCAGCTAAGATATTGTCTGACCAGCGCATGGTTTCCTGCAGGTCAGGCATGTAGTGTATCAGGTGCTCAACCAGTCCGTCGCGGACAATGTGCAGGCTGTCTGCATCCGGTGCTTTGATCATCAGGCGAAGCCCATCGTCCTGATTTTCGATACCAAACACACCAAATTCGGTTTGGATCAGCAGGCGGCTTTCGGTCTGTTCCTTGATGGGCAGCCCGTGTTCTTCTGCTTCGTGCAGGATCAATCCTTGCATCGCCGCAAAGGAAAGGTTCGGCAGAACGGTATCGGCTGTCACATCCGCCACTTTGTGCTCAGTTTGCGATGACATGAGGCAATCCGGTATGAGGGTCTGATATGATGCTGGATGCAAGGCCATAGACCTTTTCCATGTTCTCTTCAGTCACAAGTTCCGATGGCGCACCTGAAAACAGGATATCCCCATCCTTCAAGGCGATCAAATTGTCCGAAAAACGGGTTGCAAGATTGATGTCATGTAAGACCATTACGACAGTCAGCTGCGATGTTTGCTGCAAGTTGCGGATCAGTTTCAAGATTTCGATCTGATTGACCAAATCCAAATATGTCGTCGGCTCATCAAGAAGTAGAATATTAGTGTCTTGCGCCAAGGCCAGGGCGATCCAAGCCCGTTGCCGTTGCCCCCCAGACAATGTGCTTAGCTGATGATCCGCAAGATCGGTCAGCCCAACTTGCGCAATGGACCGGCTGACAATTTCCTGGTCTTTCGTAGACCATTGTTGCAACGGATTTTGATGCGGTGTTCGCCCGTTTCTGACAAGATCCGCGACGGTCATACCTTGCGGAGAGGTTGTCGATTGCGGGAGCAGCGCGACCTGCCGCGCGACCGATTTTGTATCTTGTTTGTGGATGGCTTTCCCATCCAGCAAAGCAGCTCCCGCGGATGGTGACAGCAACCGCGACAAACACTTTAGAAGGGTAGATTTCCCACAGGCGTTTGATCCGATGATACTGGTCACTTTGCCATCAGGAATAGCCGCTGACACATCCGTCAGCACAGGTGTCTTATCGTACCGCAGGGATAGGTTTTCGGTTGTTAGTCGTGCGCTCATATGCGTCGCTTTCGGCTTTCTAATATCAAGATCCAGATCAGCACTGGGGCCCCAAAGAGGGAGGTGAAAATACCTGCGGGTAAGACCAGCCCACCGGGCAAAGACCCGGCAATGGCATCGGCGATCAAAGTGACGAGTGCCCCGATCAAACCGGCCGTTAGCAGACTGGGGCGCGGTGCTTTGTTCAAGCCATGCGCGATTGGGCCCGCAACAAAGGCGACAAAGGGTAATGGTCCCGCCGTCCCAACAGCCACGGCGACCAAGCCCAATGCAAGAATAAGCGAGATGATCCGCGTGATGTTGACTGAGATACCCAGAACGGTCGCTGTGTCTTCGCCCAATGCGAGCCGCGCAAGATGAAATTGGCGCCAAAAGGCCAAAGGCCCCAAAATAAGCAGCCCGATCCAGACAAGCGTAACATCGTTCCAATCCCGCGCCTCTAAGGAGCCGACCAACCATTTAGCGATCTCGGCGGCGCGCGTTATGTCGAACGAGGTCATCAGTAAGTCATTGAAAACGCTGACTGTCATGCTGACGCCAATGCCGATCAAAACCAGCTGCCCCGGCGCAATGGATTTGTTCCAACTGAGTGCCATCACCGCCGTCGCAACAACGATCCCACCGAACATCGCCCCCAGAAAGACAACGCCTGCCGAACCCGTCAGAATGACTGCGGCAATCGCGCCGGTACTTGCGCCTGCGCTAAAGCCAATAATATCGGGCGATGCCAGCGGGTTGCGTAAAACGGTTTGTATCATCTCGCCCGCAAGACCAAAGGCCAGCCCGACCCCGATTGCCACCAGCACTCTGGGCGCGCGGTGATCCAGAATGATCATACTGGTGATCGGATCAGCCTGGCCCTGAACAGCCGCGAAGACGTCTGAAATGGACACGGGGTAGCTTCCGCCCACCAGCTTTTGAAACGCGATCAAAAGGATCGCGAGCACGAGGCTTATATTGATCAAAACCAGCCGCCGCGGCGGACGGGCAGATAGAGGCCCCAATTTGATTGCTATGGTGGTCATACCGCGGCCCTCCACCTTGTCTTGACCAAGACAACCAAGGTTGGCCCACCTATGAGTGCGATCAAAACCCCTGCTTCAACCTCTCGCCCGGTCCAGATGACACGGCCCAAGACATCGGCAGTTATCGCCAGCAACGCGCCTGCCAAAGCAGACGCCATGACCAATCTGGGCACGCTGCCCCCAACAAAGGGACGGACAAGATGAGGCACGATAAGACCGATAAAGGCAATAGGACCGGCAAGTGACACGGTCGTGCCGCACAGTAAAACGACTGATACGACACATAGCAAACGAACCAACCAGACCTTAACGCCAAGGGCGGCTGCGGCCTCTTCGCCTAAAACCAGCGGCCCCAGCATTCCGGCAGTCAGGAACGCCAGTGGAAACCCGATAAAGTAAGCTGGCAACACGGCCATCAGATCGGTCGACGATATGCCGGTGAATCCCCCCAGCGCCCAGAACCGAAACACATCCAACGACTCGCGGCTGAGGATGAGAATTGCCCAAGTCAACGACACAAACAGCGCGTTCAAAGCAGCGCCGGCCAATAAAAGCCGCGTCGGATCAGGCCCGTTTCGTCCAGCAGCCCCGCCCAAAAACAAAACCACTGCTGCAGCAATCGCACACCCTATAAGAGCAGGTGCAATCAACGCCTGCTGCAACGTCAGTCCAAGACCCCAGATTGAAATGACGACGCCAATCGCGGCCCCGCCGTTAATGCCCAAAAGACCAGGATCGGCCAATGGATTGCGGGTCATGGTCTGCATCAATGCGCCAGCAACACCAAGCGCCGCGCCGCCAAGGCACGCTGTCAGCGCCCTTGGCAACCGCAATTGAAGGATCGTCACGTGATCGGGGTCATTGGCGTCAAAGGCGCTAAGCGCTGCAAAGACCGTATGCCAGCTGATGTCGCGCAGACCAAGTCGTAGCGACAGCAAAACCAGCAACATGCCAACAACCAGGCTAAGGGTCATCTTCAGGGTAAATCGCAAAGCAAGTTGTTTCATTGCGTCGGGCCCGCCATCGCCTCGGCCCAACCGGGGACCTGTGTTGACAGATCGCCATCAATTGCTGCGTCGATAAGTGGAACCAAACGGTCAAGTGCATAGGGTAGCGACAGTGGGCTTGAATGATTTAAGGCAGCTGTCAGATCATAGTCGGCGAATACCTCGCGGCCCTCGCGAACAGCCCGCATGCTCGATCGCAGCGGGATGGCAGACAGCGCGGCGTTTAGATTGGGGCTGTGTGCCCAGATCAACACATCGGTGTCGATCGCGGCGATCGCTTCGTCCGGGATCCTGATGAAATTTGGATCAAAGCCCGCCATGGCGTCCACAGCGGGTGGCAGTTGCAAGCCGATATCCTTCAAAAACCGACCGCGCAGATCAGAAGATCCGAACGCGCTCACGCGCGATGGCAACACCATAACGGCTGTTTTGTCATGCCACTCCGGGAAAGCAGACTGCACACGCTCAAAGCGGGCTTCTAGCGCGGCAATGACCTCGCTGGCCTGATCTTCCTTGTCCAGCGCGATCCCAAGCTGTGCTGTCATGTCTTGCCAAGAGGCACTGAACGCAGAGGCACCGGCAGGATGCGGCACGGTTGGGGCGATCTGTGACAGCAGCCGATACTCGGCCTCGGTCATGCCGGACCATTGACCAACGATCAGGTCAGGTGAAAGCAGCGCAATTTGTTCGATATCGATCCCGCCATAAAGCAATACCGGCTCGGCATCACCCAGCGCCTCTTCGGCCCAGGGCCAGACACCGAATTCACCAGTGCCGTACCAATATCGCAGGGCAATCGGACGGGTGCCCAAAGCAAGCAAGAAGTCATGTCCAATGTAGGAAAGCGACACAACACGTTGGGGGGTGCCGCTGATTTCTGTCGTTCCGTAAGCATGATCAATCTGACGCGCATCAGCCAAAGCGGCCGATGCGGAGCAGAACAAGATCATAAATGCCGAAACAAGGCCAATGCGCATTTAGAACGTCCGACGTGCGGTCAGGCTGATCTCGCGACCTTCGCCGTAAACGCAGCCGCCCGAGAAGCTGTCCAGCGCGTTTCCGAACAACGCAGGGTTGGCATGACAATATCCGACATATTCCTTATCGGCCAAGTTCCGGGCGGCGGCGGTAAATGTCCAATCATCGACACCATACGAAATTGAGCCATCAACAAGCGTGACAGCTTCCATTTCGTACGTATTCGCGGCGTCCGAGAAGCGCTCTCCGGAATGGCGTAGACCCAAACCAACAGACAGACCGTCAATCTGCTGCAGCTCATATTGTGCAAACAAGCCAGCAGCAAATTCAGGGACCCGTGCAACGTCATTGCCTTCATAGAACGTATCTTCGGTCACTTCGGCATCGGTGTAAGTGGCACTGCCAAAAAGACTCAGACCATTTCCAAAATCATGCGTCACTTCGATTTCAAGACCTTTAGAGCGGACCTCACCGATTTGCTCGACGAACCGTGTGTCTGTCTGGTCTGTCACCAATACATCGCTTTTTGTGATGTCGAAATAGGCAATATTTGTGGCTGTAGCACCATTTGCAGAAGCAAATTTTAAACCCGCTTCAAATGATAGCCCGCGTTCGACCTCCAAGGCACTACCATCTTCGGTCACACCGTCCAGCGGAAGGCTAAAGGAGTTAGACACAGCACCATAGGCCAGCACATCAGGGGTTACCCGATATCCCAATGCAAGATTTGCAGATGTAACGCTGTCCTCGATTTCATAACCAAACTCAGTGACTGTTGTATCCAAGCCGGTATTAAAACCATCGATTTCATAATCTACAAAGTCCTGACGAATACCCCCCGACAGAACAGCCTGGCCGCCAAAATCCGCGCGCCCATTCAGATAAACACCGGTCTGTTGTAATTCGACCTGACGGCTGTTCGGCAGATCAGTTGGAAGACTACCGGCCAAGTAAGTTGTGACCTCACCAGTCAGTAGATTTCGCTCGCCGGTATATCCAAGACTGGAGTCGATATCACTACTCAGTGTGAAGTGATCGACACCGGCAATGATCTGACCATCGACATTTGCCGTGGAAAATTCATAGCTCAGCGCATTGTCGGCGCTAAATTGTTCCGTCGTTTGATCAACCGTAAATTTGGTCATGATGCCGGTATCCACATCACTGGGATCACCAACCGGCGCTCCCAAAATGTAGCTTATATTGACAAAAGCAGTGGCGTATTCCGTATCCATATCCCAATCATTTTGGGATGCGCGGGCACGGCTGATCAGGCTCAACTGATTTGTGAAATAATGCTCTAGCTCATAGCCGACATAGTTTTGCTGGGTTTCGATATCATTGGCGTCTGGATTCGCAGTATAAAGGTCACGGTCCCAGGTGCCGTTGGCGTTGTCTTGATAGGATCCATACTCGGGCACGTTGATGTAAACATCCCCGACCTGATCCTCTTGATACTGGCCGTAGAACGTGACGCTGGTGTCATCTGACGCCTCATAGGTCAGCGAGGGCGCGATATATATTCTGCCCGTTTCCACTTCGTCATAGTTGGTTCCAAACTGATTGAACAACGCGACCAAACGATAGGCCACGGCGTCCGAAACGGGGCCAGTTGTATCCACAGCCACTTCACCGCCACCGTCTGATTTGGTTGTCAAACGCGCCTCACCACCTTGGGTGAATTCAGGCCGTTTTGAAACGCCATTGATCAAACCACCGGGTTGATTGGCGCCATACAAATCCGAGGTTGGGCCGCGCAAAATATTGATACTTTCCAAGCCAAACGTCTCAGTCCGCCACGCCGCGAAATCGACGGCGCGCAGCGGCAATGCATCGCGATATTTACCGCTTTGCTGGACTTCAAAACCGCGCAACGAGAATTCGTCATAACGATCATCCCGGCCATATGTTTCGGTCGAAATACCTGGGCTGTAAGACGCCGCTTCCTCCAAGGTACGGGCACCCTGGGCTTCAAACAATTCGCTGGGCAATATGGTCACTGAGCGCGGTAGATCCTCGGGGTTCACCGGCAGGCGCGATCCAGCTGTGTTCGCAGCTTCCACACCTGTGACAGCTTCGCCGCCGTCATTGATCGCTTGCAAGACGATTGTACCAAGGAAAACGTCTCCGGTCTCATCGGTTGTTTGCGCCAGTGCGCCGACCGGCACAAGACAGGTCGACGCTGCAAGCGCCAGTTTCAAATCAAGAAATTTGGACATGTAACGATGTTCCTACGCTGAAAGGAGCGCCAAAGCGTCCTGCGGTATCATTCATATGGCTGGGAAGGGGATACTCACCTGGCGGGTTTGGCGCGGTCGATAATATGAACTTTTTTTCACGTCAACTTAAAATCAGTCGACTGAACTGCACAGCAAAGTGATTTGGGAACTATAAGCGCTCATTGGTACTCGCCCCTTTGATCAGGTTGTTGATCCTGATAAGGACGCGGATAGTGATCACGGATGTAACGCTGGGGCACCAAAAGACAGGGCGCGGGCGTCCAGTCACTCATTTTGCAGGGTGCGTTAGAGGCGGGTCGGAGAAGCCGCCGCACAATTCATTACACAAAATCAAAAATATGGAGGATATTTTGGTGCCCAGGAGAGGACTCGAACCTCCACGTCCATACAGACACTAGCACCTGAAGCTAGCGCGTCTACCAATTCCGCCACCTGGGCAGGTGTCGTGAGGCCGCGATGTAAGCGGGGTTTGTGTTCGTGTCAATCCGATTCCGCGGGAAATCGTCGCGGTTGATGTAATCACCTGCTTTGCGCTTGTCTGGTGGGGGGCGGGCAGGTACACCAAGGCCGGTATCGAAAGAGGTGCAGCCATGTCTCAGCTAGTTACAATCTTCGGCGGTTCCGGCTTTGTCGGGCGTTATATTGCCCGCCGTATGGCCAAAGAAGGTTGGCGCGTGCGTGTCGCGGTGCGCAACGTGAATGAGGCCATGTTTGTGCGCCCTTACGGTGTCGTTGGACAGGTCGAGCCTGTGTTTTGCAATATCCGCGATGACGCGAGTGTTGCTGCTGTCACCGATGGTGCAGATGTGGTCGTCAATTGCGTCGGCGTTCTTGATGAGACCGGCAAAAATACATTTGATGCGGTGCAGGCCGAAGGGGCAACACGGATTGCCCGGATCGCCGCGCAGATGGAGATCAACCGGATGGTGCATATCTCGGCCATTGGCGCAAATCCCGCCGCCGAGAGCGCATATGCGCAGACCAAAGCCGAAGGTGAGGCTGGCGTCCTGGCACATCAGCCCGATGCAGTTATCCTGCGCCCCTCGATCATTTTTGGGCATGAAGATCAATTCTTTAACCGCTTTGCCGGGATGACCAGATTCGGGCCTGCGCTCCCTGTTGTTGGTGGATCAACCCGGTTTCAGCCGGTTTACGTCGATGATGTAGCTGCCGCAGCCGTGCAGGGCATTTTGGGGCACGCGAAACCCGGACTGTATGAGCTTGGCGGGCCGGATGTACTGACCTTCCGCGAAATGATGCAAAAGATGCTTGGCGTGATCCGCAAACGCCGCATGATCATCAACATCCCGTTTTGGGCGGCGGGTATCATGGCCTCATGCTTTGGCATTGCGCGCGCATTGTCTTTTGGGCTGATCAAAGGGCCATTGACCAAGGATCAGGTGATCAATCTTGCCGTTGATAACGTCGTGGCCGACGGCGCTAAGGGATTTGGCGACCTTGGCATAACCCCAACCGCGATGGACGTTGTACTGCCCGACTACCTGTGGCGCTTCCGCCCGTCTGGCCAGTATGACGCAATCAAAGAATCGGCCAAGAACCTGAAAGCTTAACTATAGGCGATCCCCAGCAGGATAATGCCAAGCACGACCCTGTAGATCACATAGGGCGTGAAGCTGACGGATTGCAGCAGACGCATCATCAGCGTCAAAGCAAGCAGCGCAGCGGCGCAAGACATTGCAACCACAATGGCGATGTCCTTGAGCATACTCGCATCCGCTGTCCCTGCCACGTCAAGCCCGATCAGCGTGCCCGATGCAATAATCGTCGGGATCGACATCAGCATAGACAGGCGCGCGGCATCGGCTCTTGTGTATCCCAGCATGCGCCCTGCCGTGATGGTGATCCCAGAACGTGACGTGCCAGGGATAAGCGCCAACGCCTGCCAGCCGCCCATATAGAGCGCGTCTTTCAACGTCCATTCGTCGGTGGTTTTCACCGTTGGTCCTTTTTGGTCGCTCCAATATAGAAGAATGCCAAATCCCAGCATGGTCCAGCCGATCAACGCCATGCTGCGCAAGTGATCTGACAAACCCGTCAATTTCAGGAATAGTCCGAACAAAATCACCGGGACCGTCGCGATGATCAGACCAAGCGCGAGCGCGGCGCCAGGCGTGTCTGCTTTGCCGCGGATCAACCGAAGACCGCCGAAAAATGCGATACGCACATCGGCCCAGAAATAGAAGACCACCGCGATCAGCGTCCCGATATGGGCGGCGACGTCGATGATTTGACCCTGATCTTCAAGCCCCGTCAAATTGGGCAGCAAAATCAGATGGCCTGACGATGAGATCGGTAAAAACTCGGTCACGCCCTGGATTAATGCAATCAATAGAAGAGTAAAAAGGCTCATATCCGCCGCGCTGTTTGATTCGGTGTGATCAACCTAAACCGTTAGGATTCAGGGGGAAGCGCATTTTTAGGTCACGAACCGGACCTAAAAATCACCAAAAATCATCAAATCCGGATTGATCCAGAGTATCTTTCTGACATATAGGTCAGTATTACTGCCTTTTCATTTCCGAAGCAGCGATTTAAAAGGCGGCTCGCCTCGCCAAACGGGAGAATTAGCCATGGCCGGTCAAAAGATGCTGAAGTTTACCGCCGTTAGCCGTGAGATGCCACAAAAGCGTCCGCCGAACCTACGTAAAGAAGATTTTGGCGAGATTTACGCAGAGTTCGCACGCGAAAAAGCCGCCGAGCAAGCCAGCCGTTGCAGCCAATGTGGTGTGCCTTACTGCCAATCCCATTGCCCGCTGCACAATAACATCCCCGATTGGCTGCGCCTGACCGCCGAGGGCCGCCTGCAAGAGGCTTATGAGATCAGCCAAGCGACAAACACATTCCCTGAAATCTGCGGTCGCATCTGCCCGCAAGACCGCCTTTGCGAAGGGAACTGCGTGATCGAACAATCTGGCCATGGCACTGTGACCATCGGCTCGGTTGAAAAATACATCACCGATACGGCCTTTGAAGAAGGCTGGGTCAAACCTATCAAACCACATGCCGAACGCAGCGAAAGCGTAGGTATCATCGGCGCGGGCCCTGGTGGTCTGGCGGCGGCGGACATGCTGCGCCGTCAGGGCGTACAGGTCACCGTTTACGATCGCTACGATCGCGGCGGCGGCCTGCTGACCTATGGTATCCCAGGCTTTAAGCTGGAAAAAGACGTGGTCATGCAGCGTATGGCCCAGCTGGAACAGGGCGGCGTGCAATTTGTCCTGAATTGCAATGTGGGCGAGGATCTATCTTTCGACGCCATCCGCGGCAAGCATGACGCCGTTCTGATTGCCACAGGTGTCTATAAAACAAGGGATCTACCCGATTCAGGTGCAGATGGCATCGTTAACGCCATCGATTATCTGACAGCCAGCAACCGCAAAAGCTTTGGCGATGACGTGCCCGAGTTTGAAAGCGGTGAACTGAACGCCGAAGGCAAGCGCATTGTTGTCATCGGCGGCGGTGATACCGCGATGGACTGTGTCCGCACCGCTATTCGGCAGGGCGCCAGCAGCGTGAAATGCCTATATCGCCGCGACCGTGCCAATATGCCCGGCTCGCAGCGTGAAGTGCAAAATGCCGAAGAAGAAGGTGTCGAATTTGTCTGGCTCGCGGCTCCGAATGGGTTTGATGGCGATCCGGTCACCGGTGTGAAGGTGCAAAAGATGCGCCTTGGTGCGCCGGACGCCACTGGCCGCCAAGCCCCCGAAGTAATCGAGGGCGCAGATTATGTGGAAGATGCCGATCTTGTCATCAAAGCTTTGGGTTTTGAACCCGAAGACCTGCCTGCCCTTTGGGGGGTTGAGGGACTTGAAGTGACCCGCTGGGGCACGATCAAGGCGGATTTCCAAACCGGTGCGACCAGCCTCGAAGGCGTTTACGCCGCCGGGGATATCGTGCGCGGCGCGTCTTTGGTTGTCTGGGCCATCCGTGATGGCCGCGATGCCTCAACCGCTATCCTGGAATATCTTGGCCAGGCCGCAACCGTCGCGGCAGAGTGATATTTTCCGCGTACAGAACCTGTACATACACTGTACATACGCGCCGCAAACCGTCTGAATGCCTACGTCAACACCACTGACCTGAAGGGTTAAGAAATGATGAAGCCACTGATGATCCTCGCCGCCATGAGTTTGGCCACACCTGTCGCTGCACAGCAAAGCTTTGCCGCGCCCGAAGGCTGCGAAGCCAGACTGACCGTTCAGCATCGGGGCTGCCTTTTGGTCAATGTCTGGAGCTGCGAGGCGGACAATCCCGGCGATCAGTGGCTTGCCGTGATTGGCCAGGGTGGTTTGTTCAGTGTCCAGCGTGTGGACGACGAGTTTCAGTGGGTTGAATCATTCAAGGTCACTGGCAATGAAGCCCTGCAGCTACCGGCCTCTGACCCGGCTTCGCTGACCGAGCTGTTCGATGCCCAGGTCGACACATGGGACTTTGTGATCGAAACCCCCGAGGGCGACGAGCGCCATGTCGGCTTTGACATGTTGACCGGCGAAACCACGACCATTGATGGCGAGCTGCTGCTGAACACCGAATATGCGGGCCGGACCTTGGATGCCGATGGCAATGAGTTGGACAACGGCAGCGGCCGCCAATTTGTCAGCGAAACCCATCGTCTGTTCTTTTTCGGCGAAAGCTGGGATGCTGCGACCCCTGATCAGATCACGGATATGTCCCCGGTTGAGTTTATCTATCCCGGCGAGGCTGGCTTTTTCTCGGACACGCCAAAGTTCGAATGCAACCAGATTGAGACGGGGTATCAGCCATGAGATATCTTGCCGCCCTTCTTTGCCTTGCCGGCCCCGCCACCGCGCAATCTGGCGCGCCTGTCTTTTCGGTGCCCGGTGGTTGTGACGTCTATCTGACCGTCCAAATCGAAAGCTGCTCGGTCTCGCATTATTTTACCTGCGAAGGTGATCCTGCGGGCCATCAGCGCAGCGTGCGTCTGGATGAACAAGGCCTGACTTACGTTGGCGAGATTGACGGCGAAACCCAGTGGATCAACAGCTTTCACGTTGTGACCGGCCACCGCGAGCGGCTGGAAAGCGAACCGGTTGAACCTGCCTCATTTTCTGAACTGCTTGAAAAAGGCATTGATGATTTCGATTTCCGCACATTGTCGGACGAAATCGGGGAAACACGCTATGTCGGGCAGGATACGCTGACCGGTCGTCAGATTACGATTGATGGCGTCACGCTGGATGAAACCACCTATGACATTACGGCCTATGACCCTGCGGGCAATGAGATCTGGTCGGCCCAAGGTAATGAGTTCATCAGCCGCGAATGGAACCGCTTCTTTCCCGGCACCGGTACGGTCACGACCTCTGGCGGGACAACCGCGCGTTCAGATCGCCCGGTCGAATTCATCTTCCCCGGCGAGCCCGGTTTTCTAAGCAGCCAGCCCAAGCATGGCTGCGGGATTGCGGTGTCGTGATCAAGGGTCGTTGCCTCTGTGGGGCCGTCACGGTGAAGGTCGCAAGTCAGCCGGCAGGCTGGGTTGGTGCATGCCATTGCCGCATGTGTCAGCGCTGGTCGGGCGCGCTTTTCATGTGCTTTCCCGCACCAGAAGCAGATGTAACTGTGGATGGCCCGGTGCGCATCTATGCCTCATCCGATTTTGCCGAGCGTGCCTTTTGCGCGACCTGCGGATCCCATCTGTGGATGCGTGACAAGAATACGCCTGGAACGAATTACGAATTGATGCCTGGACTGTTTGACGACGCAGCCGGGTGGTCACTGCGATCAGAAGTCTACGCAGATCAAGCCATGAAGGCAGTTGACCTGCGCGGGGATCACCCTTGCGCTACGGCTGCAGAATACGAAGCAAAACACCCGCATGTTGAGGGAGGATTATCATGACAACCTATGACGAAAACTGGGTCGCCGCCGAAGAAGCAAAACGTCAGTGGATGGCCGAGAATGGTCTGTACGCGCATGATGATGAGCATTCCTCATGCGGTGTTGGTCTTGTTGTTGCCATTGATGGCGCAGCTTCCCGCGATGTTGTGGAAAAAGGTATCAATGCCCTGAAAGCCATTTGGCACCGTGGTGCTGTCGATGCGGACGGCAAAACCGGCGATGGCGCCGGTATTCACGTGCAGATCCCCGTCCCGTTCTTTGAGGATCAAATCCGCCGTACCGGCCATGAGCCCACAACCGGCGAGCTGATTGCCGTGGGTCAGGTGTTCCTGCCCCGCACCGATTTTGGTGCCCAAGAACGCTGCCGGACGATTGTCGAATCCGAGGTGCTGCGCATGGGGCATTATATCTATGGCTGGCGCCACGTGCCTGTCAGTACGGATTGTCTGGGTGAAAAGGCCAACGCCACCCGTCCCGAGATTGAGCAAATCCTGATCCGCTGTGAAAAGGACATGGATGAGGAACAGTTCGAGCGCGAGCTGTACATCATCCGCCGCCGGATTGAAAAAGCCGCCACCGCTGCGGGCATCGGCGGCATGTATGTCTGTTCGCTATCCTGCCGTTCGATCATCTATAAAGGTATGATGCTGGCTGAACAGGTGGCTGAGTTCTATCCGGACCTGATGGATGAGCGTTTTGAGAGCGCTTTTGCCATCTATCACCAGCGCTATTCGACCAACACATTCCCGCAATGGTCCTTGGCCCAGCCGTTCCGCATGCTCGCCCATAACGGCGAGATCAACACGCTGAAAGGCAACGTCAATTGGATGCGCAGCCATGAAATCCGCATGGCCTCGGGCGCGTTTGGCGACAAGGCCGAGGATATCAAGCCGATCATTCCCGCTGGAGCATCGGATTCCAGTGCGCTGGATTCCGTGTTTGAGGTTCTGGTTCGCGCGGGCCGGAATGCGCCGATGGCCAAAACCATGATGGTCCCCGAAGCCTGGTCTAAGCAAGCCGTTGAAATGCCTGCCGCCTGGCAGAACATGTACAGCTATTGCAATGCTGTGATGGAGCCATGGGACGGCCCCGCCGCCCTTGCCATGACCGATGGCCGCTGGGTCTGCGGCGGTTTGGATCGGAACGGCCTGCGCCCCTTGCGCTATGTGGTCACCGGTGACGGTCTGCTGATTGCAGGCTCTGAGGTTGGCATGGTCCCGATCGATGAAGCGACTGTTGTTGAAAAGGGCGCACTTGGCCCCGGCCAGATGATCGCTGTCGACATGGTCGAAGGCAAATTGTTCCACGACACCGAACTGAAAGACCAATTGGCCGCCGCCCAGCCCTTTGGCGACTGGGTCGGCAAGGTTGTTGATCTGAATACGATGCTGAAAAGCGTGACCGAAGATGCCAAGTTCGACGGCGATGAACTGCGCAAGCGGCAGGTTGCGGCAGGCTATACGATTGAAGAACTGGAACAGGTTCTGGCCCCGATGGCCGAAGACGGTAAGGAAATGATCGCCTCGATGGGCGATGATACCCCCTCGGCCGTGCTGTCAAAAACCTATCGTCCGCTATCGCATTTCTTCCGTCAGAACTTTAGCCAGGTGACAAACCCGCCGATTGACAGCCTGCGTGAAAGCCGCGTGATGTCGCTCAAAACCCGGTTTGGGAACCTCAAGAACGTGCTGGATGAAGACAGCTCGCAAACTGAAATTCTGGTGCTGGACAGCCCCTTTGTGGGCAATGCCGCCTTTGACGCGATGGTTGCCCAGTTCGGCGAAAGCGTTGCGATCATCGATTGTACCTTTGCCCCGGGCCAAGGTGCGCTAAGCGCCGGTTTGGAACGTATCCGCGCCGAGGCCGAAGATGCCGTCCGTTCGGGTGCCGGTCACCTTGTTCTGACGGACGAAAACCAATCTGCGGATCAGGTCGCCATGCCCATGATCCTGGCCACATCGGCAGTGCATTCGGGGCTGACCAAGCAAGGTTTGCGTACTTTCTGTTCGATGAATGTCCGTTCAGCCGAATGCGTTGATCCGCATTACTTTGCCGTTCTGATCGGCTGCGGTGCCACCACGGTGAACGCTTACCTGGCGCAGGATTCCATCGCAGATCGCATTCGCCGCGGTCTGATCGAAGGCAGTTTGACGGAAGCCGTGCAGCGCTACCGCGCGGCTGTGGACGCGGGCCTGCTGAAAATCATGTCCAAGATGGGCATTTCGGTGCTGTCATCCTATCGCGGCGGTCTGAACTTTGAGGCTGTGGGCCTGTCCCGTGCGATGGTCGCCGAATATTTCCCCGGCATGCATTCACGCATTTCCGGCATCGGCGTCAGCGGCATCCAATCCAAGCTGGAAGAGGTTCATGCCAAAGGCTGGACCGGGGCATCTGACATTTTGCCAATTGGCGGCTTTTACAAGGCCCGCCGGTCGGGTGAAAAGCACGCTTGGGAAGCCCAGACCATGCATATGATGCAGGCAGCCTGCAACAAGGCCTCTTACGCATTGTGGCAGCAATATTCCAAGTCGATGCAATCAAACCCGCCAATCCATTTGCGTGACCTTTTGGCGATGAAGCCTTTGGGCAAGCCGGTTCCGATTGAAGAGGTGGAAAGCATTACCGCGATCCGCAAGCGCTTTGTCACGCCGGGCATGTCGCTTGGCGCGCTGTCGCCCGAGGCGCACCGCACCCTGTCTATCGCGATGAACCGCATTGGCGCGAAATCCGACAGTGGCGAAGGTGGCGAAAGCCCGGATGATTTCACACCGGAACCAAATGGTGACAACGCATCTGCGAAGATCAAGCAGGTCGCGTCGGGTCGTTTTGGCGTAACGGCGGAATATCTGCTGGCTTGCGAAGAGCTTGAGATCAAGGTCGCCCAGGGTGCCAAACCCGGTGAGGGTGGTCAGCTGCCCGGCATGAAGGTCACCGACCTGATTGCCAAGCTGCGCCATTCGACCAAGGGCGTGACGCTGATTTCGCCACCGCCGCACCACGATATCTATTCCATCGAGGATCTGGCCCAGCTGATCTATGACCTTAAGCAGATCAACCCGATCTGTAAGGTCACGGTGAAACTGGTCGCATCTTCCGGTGTTGGCACGATTGCCGCTGGTGTGGCCAAGGCCAAGGCGGATGTGATCCTTGTGTCCGGTCATAATGGCGGCACCGGTGCCTCGCCCGGGACGTCGATCAAATATGCCGGATTGCCATGGGAAATGGGTCTGACCGAGGCCCATCAGGTGCTTGCCATGAATAACCTGCGCGAGCGCGTGACGCTGCGCACTGATGGAGGTTTGCGGACAGGCCGCGATATTGTCATGGCCGCGATGTTGGGTGCCGAGGAATACGGTATCGGCACCGCCGCCCTGATTGCGATGGGCTGCATCATGGTCCGCCAGTGTCAGTCGAACACCTGCCCTGTGGGTGTCTGTACCCAAGACGAAGCCCTGCGCGACAAGTTCACCGGCAATGCCGATAAGGTCGTCAATCTGATCACCTTCTATGCCACCGAAGTCCGCGAGATTCTGGCCAGTATCGGTGCCCGCAGCCTGGATGAGGTGATTGGCCGCGCTGATCTGCTGACGCAGGTTTCGCGTGGGTCGGCCCATCTGGACGATCTGGATCTGAACCCGCTGCTGATTACCGTCGATGGCGCGCATAAGATCACCTATGATCGTGACCGCCCGCGCAATGCCGTGGATGACACGTTAGATGCGCAGATCGTGCAGGATGCCGCCCGCTTCCTGAATGATGGTGAGAAAATGCAGCTGGATTATGCTGTGCAAAACACACTGCGGACCATTGGAACGCGGACCTCTTCGCATATCGTGCAGCAATTTGGCATGCGCAATGCGTTGCAGCCTGATCACCTAACGGTCAAGCTGCGGGGCAGCGCGGGTCAATCGCTGGGTGCCTTTGCAGCGCCGGGTCTTAAGCTTGAGGTCTCGGGCGATGCCAATGACTATGTGGGCAAAGGTCTGTCGGGGGGCACAATTGTTGTGCGTCCACCGATGGTCAGCCCCCTGGTTGCCTCGGACAACACGATCATCGGGAACACGGTGCTTTACGGTGCGACTGACGGTTATCTTTTTGCCGCTGGCCGTGCGGGCGAACGCTTTGCTGTGCGCAATTCGGGCGCCACGGTTGTGATCGAGGGCTGCGGCACCAATGGTTGTGAATATATGACCGGCGGTGTCGCTGTGATCCTGGGTGAGATCGGGGCCAACTTTGGTGCCGGGATGACCGGCGGTATGGCCTATCTGTATGATCCAGACGGGCTAGCGCCCGAGCTGATGAATATGGAGACCCTTGTCGTCAATCCGGTGACCGTCGCCCATTGGCATGACCAGCTGAAGGGCCTGGTTGAGCGCCATGCCGCGGAAACAGGCAGTCGCAAGGCCGCCGACCTGTTGCAACATTGGGACATAGAGAAGGATAACTTCTTGCAAGTTTGCCCCAAGGAAATGCTGGTGCACCTGCCTCATCCGCTAAGTATCGAAGAAACGGCGATCCCCGCCGAGTAATAAAAACCCCGCCTTTTGGCGGGGTTTTCTTTTTGCATCAATGTATTGGGCGGCCGCACGCCCAAAGCCGCCCGATTTTCACGACAGGTTACACCCGGACCCGAAAGGGGAAAAATTGCGCGTTTGCGTATTCCCGCTTTGGGGAAAATACCGTGCTCTTTCCCTCTGAAAACATGGCGCGCTTGTTGTCATTTCCTTTCGTATTGGCGGCATCCCCGCCTTATGTGAAAGGACGACCAAATGAAAAAATTGGCAATTATCGTAGCATCGACCGCTCTTGCTGGTTTCGCAGGCGCATCCGCCCAAGCGCAAAGCACAGCATTCGAAAATCAGGATGCAGCCAGCGATGCTGTTGAAAACCTCGAAGAGCAAATCCGCGACGATCGTGACCGTGATCTTGAGCGGTTTGGCAATAGTGGACGTCGGATTGGATCTTATGGCTCGCTTTCGGCGCGGGCGACCAGCACCAACGATGACGAAGATGATGTCGTCGATCTGGGCATTGGCCTGCGGTTTGGCACATATGACGGCCTGAACGGCTATGACCTGTCGCTAAGCTACAACTATGGCGAAGCCGACGACGAAGAGACCCAGAACAACCTTCTGGCTGGTTTTGATTACCGCCGTGATTTGTCCAGCAACCTATTCGCCTTTGGTAAAGCAGACGTTACTTTTGACGGGCTGGCCGATGAAATTGGCGAATACGAATCTGACGTGTTTGTTGGGGCCGGTCTGGGTTACCGCATCTTCAATGATGCCGAGCGTCAGTGGTCTGTGCAGGCTGGTCCCGGTTACCGCGTGGCCCAGTTGGTTGACGAGGACGAGGTGCGCGAAGCCGCTGCCAGCCTGTCATCGAACTATTTCCAAAGCCTGAGCCAAACCAGCTACATCACCAATGACACTGATGTCATTGCATCAGAAGAAAGCGTTTTGGTGAATAACGAGCTGGCGCTAAGCGTGTCGATGACGGATGCGCTTGCTCTGCGCACCAGCCTGACCACGGCGTTTAACGACGCTACCGATGATGGTCTGGATGATGCCCGGAACACATTCGGCGTTTCTGTCGTGTATAACTTCCGTTAAGCACCGACTGATCCCAAAAAAGGGCGCGCCATCTGGTGCGCCCTTTGCCATTGGCGCATCAGTCCTCGCGCTTTCGCGCCGAAATCGGCGAAGCTTCTTGACGCTTTGACCCTCTCCATGGCTTATGGGGACGATGGCAGAGCGTAAGAAAACGGCAAAAAAACCGGCACGCAAACCGGCGGCCAAGAAACGGACCACAAAGAAAAAACGCCCGGGGCTATTGACCCGGATTTCGGTTTTTCTGCGCCGTTTGCTCTGGGGTGCCGTGTTTTCTGCGCTTGGTTTTGTGCTGATTGCGACCTTGATCTACGCCCTGATCGCCCCACCAACGACACCCTATATGTTCGGCGAAGGGCGGCGTTTGGGCGGCGTGACCCAAACCTGGGTCGATATGGAACAGATCGCCCCCGTCATGGCCCGCTCGGCGGTCGCGGCCGAGGATGCAAATTTCTGCCTGCATTGGGGCCTTGATGTAAACGCGATCCGTAATGCTGTGGAAAGCGGGCGCGGCGGGGCCTCGACCATTTCTCAGCAGGTCGTCAAGAATGTCTATCTGTGGCATGGCCGCAGTTGGCTGCGCAAAGCGATTGAGGCGCTCTGGACCCCGCTGACCGAAGCTGCGTGGAGCAAAAGACGCATCCTTGAGATTTATCTGAACGTCGCAGAGTTTGATGAAGGCGTCTTTGGCGTGCAGGCTGCTGCCCGTCACTATTTTGGTGTGGATGCAGCCGATCTGTCGGCAGTACAGGCCGCCCGCCTAGCCGCGATCCTACCTTCGCCCAAGAACCGCTCTGCCTCAAACCCTAGTCAATTCACCCGCAACCGCGCCCGCCAGATCATGAGCGGGGCTGCAACCATTGCAGCGGATGGGCGCGCGGATTGCTTTGAAACCTGACCTGCCCATTGATACAAACCGCCCGTTGCTGCATTGAAGTGTAAACCCTAGCCCAAGAGCCCGTGATGAACACGTTGTATCATTATCCGTTATCCCCGTTTTCCCGCAAAGTCCGCCTGTGTCTGGCCGAAAAGAAGATCGAGGTTGGGCTGGTCGAAGAACGTTATTGGGAAAAAGCCCCGGATTTTTTGCGGCGTAATCCTGCAGGCCAGGTGCCCGTGCTGAAAATGGGCAGCCGGACGATGTCTGACAGCGTCGCCATCTGTGAATATATCGACGAAACCCACCCCACCCCTGCGCTTTTGCCCAAAAACGCCGAGGCCCGCTGCGAGGCCCGCCGCTTGGTCGGTTGGTTTGATGATAAGTTCTATCATGAGGTCACCACGAAACTGACGGGCGAGCGTGTCTTTCGCAAAGTCATGGGCACCGGCTATCCCGATAGCACCAATGTCAAAGCGGGCGCCAAGGCGATCAAGTATCACCTTGATTACATGGCCTATCTTCTTGAAGACCGCCGTTGGCTTGCCGGCAATGATATGACCATGGCCGATTTTGCCGCAGCCGCGCAGCTGTCCTGTCTGGATTACACCAGCGATGTGGATTGGAACCGCCACGAATCCGTCAAGGATTGGTACGCCAAGATCAAATCGCGCCCGGCCTTCCGATCGATCCTTGCCGATGAAGTGCCCGGCTTTCAGCCTGCTGCGCATTATGCCGATCTTGATTTTTGATCTGACACTGCTGCCGGTCCGATGACCGACAAGCACGATCTGATCGCCTTCGCGACAGAGGCCGGATTTGCCAAGGTTGGGTTCTGCCGCCCTGATAGCGTGCCCGAAATCGCCGCGCGCCTGGCCGCCTTTGTGGATGCCGGGATGCATGGTCAGATGGCCTGGATGGCCGAGCGCATGCATTGGCGCGGCGATCCTGCAGCGCTGTGGCCTGCGGCGAAAACGGTTATCATGCTGGCCGAGCCTTACACCCCGACCCATGATCCAATGACGGTTCTTGGCCAACCCGACCGCGCCGCGATCAGCGTCTATGCCCAGGGGCGCGATTACCATGACATCGTCAAAAAACGCCTCAAACGGGTGGGCCGCTGGCTGATTGATCAGGTCCCAGGCGCCGAGATCAAAGTATTTGTCGATACCGCCCCTGTCATGGAAAAGCCGCTGGCCCAGGCCGCCGGGCTTGGATGGCAAGGCAAGCACACCAATCTGCTGGGTCGCGATTTAGGGTCTTGGTTCTTTCTCGGTGCCATTTTCACCACCGTTGATTTCCCCCCCGACGACGCCGAGATCAGCCATTGCGGGTCATGTACTGCCTGTTTGGATATATGCCCCACCGCCGCCTTTCCGGCGCCTTATCAACTCGATGCCCGCCGCTGCATTTCCTATTTGACCATCGAACATAAGGGCCCGGTGGATGAAACGCTGCGCGCCCGGATGGGCAATCGCATCTATGGCTGCGATGATTGTCTGGCCGTTTGCCCTTGGAACAAATTTGCCCAAGACGGCCGCGATGCCCGCTTTGCCGCCCGCGACGATCTGCAAGCCCCCCCATTGGCCGAACTTGCCGCGCTGGATGATCCCGGTTTTCGCAACCGCTTTTCAGGCTCGCCTATCAAGCGCATTGGCCGGGATCGCTTTGTGCGCAATGTGGCTTATGCCATTGGCAATTCGGGCGACCCCGCATTGCTGGGCGCAGTCTCACCTTTGGTTGATGATCCTGATACGGCAGTGGCAGACGCCGCGCGTTGGGCTATCTTGCGATTGCAGGAGGTAGCCCCATGATCCGAATTCTTGCCCTGATGATGTTTCCCGTCGCCGCATTTGCGCAGGTCGAACAAGGCCCACCCAATGCCGATTTCACGCCTGCTTTTCCCCAGCAGGTCCGCGCTCCGGCCTTGCCGGCGACCAATGTCAGCGTATCGGTCTTTGCCGATGATCTGGAAAACCCTTGGGGTATCGCGCCCTTGGGCAATGGCCAGTTTTTAGTGACCGAGCGTCCCGGCCGGTTACGTCTGATCAATGCGGATGGCACGGTCAGTACCCCTTTGCCGGGCTTGTCGGATATCGCCGATGAGGGCCAGGGCGGCTTATTGGATATTGCCGCCTCGCCCCGGTTCGCGCAGGACCGCATGATTTTCTGGACCTATGCCAAGCCAGTGCGCGGCGGTCTGGTGACCGCTGCAGCCCGCGGTGTTCTGAATGCCGATGGGCAGATCAGCGATGTTGCCGATATTTTTGTGCAGGATAACCCTGCCCGCAATGGCCGCCATTTTGGCAGTCGCATTATCCCGATGGCTGACGGCACGGTGTGGATCACAACAGGTGATCGCGGTGCGGGGGATGGCGGTACGCTGGTACAGGATGTTGAGACGACCCATGGTAAGGTTGTCCGCGTCAATGCCGATGGCTCTGCCCCTTCGGACAATCCATTTGTCGGGCGGGCGGGCAATGATCTGGTTTGGTCATTGGGCCATCGCAATATGCAAGGCGCGGCCATTGGCCCCGGCGGGCTTTGGACGATTGAGCATGGACCACGCGGCGGCGATGAGCTGAACCAACCCCAAGCCGGGCGTAATTACGGCTGGCCCGTTGTCAGCTATGGAATCAATTATCGCGGATCGGATGTGGGCGATGGGCTGGCCCGCGCCACAGGGTTTGAAGAGCCCGTCTATTACTGGGATCCTGTCATCGCCCCTGGTGGGATGATGTTTTACGATGGCCCCTATGCCGATTGGCAGGGTGATCTGTTGATTGCATCCTTGAACCCCGGCGCGCTGGTCCGCTTGAAACTAGAAGGTGGACGCGTTGTGGGTGAAGAGCGTTTGCTAACCGATATAGGCCGCGTCCGCGATGTTGAGGTTCTGGATGATGGATCCGTGCTGATCCTGACAGATTCCGGGCGCGGGCAGGTTCTGCGCATCACGCCCGGATAGGCCAGACTTAATTTGCGGGTGCTGCCTTGCGCGCTGCTGCGAAAGAAATCAGGCGGCGGCTTTTTTCATCCCAGAGGTCCAGACTGGCACATTTGAAGCTTTGCATGATGGTCATGCGGCTGATGTCGACCAGTTCGTTGTGATCGCGCAGCACCTCGGTCAGCCGGTAAAACGGAATGCGGCTATACAGGTGATGGACGTGATGAATGCCGATATTGGCTGTGAACCAGCGCAAGATCGGAGGCAGATCGTAGTGCGAGCTGCCGTAAAGTGCAGACTCATGCAATTGCCAATCCTCACGTTGGTCCCAATGGGTCGTTTCGAATTGGTGCTGGACGTAAAACAGCCAAACCCCGATCGATGCAGCGATCAAGGTGGTGGGCAAAAAGACCAAGAACAGGGCCTGTAACCCGCCAAAATAGACAATTGTACCCAGAATGGCGGCGATGGCCGCATTCGTGCCCATCGCACTGATCCAATATTCCCGCCCTTGTTTCATAAAGCCCAGCGGCAACCGGTTTTGCAAAATGAACAGATAGGTTGGCCCCAGCCCAAACATGACAAGCGGGTGCCGATATGCGCGGTAAAGCAGGCGTCCAAAGGCCGTGCGCTGGTGATATTCTTCGACCGTTAAGGTCATCACGTCACCAATGCCCCGATGATCAAGGTCACCCGCATGGCTGTGATGGATCGAATGGCTGCGCCGCCAAACATCGTAAGGGGTCAGCGTCACGACGCCTAGGGCCCGCCCGACCCAATCGCTGACATTGCGATTCCCAAAAAACGATCCATGACCGCAATCATGCTGGATGCAAAACAGGCGCAACAAAAACAGCCCGTTCAATGCCGAAATCAAGAAAGCGGCCAGATAGCTGTAATCAGCGACCCAACAGGCCAAAACCCATAAAACAACAAATGGAATCAGGCTAACCCCCAATTCAAAGCTGCTGCGAAGGCTGTTTGGTTCACGGTATTTCGCCAAGACCCGTACCCAATCGCGCGGCGTCATGTTTGTTCTCTCGGGGGATTTTTCCTGCATGAAACTCTTCTTATTCTGGTTTGGTATGAGATGCCTTAACGACATCCGGTAAACACCGAAAGAGGCTTCATTGTGTTAACCATGCGGCGTAGGCTGCCCAAAAAGAGGAAAACCTGCATGCAGCCGCTTCGTGGCATTCTGTTCAAGATCCTTTCGGTCTGCATGTTCATGGGCATGGCAAGTCTGATCAAAGCCGCATCGATTGAGGTGCCACCGGGCCAAGCCGTTTTTTTCCGGTCATTTTTTGCGCTTCCGATCATCTTTGGCTGGCTGGCGATGCGCGGCGATTTGCGCAATGGCTGGAAGACGCAGAAACCGATGGGTCATGTCTGGCGCGGCCTGGTCGGCACCTGTGCAATGGGGCTGGGATTTACCGGCCTTGGCTTACTGCCTTTGCCCGAAGTCACGGCCATCGGCTACGCCGCGCCGCTGCTGGTCGTCATCTTCGCGGCCATGTTTCTGAATGAAGAGGTGCGCGCCTTTCGTCTGTCCGCCGTGGCAATGGGTATGATCGGGGTCCTGATCGTTTTGTCCCCGCGCCTGTCGGTCGGGACAGGTTTGAACGTATCTGAGACATTGGGCGCCGTTGTTGTCCTCATGGGTGCCGTAATGGCTGCATTGGCGCAGGTCTTCGTGCGCAAGATGGTCGCGACTGAGACGACCGCCGCCATCGTCTTTTGGTTCACGATCACCTCAACAGTGATGTCGCTTTTCACGCTGCCCTGGGGCTGGGTTCTGCCCAGCTGGACCATGGCCGGACTGCTGATCATGGCAGGCTTGCTGGGCGGTCTGGGGCAAATTTTTCTGACCTCAAGCTATCGCTATGCAGATGCATCGCTGGTCGCCCCTTTTGATTACACCTCAATGATCCTGGCGTTGACGATTGGCTATTTCATCTTTGACGAAGCCCCATCGGCGACCATGTTATTTGGCGCCGGTATCGTCATTGCCGCAGGTGTTTTGATCATCTGGCGCGAACGGCGCCTGGGCCTGCAACGCGCCGAGCAGCGCAAGGCGACCGGGAATATTGGGGCCTAGTTAAAGCCCCTGCTCGGGTCGTTTGGCCGGTGTCAAACGCGCGCTCAGCGCGGCGAGTGTCCGCCGGATGCCCGGCGCAGATGGCGGCACTTGTAGGCCAAGTTGCGCATAGATTGGCCAAAGGTGGCGGGCATTGTCAGGCGACAGGCTGGGCGGCAAAAGCCGGGCCGCGCCACCTACCGGGTCAAGAAACCGTTTGGGAACCGAAAAAGGCAACGAGCCAGGCGGGCGCGCTGCGATCTTTTGGTTGATCCGCACCAATTGGCGGGGGTCAATGTCACGTTTGTCCACAGCAAGCTGATGATCGCGATAATAGCCCGCATCCCAATTGATCAAGAGCTGGGCGAATATGTCAGACGGCTCTGGCGCGGTGGGCAATGGGCGTGGCAGGTCAAGATAATGCCCCGGATCACTGCGATAAAACGCATGAACCGCGACGGCAAAATCGCATTGGGGCTGGTTAATCATCCAAGAGATCAGACCATCATGCTGCGGCCCTTTGCAACGCCGGATCGTATCCAGCCACAGCTCTTGCGGGGCGGATTTCAAAACGCGTTGCAATGCTGTTTCGGCCTTGGTTGGGGCGCGATGGGGGCTGGTGGCTTGGTTCATCGGCAGCTTAATTTGCCCATAGCAGGGCAAGAACTTTCCTTATCGGCGCGTGGATTGCTACCTAGGATTGTATATCGCGCGATGTGTCAAAATACTGTCGGGGCGACGAAAAATGATTCAACGGGCAATTTTTCCCTGAATCTGTTACAATTCCGCATCGGAAATGGAGGAGAAAATGGGCAAACATATTCTTGACCGACCGCAGATCGCATCACGCAATTGGCTGGGGCGGGCTGTTGCCATCGAACGGGCAGAACACCCGGACCCCACCAGCCTGAGCCTACAGCGCCGCAAACGCCATATCAGGCGATCCGCCCGATCACTGCACTACCTTCGCTTTGCGCGCAGGCAGGACGTCTAAGAAAAAAGGGGCCAGCGCTGGCCCCTTTATGCTGATTGCGACGGATTAACTGCGCACCAGCTTTTCGTATTCATCCGAGATGTCGCGGGTCATCGCGCCAACTTCGAAATTATAGTCCCCGATTTGACCGACCGGCGTCACCTCAGCGGCGGTGCCGGTCAGCCAGCATTGCTGGAAACCTTCCAGCTCTTCGGGCATGATCACGCGCTCATGCACTTTGATCTGGTGCTGTTCGAGCATGCCAATGACGGTTTGTCGGGTGATCCCGTTAAGGAACGCATCGGCAATAGGTGTATGCACTTCGCCATCTTTGACAAAGAAGATATTGGCGCCGGTCGCCTCGGCCACATATCCGCGATAATCAAACATCATCGCATCCGAACAACCTTTTGCCTCGGCTGCATGTTTGGACATGGTTGCAATCATATAAAGACCGGCGGCCTTGGCCTGCGAAGGGGCGGTTTCCGGGCTGGGGCGTTTCCATTTGGCGATGTCCAGCTTGGCGCCTTTCATCTTGGCGTCACCATAGTAATTGCCCCACTCCCAACAGGCGACCGCCATATGAACCGGGTTCTTGGCAGAGGCGACACCCATATCCTCGCCCGCGCCGCGCCAGGCAACAGCGCGCACATAGGCATCCGTCAGCCCGTTGGCGTCAAGCGCGGCCTGTTTGGCCGCTTCGATTTCATCAACCGTGTAAGGAATATCAAAATCGATCAGCTTGCCTGACGTGATCAGACGTTCGGAATGTTCGCGGGATTTGAAGATGTTACCGGAATAGCAACGCTCGCCCTCAAAAACGGACGAGGCGTAGTGCATCGCGTGGGTCAGGATGTGCACATTGGCGCTGCGCCAGTCGACCAGCTGGCCGTCCATCCAGATTGTCCCGTCTCTGTCGTCATAAGCGCCAGCCATATTCGCACTCCTAAATTTTGCATTTATTACGTAGGTAGGTCCGTTTCGGACATAATATTACGCAATTTCTGCAAATCGCTAACAGTTGATTCTTGGAATGTCAACAAAGCTGACGTATTGTGACCGGAAGAGTGAGGAGACAATCGATGAGCGACGGCTTGCAGCCACAAATGGGGCAAAGCCTGCTTTTTCTGACGGACGAACAGTTGCGCAAGGGGATTGAGGCGATGTTTTTCGCCTATCGCGGGTTCACGGCGGACCCCGATCGCATCCTGTCGCAAAAGGCTTATGGGCGGGCGCACCACCGCGCGATCCATTTTATCCATCGCAGTCCAGGCACAACGGTCAATAACCTTCTGTCTATCCTCGGGGTCACGAAACAATCGCTCAACCGCGTCTTGCGCACGTTGATCGAGGACGGTCTGGTGAAAAGCACCGTTGGCACGCGTGATAAACGCGAACGCCATTTGCACCTGACCGAAGAAGGTGCAGCGCTGGAACGCGCCTTGTCTGATGCCCAACGCGACAGGATGCGCGCCGCTTACCGCGCCGCCGGTCCTGCTGCAGTTGCCGGGTTCAGGCAAGTACTTGAAGCCATGATGGATGACGAGACCCGCCATCATTACGAGGCGATGAAGGATAAAGTTGAATGAATTCTGATGATGCACATTTGTTGATTGTTGACGATGACGAACGGATCCGCGGCCTTTTACAAAAATTCCTGATGCGATCTGGCTTTCTTGTCAGCACCGCCCGGGATGCGGCCCATGCAAGGCGGGTCCTTTCGGGGCTGGAATTTGATCTGATCGTGCTGGATGTGATGATGCCGGGCGAAGACGGTATGGCGCTTTGCCGGGATCTGCGCAAAACGATCACAACCCCGATCATGCTGCTGACCGCCAAAGGCGACACCGACGACCGGATCACCGGGCTTGAGGCTGGGGCCGATGATTATCTGGCCAAAC
The DNA here is from genome assembly GCF_038069655.2 of Yoonia sp. BS5-3. NCBI lineage: Bacteria > Pseudomonadati > Pseudomonadota > Alphaproteobacteria > Rhodobacterales > Paracoccaceae > Yoonia > Yoonia phaeophyticola. Next base: position 910,705 of record NZ_CP150951.2, read on the forward strand.
CCTTTGAGCCCAAGGAACTGCTACTGCGGATCAACGCGATCCTGCGCCGCGTCCCGAATGCAGAACCCGCGGTCGTGCTGCCCAAAGTGCTGAACCTTGGCCCTGTGCGCTATGACATTGAGCGCGGCGAGATGTGGCAGGGCGATCAACTGGTCCGATTGACAGCCACCGAAAGCCAACTGATGCGCATCTTCTCAGGTTGCCCGGGCGAGGCTGTGACACGGGCACGTCTGGTCGAAGAGCTCAGCCGCTCTGGCGGGCAAACCCAGGAACGGGCTGTCGATGTACAAATCACCCGTCTGCGGCGCAAAATCGAGGCCGACCCAAAGCAGCCGCGCTATCTGCAAACAGTACGCGGCGCAGGATATATGCTGGCGCCTGAGTAAGCGGGTGCATCCGGCTGGGTGTTCACTTCAGACCGGTGAAAGACTGGTTTGAGCCCAGACACACCGATGCTGCACTCTGCATGAATGTCCGGTTCAACATAAAAGAATGGTGAACGTTGAAAAGCAACGAGTTCACAGACCTCTTTTGATGAAAGGATATTGCTTTGGGGGATTCAGCGCACGTTTTTGAGCGTAAAATCACTCACATTGCCTTGACGAAGATCAGCAGTTTTTGTCGGGCTCATCTCGAGCCGCGACCGTTTCAAAAACTGGTGTGTTTCAAACAATATGAGACCCCAAAGAACCGCAAAAATTGGTTCGGAGCCAAACAACGACATTAGTAGCTGCGGCCCCTTTACCAACCCAAAAAATGGCGAAACCATTGTGCCCGCGACAATGGACACACAAAACGTTATGTTAACCGCCCCTACACAAGCACGGGCGACGCCCAAAGCACCGGGACCACCCATCCAATTTCGGCACAGAAACAACCCACAAACAGTCATCAAACAGCCCAGCGAAACGATCCCAATGTCGCGCCACATAGGGCCGACTAGAGCGTCTCCCGCATGATTTACCAACGCGAACGTCAAGCCAGCCGACGCCGCGATGACTGCATAATAGGCGATCATGATTCCTTGCCGCGATTTATCAGAGCGATTGCTTTTGAATGATTGTGCTAACATCTGAATGTCCCCTGAATGATGTCGCGGCGCATTGGTTAACAGAAGGTTAACGGAATTTATCGGAATTCCGCGCGCAACGCAACAAAGCAGGAAAGGCAAGCCAGAAACTTGTATTATTTTAATATCACTCGCTCTTTGGCTTAGTGGCCTGATCCCGTTGCACGAGGCAAAACAGGATCTATACCAGCGCCATAAAATTACCTGAATTGAGTAGGAGTATTTTCGACGAAGAGGAAACGACATGATACTGAAGATTATTGGTGTAGCCTTCATTTTATGGGGCATCGCTGACCTAGTCGTTGGCCTGCAGGGCGGTGATATTTGGACTTACGTGAACTATAGGTTACCGGATACAATCTCAGAATATTCGCCCTACGTTGCGATGTTGATCGGTGCAGTGATCTTCGCCTTGAGCGGAGGCAGAAAAACACCACAGCGTTTCTAGTCAAATAGAGAGGTGTTGCGCGCAGCGGCTCTGGATCTCTAAATTGCTTACAAATCCGCGTCTAAGCAGCCATTAGGCGAAGCGGAAACGAAAGCTAACTCTGTCCCGCAGAGCAGTTAATTGAACCATTGCGACGCCGCCCCCCTTCAAAGCCAGCGCCAACCAACATGATTAAGGGCACCCGGTGCCGCCGATCCCGTCATGGCTGATCGCCTCGTCCTGCGTGCAGGTCGGCATGACAATGGGTGCGGCCAAGACGGGCGCGATCAGGGCCTCTTCTGAAAGACCATTTTCCTCTGTCGCCATCCGCGTCTCAGGCGGTATGCTGCATGCTCCCAGCAAGAACATCAGGCAAAACACATGTCTTTTCATCGGCTTTTGTCCTGCTGACTGTAGAAATACCCGCCCGCCCGAAACCTAGAACGCACCTGATCGGCTGGCAATGACCTGGCCGCTTTCTTCATCTCTGCCGCTCGGGCGCTGAGCTCTTTGAGCAGCGCCATTTGCGCCGTATCATGGATCGCCTTGAGCTGCTTAACCTGTTCATCGGTCAAGGCGGTGTAATCAACCGCGCGTTCAAAATGCGGTGGCGTTTGGCCCAGCACATTGTCGGTGGCCGCGTCAAAATGATCGCCCAGGTTTTCGGTCAGATAGGCCAGTTGATCTTCGGACCCTTGCAGTGGCTGATAAGACGCCTGCAACAGCCGCACATGCTGCGTCTCGGTGTCGACCGACACAGCGCCAACCGCCGCAAGCGCATCAAGCATCGTGCGCGGGTGGATGTCTTTGCGCACCATATGGGCAAGCGCTTCGAACGAAGGGGCATCCCCGTTTTTAGGCAGGTCTTGCCCGGCATATTCAGGTTCGGTCTGCCACAGGGCCAAGAGCCGGGCCAGGTGGTGCGTGCGCGGCTCAGGCGCTGGCAGCGCACGCAGCCGGGCGATGTCGCGCCGTTGCAATCCCGTCAAAACGGACAGTCGGCTATCCGTCGACTTTCCGTCGGACATCTGCCGAGCCGCGTCGACGTAATGCGCCTTAAGCCGTTCAGACAGCTCTGGGAATTGCACCCCTCTGGCCACCATCAGGCGGGCAAGTGGGGCCAGCAGTCTATCGAGCAAATCAATCATAATGTGCTTTTTGCACATTTTTGTTGACAGGTCCATCGATTTCAAAATATGTGCAAATTACACATTTATGGAGATCGCCATGCAATTCACACCAAAAACCTTGTTGATGCTTGGTCCGTTAGCCGTGGTTGCCGCCTGTTCGGCGCCCTCATACGGACCGCCGCCCGTGTCCGTCTTGGAGGAGTCCGCGATTAACGCACCGGTAGCTGCCCCTGAGGTTCTGGCCGCCCCCGTCCTTGTCGATTCGGCGCCTTCGGTCATCGAACGGCGTATCGTAAAGCCGGCACCGGCACCGACCCCACAAGTCAGTGCAGGTGTGCTGACTGCAGGGGACATCGATGACACGCTGAACCTCGCCCGATTCCTGCGCTATCAAGATGAAGCATCTGAAACGCTTGGGTGGCGCGCGGCTGCCTTGGACGCGCCGATAATGGCCCAATTGCGCGGTCCCTCAGGCGCACCCGCACCCGGCGTGCGGTTCACCCTGCGCAAGCCCGGCGAAGCTGACCCTTTCTATGATGGCTATTCCGGTGTCGACGGGCGGATCACTGTCTTTCCTCGCGCCTTGGGTGCGGGACGCCCACGCCAAATCGAATTGCACGCCTTCCCTGAGGCAGGTGGCCCCGCGGTAGCAGCCCAACTGCAAACAGGTACGGGCCGTCAAGTCGTTACACTGCCCAGCGAAAACGCGTGGTCCCCTGATTTCATGGATCTCGTCTTTGTTATCGATGCAACAGGCAGCATGGGCGATGAGCTAAAGTGGCTGTCCGAGGAGATCGGTCAAATCTCACGTGCAGCCCGGACGGCGGCGCCGGGCGTCGATATCCGCTATGGGCTGGTTGTGTACAGATCGCCAGGTGATCCCCAGCCGGTTCGCAACTACGGATTTACCAACAACATAAACCAATTCACAAGCTGGGTCGCTGCACAGAATGCCTGGGGCGGTGCTGGTGGGCCAGAGATGGTCGCCCATGCGCTGGATGAGGCAGTGCAACTGAACTGGCGGCGCGGAAAGGGCGAGCGGTTACTGTTTCAGATCGGGGATGAGCCACCGCGCGCGTGGCATGCAGGGCGATACTATAGTGCCGCCGAGACGGCAGCGGCGAATGGCATTCAGGTCTTCGGCCTGGCCGCCAGCGGCACCGAGGCCAGCCTGGAATATCTGATGCGCCAAGGCTCCGTGATGACCGGCGGGCGCTATCTGTTCCTGACCGATGACAGCGGCGTCGGGCTGTCCCATGCCGAGCCGACGATCTCGTGCTATCAGGTGACCCGCCTCAATGATCTGATGATCCGGGTGTTGAGGTCCGAGCTAAGCGGTCGCCGGGTTGAGGCCCCCGCTGCGGATGTGATCCGCGAAGTCGGCAGCTATCAGGGCGGTATCTGCCGCGACTAAGCGCCCAATACGGTTGTGCTTGATCCGGAAATTGGGTCACATACCCCCATGACAACCGCATTGATTTCGCATGATGATTGCCTGGGCCACGTCACCCCGCCCGGCCACCCCGAACAAGTGGCGCGCCTGGATGCTGTTCTGGGCGCGCTTGAAGGAATGGAGCTGCACCGCGTCAAAGCGCCCATGGCCGCTGAAGACGATCTGTTGCGCGCCCATCCCAAAGCGCATATCGACGCCATCAAGGCCGCCGCCCCGGATGAAGGCTGGCGTTCGCTGGATGCCGATACGCATATGTCCGTGGGCAGTCTGCAAGCGGCCTATCGCGCGGCGGGCGGGGCTGTGCGGGCCGTCGATCTGGTGATGGGGGGCGAGGCACAAAATGCCTTTGCCGCCGTTCGCCCCCCCGGCCACCATGCAGAGCGCGAGACGGCGATGGGCTTTTGCTTGTTCGGCAGCATTGCGATTGCGGCCAAATATGCGCTGGATCACCACGGGCTGGCCCGGGTGGCCATCGTTGATTTTGATGTCCATCATGGCAACGGCACGCAGGACCTGGTCGAAGATGACGCGCGTATTCTGTTTTGTTCCACCCACCAATCGCCGCTTTATCCCGGCACCGGTGCGGCCCATGAAACGGGTGTTGGCAATGTGCTGAATGTGCCTCTGCCCGGCGGGACAGGCTCAAAGGGCTTCCGTGACGCTTATGAGCAGGTCGTCCTGCCGCGCGTTGATGCGTTTTCTCCTGAAATACTGCTGATTTCGGCTGGATTTGATGCACATCGCGATGATCCATTGGCGGGCATGGAACTGACAACCGAAGATTTCGCCTGGGTGACGGGCAAGCTTTGCGATCTGGCGGATCGCCATTGCAAAGGCCGGGTGGTATCGGCTCTCGAAGGGGGTTATGACTTGCCCGCGCTGGGCGCATCCGCTGCCGCCCATGTGAAGATTTTGGAGGAAAGAGGCCGATGAGCGACGTGGATCAGATGAGCTTTGAAGACGCGATCAAAGAGCTGGAAACGGTTGTTGGCCAGCTGGAACGAGGCGATGTGGCCTTGGACGAAAGCATCGCGCTGTATGAGCGCGGCGCGGCTTTAAAAGCACGCTGCGAAACCAAGCTGAAAGAAGCCGAAGAAAAAGTCGCCAAGATCACCCTAGGCGAAGGCGGAGAGCCGAAGGGGACGGCGCCGCTGGATGGCTGACCTGCAAGCTGCGTTAGCCGATGCGCGCGACATCGTCGCAAATGTCATCGATGCCCAACCCAGCTTTGGCCCCGCACCGCTCGATGATGCAATGCGCTACGCGCTTGAAGGCGGCAAGGGACTGCGGGCGTTTCTGGTTCTCGAAGGTGCCGGACTGCACGGGCCCGAACACCGACTAAGAGCAGGTCATGCTGCGGCGGCGATTGAGTGCATTCATGCCTATTCGCTGATCCATGATGACTTACCTTGTATGGATGATGATGACCTGCGGCGCGGGCGACCGACGGTCCATAAAAAATGGGACGAAGCTACCGCAGTACTGGCCGGGGATGCTCTGCAAACTGCGGCATTCGGGTTGATCGCGGGCGCTGCACTTCGCGATGATGTGACTGTACGGCTTATGGAGAGCCTTTCGATTGCGGCCGGGTATATGGTGTCGGGGCAAATGCTGGACATGATGGCAGAGCGGTCAGAAACACCACTTTCACTTGCCGAGGCCGAAAGCTTGCAATGGCAAAAAACCGGCGCATTGTTGCATTGGTCAGCCGTAGCAGGCGCTTTGCACACAGATGCGACAACCAAGCATCTTGATGCATATGGTCGCGCGATAGGCCGCGCCTTCCAAATTGCCGATGACATTCTGGATGTGGAGGGTGATGCCGACACTGTCGGCAAAGCTGTTCGTAAGGATGCCAATGCCGGCAAGGCCACATTCGTCTCTCTCCTCGGTCTCGATGGGGCGAAACGCCGCGCCAATGAACTGGTACAAGAGGCCTGCGATGCGTTATCCCCTTACGGCGATGACGCCGAGACGTTGAAAGAAGCCGCCCGATTTGTGATCGCGCGGACGCATTAGGAAGGGTCTGCCATGTCTGACCAACCCATCACCCCAATCCTTGACCGGGTACACACACCTGACGACATGAAAGCCATGTCCGATGCGGAATTGTGCCAACTGGCCAATGAACTGCGCGCCGAGACGATCTCAGCCGTGTCTGAGACCGGTGGGCATTTGGGCGCGGGCCTTGGTGTGGTGGAAATGACAGTCGCCCTGCATGCGGTCTTTGACGCGCCCAAGGACAAGATCATCTGGGATGTGTCCCACCAATGCTACCCCCATAAAATCCTGACCGGGCGGCGCGACCGGATCCGTACTTTGCGCACCGAAGGCGGGCTTAGCGGCTTCACCAAACGCTCTGAAAGCCCCTATGACCCCTTTGGCGCTGCGCATTCCAGCACCTCGATTTCTGCCGCCTTGGGCTTTGCTGTCGCCCGCGATCTAGGCGGCGAAGGGGGCGATGCGATTGCGATTATCGGCGACGGCGCCATGTCGGCGGGCATGGCCTATGAGGCGATGAACAACGCAGGCCATCTGGGTAAGCGGTTGATTGTGATCCTGAACGACAATGAAATGTCGATCGCGCCACCCACCGGGGCGATGTCATCCTACCTGTCGCGGCTTTATGCAGGCGAGCCGTTCCAGGAACTGAAAGCCGCCGCTAAAGGGGCCGTGTCCCTGCTGCCCGAACCCTTCCGCGAAGGGGCGCGGCGGGCCAAGGATATGGTCAAACATATGACCGTTGGCGGAACGCTGTTCGAAGAACTCGGGTTCTCCTATCTCGGCCCGATCGACGGGCACGACATGGAACAACTGCTCTCAGTCCTGCGGACCGTGAAAGAGCGCGCAACAGGGCCGATCCTGATCCATGCGATCACCAAAAAGGGGAAAGGCTACGCCCCGGCAGAGGCCGCGTCAGACAAGGGCCATGCCACCGCGAAATTTGACGTCCTGACAGGCAAGCAAAAGAAAGCGCCCAGCAATGCGCCCTCTTACACCTCTGTTTTTGCAGAGACTTTGGTCAATCTGGCGGCGGATGACCCCAAAATTTGCGCAATCACGGCGGCGATGCCGGATGGGACGGGCCTGAACAAATTCATGGAGCGTTACGCCAGCCGCTGCTTTGACGTGGGCATCGCCGAACAGCACGCAGTGACATTCAGCGCGGGGCTTGCGGCGGGCGGAATGCGCCCGTTCTGCGCGCTCTATTCAACCTTCCTGCAACGCGGCTACGATCAGGTTGTGCATGATGTGGCGATCCAACGGTTACCGGTGCGTTTCGCGATTGATCGGGCGGGACTCGTGGGGGCCGATGGGGCAACCCATGCAGGGTCATTTGACGTGGCCTATCTGGCCAATCTGCCCGGATTTGTGGTGATGGCCGCCGCCGATGAGGCCGAACTGGTACGCATGGTGGCGACGGCTGCCGCCCACGACGAAGGCCCAATTGCCTTCCGCTTCCCGCGCGGCGAAGGTGTGGGGGTTGAAATGCCGGAAAACCCCGCACTTCTGGAAATCGGCAAAGGCCGGATGATCCGCGAGGGGTCACAAGTCGCCATCCTATCTTTCGGAACACGCCTGCAAGAAGCCGAAAAAGCCTGCGAGGCATTGACCGCCAAAGGGATCACCCCCAGCCTGGCCGATGCGCGCTTTGCCAAACCACTCGACCGGGACCTGATCCTGAAACTGGCGGCCACCCATGATGCGTTGATCACGGTTGAGGAAGGCGCGGTCGGGGGCTTTGGGTCGCATGTTGGTCAGTTGTTGGCCGAAGAAGGGGTCTTTGATCAGGGTCTGAAATACCGATCCATGGTGCTACCGGACATCTTCATCGACCAGGCCAGCCCGTCTGCGATGTATGATGTGGCAGGGATGAACGCGGCGCATATCGAAGCAAAAGTGCTGGATGTGCTGAGTGTGGCGACGCTGGAGAAGCGCGCATAGGGTTGAGTGCCTGCAATGCGCCCGCTTTGCCAATTTTCTGTGCTGCAGCTAAAGTCTGCTTATCTAATGTCCACGCAACAATTGTGCCTAACGTACCAGCCATGCAACAAGGTCAGGGATTGACGTCGCGAGAAATGCTGCTGTCAGAGGAGGGTTTGTAGGTGAATAGAGCTCTCAGATACTTCGCTTTCACAGTATTTTGGGCCTCCCCAATAGCGGCCGCTGAAATTGACAGCATCGTCTTAGACTTGACAGCAGATGGATATCTGCGCCTTCAGGATGGAACGGTTATAGTTCCATGGGGCCTGAACATACCGAAAACTGCTTCACTAGAGGAGTTGTTGGTGGGCAAATGGATCAGGTGCCGCACGATCAAAACCATGGAAACTTCGGTCTTGGCAGACTGTCTCATTGCGCCATCTGAACGACAGCCTGACACTGCAAATGAGTACTTAGATATGTTTACGTGGTTGCCACGCATGATGGATGTGACAACAACATGCGACCATCTTGAACTTTATGCCAACCACAGCATTTGGGTACGAGGCATCGGACAGCTCGAATTTGGATGCCGATCTGGTGCCCCATTGCGTGGTGTGGCCCTACGATAACGAAATTAAAGACGTTATGGGCTGCTGTTTAGAAAGGACCGCTTGTTGAATGTTCGCCTAACCGGACATTGGCTCAGCTGCAGCGAAAGCACACTTTGTCCCGCAAACCGGACCTCAACGGTTCTTCCCAGCCCCGTCCAACCGCGCCTCAATCGCGTTCAGTTTGCGCATAACCTCGTCGCGATAGGCGTCTGTTGCAGCGTTCTCTTCGGCTGCATGGGCATCCTGCATTGAGTTCACGATCAAACCCACCAACAAGTTCACTACTGCAAATGTGGTGACCATAATAAAGGGCACAAAGAAGATCCAAGCCTGCGGATAAATCTCCATCACGGGACGAACGATGCCCATGGACCAGCTTTCAAGCGTCATGATCTGAAACAGTGAATAGCCGGATTTACCTAATGTGCCGAACCATTCGGGGAAGCTTTCACCAAACAGCTTGGTCGCCATCACAGCGCCGATATAGAATACGATCCCCATCAACAAAAAGACCGAACCCATGCCAGGCAACGCAGTGACAAACCCTTCGACCACGCGGCGCAGGGACGGCACGACCGACACAACACGCAGCACACGCAAAATGCGCAGCGCCCGCAAGACAGACATTCCATCACTACCTGGCACCAGCGACACGCCAACGATGACAAAATCAAATATGTTCCAACCGCGCCGGAAAAACTGCAGACCTTGTGCGAACATCTTGGCCAACAGTTCGACCACGAAAATCGCAAGGCAGATCTTGTCCAGCATTTCGATCAGTCCGCCGACACGGGCCATAACGCTTTGGGATGTCTCTAGGCCCAATATGACAGCGTTGAAGATAATCACGCCAACCACAAAATTCTGCACGAACTGGGTTTCAAGAATTGCAGCGGTTTTCTGGCGAAGCGTCATAATTTGAACCTTGTTTCGATAATTTGCAGATATGAAATGTTTCGACGAAACAGGCAAGTAGCCAGTCCAACACCGCATCTCTTCAGCAGGAAATAGGTCACAAGGCAGAACGCAAGACTTTGGATTGTGCGTCAGTCGCTGCCGAGTGCTTTCGCCCAAAGAACGGGCTGCTGTGTATAGCTTATGTACAGCGGATGTTTGGGATGGCCGTGTTTGCTAAGCCCCAGACAATGCAGCGTTTTGCCCGTTTCGCGCAACACCTGTTCGGTCATCGGCCCCCGGCCAAGATGCGCGCCATGTGTACCCCAAGCGGCAATAATCACATCTGCCCAAAGCGCGCCTTCTTGCAAAACACGGTCATTATCAGGGCCGATCGGGTCTTTGGCTTTGCGCATCTTATGCGGATCGGTTTCCCGCCAGGCAAAAATATTGGTGACCTGCATCGCCCCGAAGCCCAGCGCCCGGGCGCGCCTTTCGCAGCGTTCGACCGTGGGGTCGTTCTGCACCTCGGTCGCTTTGGACGGGTTCAGCATGACGTACAGCAGCCGCTTACCCGTTTGATCCCATGACCGGCTAAGCGCGTAGCGATAGCGTTCGCAATCGGAATAGATCGCGGTTGAGGGCGCATCGCCCTTGATATGGGTTCGCGTGATCATGATAAACGGCGCGATAAGGCGAAACCCATTTTACGCGACAAAAACGCGCGACGGCTGCATCTCACCGCCGCGATAGGTTCCGACAGCAATGGCTTTTCCATCGTAAGAGGCCCAAACCTCGTCGCCAAATTCGACATCGCTGGCGATCACCGAGGCCGGATTTCCATTACGCAGCTTGGCGACGCTTTCGGCGAGGCAGCGTACCTCAGGAAGATCGGCCAGCCCGACTTCCAGCGGTTTCAGATATTGGTCCAGATCGGGGGTTTTCGCCATGTTATCAATTTGCTCCAGCGTCAACCCGTCGCTGGCCTGAAACGGCCCCGACCAGATGCGACGCAGCGATTTCACATGCGCCTTGCAACCCAGCGCATCGCCCAGATCACGCGCGATGGACCGAACATAGCCACCTTTGCCGCAGGTCATTTCCAAGAGGACATGATCATCATCAGGGCGGTCGATCAGCAGCAACTCTTCAACCCATAACGGCCGTGCAGCAAGGGCCATTTCTTCACCATCCCGGGCCTTTTTATAGGCGCGTTCCCCGTCAATCTTGACGGCCGAAAACTGCGGTGGCACCTGCATGATATCCCCGATGAACGCCGACAATGCTGCTTTGATCGCCTCATCATCAGGGCGCAGATCAGACTGTGCGATCACTTCACCTTCGGCATCATCGGTATTGGTCGCCTGCCCCAGACGGGCCGTAAACTCATAGGCTTTCAGCGCTTCGGTGATGTAGGGAACTGTCTTGGTCGCCTCGCCCAACGCAACGGCCAAAACGCCTGTGGCTTCAGGGTCAAGCGTGCCCGCATGACCCGCCTTCCTGGCATCCATCGCCCAGCGCACCTTGTTCACAACAGCGGTCGAGGTCATCCCGGCAGGTTTGTCCACCACAAGCCAACCAGAAATATCCCGTCCTTTACGTTTGCGCGCCATCTATCCGACCTCTTTGTTTGTCACCGGGCTGCTAATGGTGCCGGTGCGCCGGGTCAAGCCAAGCGTTCCGGAATGACCCTAAGCGAGGCGTGCCCAGAATTTAGCTAAATTCTGGCCTAAAATCCTACCGGATTTTAGCGTCATCGGCTTTCGAGGATCTCAAGGAATGCATCGCCAAACCGTTCCGCGTATTTGTCACCGATCAGCCGCGTCAGGTCATCCATCGTGGCCCCACGTAACTGAGCGACCTTTGCCAGCATTGAGGCTGAGCAGCTCATCGGTTTATCAACACCATGCGGGCCACGGCCCAGCTGGGTCTGCGCCTCAAAGAGCCTATCATAAACGGTTCCGTCATCGCGCCCAGCCAACTTACGGCGCATTGGGTGCATCTCTTCCACTGCACCTGCGATAACCTCAAGAAAATCGCGGCCGTAACTGTCCAGCTTCTTTGCTCCGACACCGCCGATTTGGGCCATCTCATCAAGTGTCAGCGGCCGCTTTTCCGCCATTTCGATCAATGTACGGTCGTTGAAAATGATATAAGCCGGGGCGTTCGCCTGCTCTGCCAGATAGCGCCGCTTCGCCTTCAGCGCCGACAGCAGCGGCGCGTCTTCTTCGCTGACCAACATGCGCACGTTCCGGCCCGGCCCGCGCGCGGCTTTGATCGTATCACGCCGCAAGGTAATCGTCGCCGCGCCGCGCAATATCGGGCGCGCCTTTTCTGTCATCCGCAACGCGCCATGTCGCTCCCTGTCGGGGCGCATCAGGTCATGGCCCATCATCTGCCGGAAAATCGCCTGCCATTGGCGTTTATCGTAATCCTTGCCCACACCGTAGGTCGGCAAGCTGTCATGCCCGCGCTGGCGGATCTTGTCGGTCTCATTGCCCAGCAAAATATCGATCAGATGCCCCGCGCCAAACCATTCCTCCGTGCGCAAAGCGGCCGACAGCGCCATGCGTACAGCGGTCGTCCCATCAAAGACCTCTGCTGGTTTGTCGCAAAGATCGCAATGGCCGCAAGGCGCAGGGTTTTCACCGAAATATTCCAGCAGGTTCTGACGCCGACATTGCAACGCTTCGGCCAGGCCAAGCAACGCATTCAGCCGCCCATGATCGGCGGCGCGGCGCTCTGGTGGGGCGAGCCCTTCGTCGATCTGTTGCCTGCGAAAACGAATATCGTCAGGGCCAAACAGGGTCAGGGTTTCAGCAGGGGCACCATCGCGGCCTGCACGGCCGATTTCCTGATAATAGCCTTCAATCGATTTGGGCAAATCGGCATGCGCGACCCAGCGAATGTCAGGTTTGTCGATCCCCATACCAAAGGCAATGGTTGCACAGACGATCAGCCCATCTTCCTGCTGAAAGCGGCGTTCCACATCACGGCGATCGCCTGTCTCCATCCCGCCATGATAGTGACAGGCAAGATGGCCAGCAGCATCCAAGGCCTTGGCCAGTGTTTCGGTTTTGGCGCGTGTGCCGCAATAGACAATGCCAGATTGACCTTTGCGAGCAGCTGCGAAACTCAGGATCTGGTTGCGCGGTCCGTCTTTGACAGCAAAAGCCAGGTGAATATTCGGGCGGTCAAAGCCGCGCAGAAAGGTCTCTGGCGCAGCCCCGTCAAACAGCTTTTGGACAATCTCTTCGCGGGTTTCGGAATCCGCAGTCGCGGTAAACGCGGCCAATGGCACGTCAAGCATACGGCGCAGATCACCGATACGCAGATAATCGGGCCGAAAATCATGGCCCCATTGGCTGACGCAATGCGCTTCATCGACCGCGATCAGACCCACCCTGGCCCGGCGCAGCATATTCATGGTACCACCCGCCGCCAAACGTTCGGGCGCCATGTAAAGCAGCTTTAGCGCACCGCGCTCAAGCGCCTCCCAAACCGCATCAGTCTCTTCTTGGGTATTGCCAGAGGTCAAAGCCCCCGCTTCCACGCCAGCCTCGCGCAGGCCGCGCACCTGGTCGCGCATCAGGGCAATGAGGGGCGATATAACAACCGTCACGCCATCGCGAACCAAAGCAGGCAATTGAAAACACAAGGATTTCCCACCACCCGTTGGCATGATGGCCAGCGTATTGCGGCCATTTGTGACGGCCTCGACAATCTCTTGTTGGCCCGGACGGAACGCATCAAAGCCAAAGACATCACGTAAAAGCGTGGCAGCGGACATAAATGCGGGGCCTGTTACATGTGTGGGTGTGTTTGCCGGTCACAATTTCATAGGGGGAATCGCGGGACAAGATGTATCTGGCCCGCATAGCAAAAAAGGCCGCTTCCGCGAGGAAGCGACCTTTTCTGGACAGGGAGAATGTTCAGCTGATTAGCTGTTGATGTCGTAGACTTTCGAAGCCACAGCCTGACCGTCGACACTGATCACAGCCAGAACGTCCTTGGAACGTGGGAAACCTACGTCAACGCGTACATCCGTGTTTGCACCAGCGTTCACCATTTCAGTACCGAGCAGTTCGCCCTGTACACCGCGATGGTAGTCATAGATTTCAACAACACCAGCACCTTCGGCGCGGACCAGACCCAGCTCAAGTGTATCATCGGCGTCCAGGGTACGGCCGTTTTCAAAGTAAGAGTCAGCGGCGGCCATAGAACCAGTAGCAGCAACAGCAGCGGCGAGAATGATTGATTTAATAGACATGGTTTTCGTTCCTTTAGATTTTCGTTTCATTTTTTGATTGAGGGTCCTTGGGCCGATCATTTAGCGGCCCAAGGTGAGGGGGGATTAGTTGATGTCGTAGACTTTGGTCACAACGTCTTGACCTTCGATGTTGATGACCGCCAGGACGTCTTGGGTACGTGGGAAGCCAACGTTGACGCGAACATCTGTGTTTGCACCAGCTTGGACTGTCTCTGTGCCCAGCAGCGCACCACGAACACCGGTGTGGAAATCATAGATTTCGACAACGCCGGCACCGTCAGCGCGAACCAGGCCCAGTTCCAGTGTATCGTCACGGTCCAGTGTGCGGCCGTTTTCGAAGTAAGAGTCGGCGGCAGCGAAAGAACCGGTTGTTGCAACTGCAGCGGCGAGGATGATTGTCTTAATAGTCATGGTTTCGTTCCTTTATGTTGTGTGATGCGATCTTGATGACCGCGATTGCTTTGGTTTCGTGTGGTGCGGTGTGAACCGCGGTTGTTTGTATGTGGCGTCTTGGGTGGCGCCGTTTGATGAGGTTAAGATTGGGTATCCGAGCCCATTCGGAAAGGTTTGCGGCGTTCACGAAAATGGTGATCAATGTGATCAGCAATGGTGCTTGACACAGGGATTTGAACGCTAATGGGGCTTATTCGTGCGTTAGCGCACAGAAATGCGCCCCGATATGTGCACAGACTGCCCTTAGGTCACGCGTAATTGGGCATATTCCCTTTCAATCGCTCACAGATTTCAAAGAGGCGCATTTCTGTGAGCAGCCAATATTTCCTTGGCCTCGCGCGGGCGTGAGCTTTCTGACAAGAAATCGAGGGGTTTATTGGTCTCGGCCGAGCGAATCTGCTGCATTGCCAAGACGATCTGAACCCTCTACGCCTGATCTTTCAGGAGGATTCTCAATGGGTGAGATCATTTTGGTCCGGCATGGGCAGGCCAATTCGGCCGCGACTGACGAAGCAGGCTATGACAAACTATCCGACCTGGGCCATCAGCAGGCCCGCTGGTTGGGCAATTATCTGGCAGATCGCGAAAAGCCCTTTGATAAGGTGATCAGCGGCAGCTTGCGCCGCCACAAGGAAACTGCTGCCGGAATCGGCTACGAGACGCCACAGATTGACCCGCGTCTGAACGAAATGGATTACTTCAATCTGGGCCAGGCACTGGAAGATGTGCACGGGATCCCATTTCCCGGCCCCGAAGAATTCGCCGCCCATGCTCCCCAAGTCATGGAGGCCTGGCACCGGGCCGAGATTATGGGCGTGGAAACCTTTGCCTCTTTTGAAACCCGGGTGACAAGTGTGCTGCAAGAAGCCGCGCAGCCCGGAGTGCGGGTGCTTTGCGTCACATCGGGCGGCGTGATCGGCATGATCATCCGGCATCTGCTGAATCTGGACCCAACCCGCATGGCACATGTATTGCTACCGATCATGAATAGCTCACTACACCGCGTGCATGTGATCCCGCAGGGGCCGATCCTGGCCGGTTTCAACGCTATTCCCCATCTGGACCAACCCGATCGGGCCCATGCCGTGACCCATTACTAAAAGACCGCCCCTGGTATGACAGTGACACCTCTCGGCTATCTGTTTTTGGGCTCCGCACTGTTTGGGGTCTTGCTTGCTGTTGGGGTCAGACGTCGTTTTGCTGCAAACGGCAAACCTATTGGCGCGGCGGCAAGTCTGTTTTTCGGATTTGTGCTGGTCACCATTTCAACCCCGTTTGTCATGGGCAGCGCTTGGGGGGGCGTCTCGGTCTATAAAATGATGACGTTTCCCAGATTCGAGGCGACCGTCATTCACTTTGACAGTGAATGGGAAGAAATGACGCGCACGGATTCTGATGGCTTCAGTTATACCGAAGATGTGCTGATGCACACGCCGACCCTGCAATTCGTCGATGACACCGGCCAGACCGTCACGCAACGCGGCAACATCCGCAGCGGAAAAGAACCGGTGATCGGCGATACCGTGACGGTCGGGTACCGGCCCGGCCAGTCGCTTTACGTGATTTCTGTCGCATCGATCGGCTTATTAACCGGGCTGGCGGTGATGATGCTGATCCTGGGTTACATCCTGGCGGAAGTGCTGATGTTCGTTCTGGGCCGAAAATCCAAAAGGCTGAACAAGTTCGGCGGTATATTACTGGGTCATATCATCATTGGCGGCGGGATGCTGGGTATGCTGGCCGGCATGCTTTATGGTGTTTACAGCTATTTTCAGCCGGGCAGTGATATGCCGTTTGGCATTATGCTGCTTTGTCTCTTCTTTAGCCTTGTTTTGGCCCTGGCCTTTACCGGCATGTTCTTTGTCGGGCGAAAGGACCGGAAATAAGGGGGTGTTGGCCTCTGCGCCGCCCAATGCGGCCAGCAGGTCTTGACCATTGCGCGGTTTCCCTAGCGTATGCTGACTTGAACATAGGTTTTCATTCATAAGGATCCGTCTGATGCTCCGCCTCCATTACGCGCCACGTACGATTTCAGTTGCCGTTGCAATTGCTCTGGAAGAGGTCGGCACGGCCTATGACGCAATGCGGGTAGATTTTGCGACAGCCGAGCAAACCAAAGAGGATTATCGCAACATCAATCCCAAAGGCCGGGTGCCAGCGCTGGAAACCCCAGAAGGAATTTTGACCGAGACGGGCGCGCTTTTGGAATATGTGGCACCATCGCTGATCCCTACCGATCCTTTTGCGGCGGCCAAAATGCGCGAATTGATGTGCTACCTGAACGGAACCATGCACCCCCACCACGCCCACGGGCTGCGCGGGGAACGCTGGGCGGATCAAGAAGCGTCCTTTGCCGATATGAAACAAAAGGTGCCAGAGCGTATGGCCGATTGCTGCGCGTATCTCGAAGAACATCTTGCCGCCCTGCCCTTTGCGATCGGCGAAATGCAGGTGCTGTCCGATCCCTATCTTTATGTCGTCCTGACCTGGCTGAAAGGCGATGGGGTCGATATCGAGGATCACCCGCTTTTGGCTGCATTCCAACATCGGATGAACACGCAGCGGTCCGTACAGATCGCATATGAAAAGGGTATGCTTTAGGTCAGACAGTTTCAAATCCCGGCGTATCCAGCCCAGCCCTAAGGTGGCCAGGCAGATACGACGAAACTTTCAGCAGCGGCCAAGACCATCCCATTGCGAGCGGCAGTTTGCAGCGCCCCGCAAATATCAAAAGGCTGATCCGATGTTGTGCCAGTGATCAGCATTGCCGACCCTCGACCCGCTCATAGCATGTCGATGGGGATGTATCGCGTGTGGTAGATTTCCATCCGCCTCTGGGCATTGCATACATCAACCACGCGGAAAATGCCCATTGTGGCGGCTACTGACGCGCTGTACCCTGCCTTTATATTGCGGTCACGCAAGATGTAAGTTGATAGTTCAAAGGCCGTTTCTTGGGGG
This sequence comes from Yoonia sp. BS5-3, assembly GCF_038069655.2. Classification (NCBI taxonomy): domain Bacteria; kingdom Pseudomonadati; phylum Pseudomonadota; class Alphaproteobacteria; order Rhodobacterales; family Paracoccaceae; genus Yoonia; species Yoonia phaeophyticola. The sequence continues at coordinate 927,900 of NZ_CP150951.2, forward strand.
AGATTACGCAAGGCATTTTGTTTAGCTGCGCTGTTGCGGGCAGATATGCGCCTTCGTTTTATCTAACCCTCGTATACCTTTCGGGAGGCTCCACCGGGCCACAAAAAATAGGATGACATAATGGACGGTACACTTGGCCTCATCTGGCTGCTGACGAGCTTGACAGACATGGCGTTGAATGATTGCCCCAACGGTTGCCTGAAAACCGAAAAGCTAGATCCACAGATATTTTATCAGCTGGGACAACTGCAATCTGATGAATTTCAGAGCGCGAATGAGTTCTACTTTGGTTACGACAGCCATCGTCGACGCGGCCCCTCTCGCCCCACTTATGGCCTTTCAATCACAACTGATGGGGCTGCATGGTTCGGGATCGGCGGGAAATGGAGCAGCCAATACGTCTACGACTCTCCATGGTTCATCGAAACCTCGCTGATGCCTGGTTTTTACAGGCAAGGTGACGGCGCTGATCTTGATGGGATTCTGCAATTTCGAGGGGCACTTGGTATTGGCTATACATTTGACAACGGCAGTAACCTGACGATCGTCTACGACAGCATGTCCAATGCAGATTTTTTCGATGACAGCCCAAGCCGCGAAACGCTTGCCATCCGTTGGACGACCAACTGGGAAGGGCCAAGCCTTCGTTCAAGAATAGGTTGGTGAGAGCGACAGCTGAGAAAGGTGGCCTGGTCTTTCGACAGTATGGCCAAGCGTTTAGGGTCGCTGTTATCGGTCCAATCGGCAATTTGAATTTCTTCCGGACGATGACCCGAAACGCCCGACGTGGCCGACAGGTTCATCCGATGTCTGCCCAGCAAGTCTTGATATCCAATCTACCAAAGGTCTGCTCGTCGGGATCTCATAATTTAGCGGTTTGATCGGATGAGACAGGGCGCGTGGCGCATCCTCCTTTAGATGCACAACGCGACCCGCGCACGCCAAACACGCATCTGGCGCAAGTCTGACCGGTGTCCCTAGCGACCGGGGCCGAGCCCAAGCCGATCCTTGGTTGATGGGTTAAAACCGATCCTACGAGGTGCCGCTAGTACAGATCATCTTCAGCAACAGACGGATCAATGCCCAGCGCGTCCAGCCCGGCCTCTAGGTGATCGGACAGATGCGGCGAGCCTTTGAGATATTCTGAGGTCGGGATTGTCGCCTCTTGGGTCGCGGTGTTGAGTGCGTCGCGCAGGTTTTCAGGTTCAAAACTGCCCCGCCCGACCCAGAACACGGCCACCAAGGCAGCCTGTTCGTCTTCGGCTAATCTGTCGACGAACCCGTCAAATTCGTTCTCGGCGCGGTCCAGCTCGCGCGCCAAAATGATGACTTCGGCGATTTTATCGGATGAGATAGGTAGCATGGTACATCCTCCTTTGAATGTACCATGCAATAGGTTCACACCCCGAACATTGATCTGGCGCAAGTCTGGCCTTGTTACGGACGACCGGGGCCGGGCAAGGCCTCTTCAAGCATTTGAACAGTGACACCAAGCCGTTCGGCGACTTTGGCCAGGTCCGCATCGCGTCCGCCTTCGGCGCGCATCGCCTCTTCCAACGCTGATGCATCTACCCCCAATGCCGCGGCGGCTTGGCTAAAGTCCGGCCGCCCTTGTGCGGCACCGCCCTCGGCCCGGGCGGACCCGATGCCCTGCGCCGCCGTGGTGGTGAAATTGTCCTGCGCGACGACCCCAACCAGACAGGACGGCAGGTTCGGGAAGGTCTCGCTGGCGTGATAATGATAGACGGGTGCGTCACTATCAGCGGTAGGGCCGACATGCCCACCGCAGGCGTCAAGCCCGGCGGGCGTTGTCCCATCAGCCTCAAGCGAGCCATAGATCGCAAACCCATCAAAGGCATATCCAAAAAGGGCCGCCGGATCTTGGGGAACATTTGCGCAGTTTGCCGCGACCTCATCCGTTTCAAAGACAGTGTCGATATCGGTCGCTGTGGCATGCCAGTGGAACCAGCCGCCGGGGTCAACATGGCCGCCGCAGGTATCCAGTGCCGGCATATGGCCCCGGTCCAGCACAGAGGGCGCATCCGCAAAGATCGGCACGCCATCGACCCCAAGTCCGACTTTGGCCACGGTCCCCAAGGGCGTCGGCGTGTCGGCCATCACCGGGTTCATCGGGATCAGAACCGTCATAGAGACGCTTTCATCGACCGAGCCTGAGATACATTCATTTGGCGCGGTTGGCCCCTCGACCCGGATATCAAAGACGTTCACGGTGCCGTTTTCGTCAAAGAAGACATAGCCCTGATCGGCGAGCATTTGCAGATAGTCTGCATCGATCCGATAAAGACCGGGATTTTCGCCGTCCCAATCCCAGATGCCGCCAACATCACCCGTTGTGGCCGGGCAGAATGGGCCAATTTCAAGATCGTCGGGCAGGTATTTGACGACATATTCCACACATTGCGCCGGATCGCCGTTTTCCAGCGTGCAGTCAACGATCTGGGGTGTTTCCAGCAAAGCATTGGCCGCGACACTATCCGTGTCACTATGCGCCAGCGCGAGCCCGGGGCCCGCAAGGGCGGCAATCAACGTAACGAGGCTGTTTTTGGTGCGTGCGCTCATATCGCTCTCTCCTGCTATAGGCATATTGAACGGCCCAGAGAGACGTTTCCGTCGGTGGGCGTGCACGTTTGCCATGGGACTGGGCAAAGAACCTATGATTATTTCGTGTAACAATCCTGGTACGCTACATAAGCTTCAGTATCTTCTCCCAGTTCCTTCATCACCGCATTGAGTCCCCCAGTGTTGGAAAGGGAACGCGCGACGTGGGGGTCAAGCCCCGCAGCAAGGGCCTCTTCTTGAATTTGCTTTACCGCATCCACAACGCGCCACTGCGCGCGCAATCGACCGGAAGGCGTTTTGGCGCGCTCTGCAGATTGGCCCGCCTTCCAGCGGGCCTGCTGGATCGTCTTTGCCCAACGATCCATATTTTTCAGATCGAGTGCGGTCTGTTCAAAATTCTCTTCTTCGAACATGTCATCAAGGTCAGACGGAGAGTATTTTCGCAAGCCACATGATCGCGCATGTACCGCCTGATCATCATAGTCGGTACAATAGAACTGGATTGCCGCAGGTTCGTTGTCTGGAAGCGGCCACAGATGCAGCGAAGCTTTAAAGTTCCGCCCGAATAATGACCTGTCTGGATCAATGCCGAAGCTCTTGATGTAGCGGGTCATGATTGGCCGGTTAAAGCGCGCGGTGATTTGCCTTGACTGGTACAGCGCGCAATCTTCAAACGGCTCTGGCTTGCCTTCCTCATGCCATTCCCAACGGTGTTTTTCAAAGCCGATCGTTGTGAAGGCCTTTCGAAGCACGTATTTACCTTGACGGATTTTCAGCCCGTGATGCTGTCGTCGTGCGGTTTCCATGATGCTGTCAAAAGTTATCAGTTTGGCCGAAGGTAAAACACGCGCAAGGTCTGCCGGAAATTCGGGGCGGGTAATGCCGTCCAAGGGGTGCTCAACCACGGTCAGGTCTGGCGCCTCAGCTGGCGACCAGATCAACGTGCCATTAAACTTCGGGCAACCGGGGGGATCGTTGGGACGTTTTTCGCCGGATTGCGCACGCCTTTGCATTTCGGACAGCCACATCAGTGGTGGCATCCGTTCCCCGTGCGTTCGACCGATTGCGAATTCACGGGCGCGTACAACACCGGCGATCAGCGGGGCAAGCTTTTCAAACGGCCCGGGCACAATTGTCAGGCTGAGATGCTTTTCCCAGGGTTCCATGTGTGTGGGTTCAAACGTCATTGCGGGTTGGCGAAATTTCATATGATCGCTTACTTTATCTGTCGTATTGGATTTGTCAGCCCGATGGGGCGCGCGAAGACCAGCCTAGTCATTTCCCAAAACAAAAAAACCCCGCCATCACCAGGATGGCGGGGATAAAGTTAGTGCATGCGGTCCTTTCCACCATGGAAAGGGATGCCGCATACACCGGCGGTATCAACGTTGGGAATGCGTCTTGACTGTGACAGTCAGTGCTTTGCCATCTCAGAGCGGATCTGCTGACGCAGCAGATCAATGGGCACTTTTTGCCCGTCGCGTTTAAATTGCCAATAGGTCCAGCCATTGCAGCTGGGCGCGCCTTCCAGATGGGCGCCGACCTGATGGATTGATCCTTTGATATCGTCACCGATCAACGTGCCATCAGCACGGACCTTTGCCTTGTGACGGCCATTCATGCTCCAAAGCTCTTCACCCGGGCGCAGCAGGCCCCGTTCAACCAGCACGCCAAAGGCCACCCGCGGCTCGGCCCGTTTGGACTGGCTGACCTCAAGCGCTTCAGTGTCGAATTTCCGGGTATTCGCGATCCGCTTTTCGGCGACCTTGCGATAGGCCTCTTCACGCTCGATCCCGATGAAATCCCGGCCCAGCATTTTGGCCACAGCCCCGGTGGTGCCGGTGCCAAAGAAGGGATCAAGAACCACGTCGCCAGGATTTGTGGTGGCCACCAAAACACGGTGGAGCAGCGACTGTGGTTTCTGGGTTGGGTGTGCTTTTTCGCCGGCGTCGTTTTTCAGGCGTTCATGTCCGGTGCAAATGGGCAGAACCCAGTCGGACCGCATCTGAACGCCTTCGTTCAACGCTTTGAGTGCTTCGTAATTAAATGTGTATTTGCTGGCTTCTTCTTTGGAGGCCCAGATCAGGGTCTCATGTGCGTTGGTCAGCCGTTTGCCCCGGAAATTGGGCATGGGATTGGATTTGCGCCAGACCACGTCATTGAGGATCCAGAAGCCTTGGTTCTGCAGCTCGGCGCCCATGCGGAACACGTTATGATAACTGCCAATGACCCAGATGGCGCCGTTTGGTTTCAGCAACCGGCGGGCTGCTGCCAACCATTCGCGGGTGAATTTGTCGTAAACTTTGAAACTGTCAAACTGGTCCCAGGCGTCATCGACCGCGTCGACCTTGGAATTATCCGGGCGATGCAGATCGCCTTTCAGCTGCAGGTTATAGGGCGGATCTGCAAAAATCAGATCGACAGAACCTGCAGGCAGGCTGTTCATGACCTCGATACAGTCACCATCCACAATCGTATTGAGCGGGAGCGCTTGCGCCCCCTTCACTTTGGTCTTGGTCGTCATCACTTGCCTCATAGCCCGGCGGGTTATCCCGCTCATTTGCTTGGCTCTAATGTGAGTCAGAGTGGATTCGCTGTCAAAAGCTTTATTGAATCAATCACTTATACTTTTATCTTGATACAAGATGTTGTGTATCGGCTTGAACGAACGTCTATGGTGGGGTGTGACGCCAAACTGCTCAAGGCCCAATTTATGTTGGGCTGTGGGGTATCCGGCGTTCTTTTCCCACCCATAACCCGGGAACTGTTGCGCCAAATCCACCATGTGTCGGTCGCGCCACACTTTTGCGACGATGGAAGCGGCCGCAATCGACAGGCTCCGCCCGTCCCCCTTCACGATGGTCTCGGCGGAAATCGTCAGATCACGGGGGATCATGTTGCCATCGATCAGCGCGTGATCGGCGGTTTGCCGTAATCCCTGAACGGCCCGAACCATCGCGATGTGCGACGCGCGCAGGATATTATGGGTGTCGATCTCTACTACGCTGGCTTGGGCAATGGCCACATCTGCCTTGGCCATGATCTGGTCAAACAGGGCATCACGCTTTTTCGCAGTCAGCTTCTTACTGTCATTGAGACCGTCAGGCAGATTATCTGGGTCAAGGATCACAGCGGCAGCACAGACCGGGCCAGCAAGCGGTCCGCGCCCGACTTCATCAACCCCGGCAATAAACAGGTATCCTTTGGCCTTAGCGGCCTGCTCAAAACTGAAATCGGGTTTGTTCATGCGCCGCTTGTGACCAGTAAGGCGGGGGGCTTGCAAGAAAAAAGGGGCAGAGAGCCATGTCCATCCTCTCTGCCCCCGGTGGTGCTATATGGTCATTGAGAGGCCTAGCACCAGTTTGCGCGGCAACCGGGGCAAGTGGCCGCGCATCTGCACGGCGCCTTAGTTGCGCCGATCCGAAACAAATCCACGTTCGCGCAGGCAAACCGGATCAAAACCCGTTCTTGGGCCATTGCTGCTATAGACCCGGACCTCGCATCGCTCGGGCAGGCTGTTTACATGGCGATAGTTCCGCTCAAGGCAGCGCTGGCCATACATGCGCTGCACACCAAAGCGGGTTTCGACACGGCGCAGACAATCGGCGGGCAAAACGCGGCGGCTACGCTGGGTATTGGAATTCAGGCGGGACCAGTCATTGTCGCGATTGATCCCGTTCCAGCTATTGCCATGTTGGACAGGTGTTGCCGCGCTATCGTCGCTGTTCTCAAGGGCCGAGCCGATAACGGCGACCGCAGCCAGGCCGATCAGCAATTTGCCGACATCTTCGCGATCAAGACCATTGGCCGCCGCAGGTGTTGCTGTGGCCAGGGACAATGCGGTGACGGCTGTTATAACTGATTTTAGCATCGGGTGATCCTTTCAAGTGACGCCCAAACGGGGCCTCGTGACGTTGATGAAAGGAGTTTCCCCAATAAATTTGCAGCCAAGCAATAACGAGGGATGGTTATGGCATGACAAGCGCGATAACATGGGGCGTTATTGAATATCATCTTATCCTCGGGTCAGATTATGATCATGAAAAATCTTTGTTCCGCATTTCTGTTGATTTGGCTCAGCGCCGGTATGGCCCATGCGGCCTGCTACGCTGATTACAAGGCCAAGCAAGATAATCCGCTACGGCTGCATTACGGTGTTGTGCGGCTGCCTGGTGAATGCAGCGTACGCGCCGCCGAAAACCTGTTGCGCTCTGCTCTGTCCCGTGATGGCTGGCAATTGTTGAACGTTGTCGGCGTCTTTGAAGATGACGGTCTGGCTCAGAGAAGGGACAGCGCTGGTGAATACTTCCTCCGCTACTGAAGCGCGCGAAATCGGCAATAAAATTGTTGTGGCAGGGATTGGGGCAATTGTCCTGATCCTTGCCATTGCTGCTGTGCTCTTGTTCATCAACCTGCCGGATGCGAACGCGTTCAACATGCGGGTCGAACGGCTGTTTATCGAAAATGACACGCTGACCGGCAATGCCGAAATCAAACTGCTTGAGATCCTCGCCGGATCGGGCACCGCGTTTTCGGATACGCTGGCCTCTTATCGGTTCGTGATTTTCGTGCTGCTGATCTTTGCGACGGCACTGCTTATCGCCGCTGTGGCCTTTCTGGTGATGCTGATCGCGCTGAACCGCCGGATGGGACGGATTGAACGGCAAGGGATTGAGGTGAACTCATTGACGATCAGCCGCGACCAACGGGCCGTCTATCTGAATGATTTCGAATTCAAGCTGACCGATGCCGCGATTGAAACCCTGTCTGTTCTTGCCGAAGCGCGGATGGATGACGAGGTCCTGACAGGCGCCGAGATCGAAGGTGTGATCTCAGGGCGTAGCGCGGCAGATTGCGACGAGGCAGCAGGTGCCACCCGGATCAAGCGGCTGCGCGATACGCTTGGCAACCAGATGATGAGCGAACTTTTGGTCAAGAACATCGCCCGCAAAGGCTATGTGCTGGCCATCGACAAAGACGTCATCCGGATGGTCTGACAGTCTGGCGATAGCTCAATCGCTGATTCCACAAATTACGTGTTCTTAAATCGTTTACGCAACTTAAAGGCGATATCCTCGCCTGCAGTTAACTTTTTGCTAACTTTTTCCGCGATTGCCTCTGGTTTGGAAAAAATTTGCCAAAATTTGCGCACAATTCCGCATGCATATGACCAGACGTAAACAGTAATTTCCGGGATTGATGACCCGCCAGTGCGCGCACAGACGGCAATCCATACCCCCGGATAGGAGTAAATTATGAGCAATATGTGGAATGGCACCGCAATGGGGGTGCTTGCGCTGGTCGGAGCCCTCGCAATGTCGACATCGGCAACAGCACAGGAAGTGACCCTAAGATCCAGCGATGGTACCGTGAACATGAGCGGTAACTTCATCGATTTTGTTGACAATTCTTATGTCATCGCAACAGCACTTGGTGAATTGCGTGTTTCGGCAAGCCGGGTGAACTGCGAAGGCGCGGCCTGCCCTGATCTTGGTGGCGGCGATGCTGACGTGAAAATCGGTGGGTCTGACACTGTTGGTCTTGGTCTGATGCCACTTCTTCTGGAAGGGTATGCCGGGTCCATCGGCGCGGCCGCAGACATCCTGAACACAGGGAATGGCGATGATGTCCTGGCCGAGCTGATCGGCGATGAAGGTTTCGGCGAAGAGCTAGGCTCGATCCTTGTGTCTTCCACCACATCCGGCGACGGTTTCGCACAATTGCTTGATCAGCAGGTTGAAGTCGGCATGTCATCACGCCGCATTCGCCCGCAAGAAGCGCGCGATCTGCGGGATAGCGGCGCCGGCAACATGGTCAGCCCTTCGCAAGAACATATCGTTGCGGTGGACAGCCTTGTTCTGGTGACCAACCCCGCAAACCCAATCGAAAGCCTGACAGCCGAGCAGGTTCGGCAAATCTATTCCGGCCAGATCACGAACTGGTCCGCAGTTGGTGGGCCCAATCTGCCGATCACTGTTGTCTCCCGTGCAGAAGGATCTGGTACGCGGGCCGTTTTTGAAGATCGTATCTTCGGCGAAAGCGTCGCGGCGCTCCCAGCTGGCGCGGTGATCGTTTCAACAAACAGCGATGCTTCTCAGGTTGTGAACACAACCGAAGGCGCGATTTCCTATGTCGGCTACGCCTTCCAGCGCGGCGCCAATGCGCTGACATTCGTCAACGAATGCGGCATCGAAACAACGCCTGACGCGTTCTCGGCCCGGACCGAGGAATACGCATTGCAGCGCCGTCTGTATCTCTATTCGCGTGAAGACACGCTCAGCGATGATGGGCGTAGTTTCCTTGACTACGCAACATCGGATGCAGCCGACAGCATCATCGGCAAAGCGGGCTTTATCGGTTTCGCCGTTGACCGGCGCGAACAGTCGCTGGAAAGCGACCGTGCACGTTCGCTGCTGGACCCAAATGCCGACGCTTATGAAGCCGGGTTCATGCGCCAGATGCTCAGCCAGATGGTCGACTATGACCGGCTGTCCACAACATTCCGCTTCCGCACAGGTTCAGCCCAGCTGGACGAGCGGGGACGCATCGATAAAGACCGTTTGATCGAGTATCTCGAAACACAGCCTTCCGGCACCGAAATTCTGGTGGTTGGGTTCACTGATACAGTTGGTCAATTTGACGGCAACCTGGCTTTGTCACAGCAACGTGCTGGGCAGGTCGCAAACGAACTGCGCGAAACATCTGGCGGGCGGTTGTCGAATATCGACATCAGCTCTGTCGGTTACGGTGAAATCGCGCCTTCTGGCTGCAACAGCAGCGAAGAAGGGCGCCGGATCAACCGTCGCGTCGAAATCTGGATCAAAGCACCCGCTTAATCCATCCCATCAAGGGGGCTGATGCCCCCTTTTACAAAACTGAACCGCACCGGCGCTGTGTTCAAAAAGCATAGCGCCGGTTCAATCTACGAACACGGCACACCATAAAGAAGGGCTCAAAATGCGAAATTCAACTGTTGATAGAAGAATGCAGACCCCCTTGGGGAAACGCACCCGGACCGCAGCGCGCCGGTTCGTCTCTGTTGCAGCGATAGCATGCGCCCTCTGCACAGGCGCACAGGCCCAAAGCATTGCATCCGATGTTGGGGCCAGCGAACGGATTAACGTAGCCGGTCAGCTGAGTACGCTCAGCCAGCGGATCATCGCATCCGCCTGCAACCTTAATTCCGGCATCTCAGTCCGCGAAAGCCAGGCCGTGCTGCAGGTCTCAGCCGACCAGTTCAGCGTCATCAATGACGCATTGCTATATGGAAACGCCCGCATGGGCATCCTGGGCGAAGAAACACGGTCCAGAACACTGCAGGTCATCGAAGAACTGGACAACGCTTGGGAGCCCCTTCTAGACGAAGCGCGCGCCACACCTGTTGCAGGCAATGACAATGCACGTATCCAATCACTTGCCGAACAAAGCGAGCCCTTGCTCGAAACTGCGAATATCCTGGTGGCCGAGATCACCGGCCAATATGCCGATCCGGTCGCATTGCTGCATGCCGATGCGCTGCTGATCGATCTGGCTGGCCGTCAGCGGATGCTGGCTGCACGCATGTCCAAAGATATCTGTCTGATTGCCTCTGGTATCGCGGTCGATGCTGCAAAGGCGGATCTTGCGGAATCCAGCGCCCTGTTTGGCGATACACTGGCCGCCCTGCGCAACGGCATGCCAAGCGTTGGCGTCCGCCCACCCCCATCGCAAAAGATCGAAGACGGTCTGCAATTCGTTGTTGAAGAGTGGGAAAATATCCAGCCATTCCTGGCCCGCGCCGCAGCCGGCGAAACATTGAACGAGGCAGAGCGTCAACGCGTCTTCTTCGCCTTTCTCGGGATCGAGGCGCGCATGAACAATGTTGTGGTCTCATATGACCAGAACTCAAAACTGGGGCTGTAAATCACCCCAAGCCTGACGAAGGCGCCGCCCCCAAGGGCTGGCGCCTTTTTTCTTAGTTCTACCGGCGCAGCGTTGTGCCAAACTGCAAAACGGGGCTCAGGGCAATGACGGTTTCATCGACCGGTGCATCATCTTGATTGCGAGCGGCGATAATCTGGGCGGCTTTGATCCCGATATCGCGGCGGCAGGCATCCATCGTCGCCAGTTGGCGGGGCAAACCGTCAAGCAGTTCAACGCCATTGAAGGCCGCCAGCCCAATCTGCCCGGGCACATCCATGCCCTTTTCCAGCAAATAAAGCAGACCACCCGCGCCGATCATATCGTTTGAATAATAAAGAAAATCCAGATCAGGGGTCCGGTCAATCATCTTGGCGGTCATCTCGCGGCCCTTGGCAAGGGCCGAACCGCCGGAATAGAATTCCTGATCGGCAATCTCGACCCCGGCCTGCGCCAGGGTGCGGGTGAAGCCTTCAAACCGTTTTCGGGCACGGTGATCCAGCGGCATTTTGGTGCCCATGAACCCGATGCGTTTATACCCGGCTTTGATGATCTCTTCGGCCATGATGCGCCCGGCCCTGCGGTGCGAAATTCCAACGCAGGTGTCCACCGGCTCGCCATCGACATCCATGATCTCAACAACGGGAATGCCCGACCGGCGCAGCATCGCGTCCGAGGCTTCTGAATGCTCAAGCCCCGCGATGATAACCCCGGATGGACGCCAGGACAGCATCTCAAACAGGACCTTTTCTTCCTTTTCCGGCATGTAATCAGTCACGCCCACAACAGGTTGCAGCCCCGTGTCTTCCAGCGTTTCCGAGATACCGGACAGGACTTCGGGAAAGACCATGTTGCTAAGAGACGGAATAATCACAGCCACCAGATTGACCCGCTGCGAGGCCAGGGCGCCTGCAATCTTGTTGGGAACATAGCCAAGCTGCTTGGCCGCATCCTGCACCTTTTGGCGCGTTGCTGCGCTGACATCGCCCTTGTTGCGAAGCACCCGGCTCACGGTCATTTCACTGACCCCAGACGCCTCGGACACATCGCGAAGCGTCAATGGCCGCTTGATATTACTACTCACAAAAAGATCCCGTCTGCTTTTTGCCGGATGTTAACGACCGCCACGCGCCTTGGCCAGAGGATGTAGAACCGGGCAGAAAGGGCGTGCAACGCGCGCGACGTTCGGCGGCAAAAACGGGCCTTGGTGTATGTACAGGTTCTGTACGCATTCTGTACGGGCGACATATCGCCCGTAGCCCTGTCAAATAAGGGATTAACACCAGTTTCGCAGCGCGTGACGGGACTGCCCGTTAAACCGCGACTTTACGGCTTTCATCCAGATAAATTTCCCGCAACCGGGCAGCCACCGGGCCGGGTGTTCCCGCACCAATCGCGGTGCCATCAATCTCAACCACGGGCATCACAAATGTACTGGCTGAGGTGATAAAGGCCTCATCCGCCTCTTGCGCCTCGGCGATGGTAAAGCTGCGCTCTTCGACCTTCATCTGCGCTTCTTTGGCGAAACGCAAAACGGCAGCGCGGGTGATCCCATGCAGAATTTCATTGCCAAGGTGGCGCGTGATGATCGTGTTGTTTTTAATGATATAGGCGTTGTTTGACGTGCCTTCGGTGACCGCCCCATCCTCAATCATCCAGGCATCATCTGCACCTGCCGCCTTGGCCATCATCTTGCCCATCGACGGGTAGAGCAGCTGCACCGTTTTGATATCACGGCGCGCCCAGCGCTGATCTTCGATTGAGATCACCTTGATCCCTTTTTTCGCGGCCGGATTATCGGACAATCCTGGTTTGTTCTGGGTGAACAAAACAACAGTCGGGGCAGTGGTTTCAGGGTCTGGGAAGGCAAAGTCGCGATCATCCGGGGCACCGCGGGTGATCTGCAGATAGACCAAGCCTTTGTCGATCTCATTGAGCCGCACCAATTCGCGGTGAATGTCCAAAAGGTCCGGCAGACACGCTGGCTGCGGCATGTCCAGCTCGGACAATGACCGCTCTAACCGTTTGGCATGACCCGCAAAATCGATCAGCTTCCCATCCAGTACCGACGTGACTTCGTACACGCCATCGGCCATCAGAAATCCACGATCAAAGACCGAGATTTTCGCCTCTGCCTCGGGAAGGTACGCGCCGTTAACGTAAACTGTACGAGTCATATGTTTAGCTCCTGCTGCGGATGTTTTTAGGTAAGTCGGCGGAAATGGGTGCGACGTCAAGCGAACAGTTGGCAGGTTTCAGCGCCCATATGCACAGGATCAGGCTGCGATGCAGGCAAAGTTACCACGGTTTATCCCCACAAAGCCGCATCTGGCGGATGGACCCCTTGCGCATCAAAAACCAAAGGCGGGTCCCGGTCTTCGGCCAGCAAAAGCGGCCCATCAAGATCGGTGAAGGCCACCCCTTGCGCCAGTAGCGTCGCAGGTGCCATGGCAAGGGACGATCCAACCATGCAGCCGACCATGATCCCGTAGCCCGCTGCCGCTGCCTCGCGCTTCAGCGCCAGCGCTTCGGTCAGCCCGCCTGCCTTGTCCAGCTTGATGTTGACCAGGTCATATTTGCCTTTCAACCCAGGAAGACTGACGCGATCATGGCAGCTTTCATCGGCGCAGACCGGCAGTGGGCGCGCGATCTCGCCCAGCATGTCATCCTCGCCTGCGGGCAAAGGCTGTTCAACCATCTGCACCCCCAGCCGGATCAGATGGGGGGCAAGATCGGCGTAGACCTCGGCGGTCCACCCTTCATTGGCATCGACGATGATCCGCGCATCTGGCGCACCGCGGCGGACCGCCTCAAGCCGGGGCATATCATCAGGCGTGCCGAGCTTAATCTTGAGCAAGGGGCGATGCGCATTGGCGGCGGCCTGCGCCTGCATCGCATAGGGCGTATCAAGCGACAGCGTATAGGCCGTGACTTCCGGGCCCGGCTTGGCCATGTCCAGCAAATCCCAGATCCGTTTGCCCGCCTGTTTCGCCTCAAAATCCCAGAGGGCGCAATCGACCGCATTGCGGGCAGCCCCAGCGGGCAGCAGCGTTTGCAAGGCCGTGCGCGTCAGATCTGCCGGTAGCCCTTCGATCTGGGCCGTGACACTGTCCATCGTTTCATCATAGCGGGCATAGGGCACGCATTCACCACGGCCGATCTCGTTCACGGTGACGGTCAAAACATCCGCCTGCATGCGTGAGCCGCGGCTGATCGTAAACGCCTGCGCCAGCCGGAAGACGTCATGTTGCACTTCAATGGTCATCGGCCCGACCCTATAGCGCCAAGATCGCGTCCACCAGACGCCCGGCCCCCTGCCGGTAGGTGTCGACCGTGGGCAGACCCATCCGGTCCTCTACTTCCGCCAGATAGGCAAGCGCTTCGTCCTCGCTCATGTGCTGGGTGTTGACCGAAATACCGGCCACCTTGCAGGCGGGGTTTGCAATATGCGCCATGGCCAGGCCGCTATCACGCAGCGCCTCAAGGCTCGGCAAATCATATTCGGGCAGGCCGCGCATATGGGTGCGCGTTGGCTCATGGGCCAGGATCAGCGCGTCGGGCTGGCCGCCATGGATCAGCGCCATGGTCACGCCGGAATAAGAGACGTGAAACAGGCTGCCCTGCCCTTCGATATGATCCCAGTGATCCGGGTCATTGTCAGGGGTCAGATATTCGACAGCACCAGCCATAAAATCAGCGATCACCGCATCCAAAGGCACGCCGCCACCGGTGATCAGAATGCCAGTCTGACCCGTGGGGCGGAACGTGGATTTCAGGCCCCGCTTTTGCATCTCAGCGTCCATGGCCATGCCGGTATACATCTTGCCCACCGAACAATCGGTGCCGATGGCCAGACACCGCTTGCCGGTCCGCTTCTTGCCATTCGCGATCGGATAGGCGACCGAGGGGATGCGCACATCAAACAGGGTGCGACCATTCACGCGGGCTGCGGCGACCAGCTCATCCTCGTCGCGTAAAAGATTGTGCAGACCCGAGGCAATATCAAAACCCATTTGCAATGCTTCCACGAGCACCTTTTTCCAAGCATCCGAAATGACACCGCCACGATTGGCCACGCCGATCACAAGCGTTTTGGCGCCAGCCGCTTTGGCATCGGCAAGCGACATATCGGTGATCCCAAGATCAGCGCCGCAGCCTTCCATGCGAAATTGGCCAACGGCGTTTTCGGGGCGCCAGTCTTTGATACCTTGGGCCACCTTGGCTGCAAGTTGGTCGGGGGCATCGCCAAGAAAGAGAAGATAAGGGGTCTGGATCATCGCTGGGCTCCGGGCAGGGGGGAATCGTGATAGGTGGACGATATCGGGCGCGTGGTGGAAATTCTGCCGCAGATTAGCTGGGTTCACCACAATATTATGGTGTATTTTTGCGCATTATGAGCATTTATTCGAATAATATTCGACGAGAACCCGATATGTCGTAAAACCGCTATGACGCACAAAAAAACCCGGGCGCGGACGCCCGGGTTTCTATCAGTTTATGTGGCTGGGATTAGCCCTTAGCAAATTCAGGATAGGCTTCCATCCCAAGCTCGGACATATCCAGGCCATCGATCTCGGCCTGCTCTGAGACGCGGATGCCCATGACACCTTTCAGCACGACCCAGACAACAAGGCTGACCACGAAGGTGAAGCCGCCGATGGCCACGAAGCCGATGAACTGCGTGACAAAGCTGGCGTCTGCGTAGACTGGCACAACGATTGTGCCCCAGAAACCGGCAACCATGTGGACCGAGATCGCGCCAACAACGTCATCGATTTTCAGCTTGTCCAGGAAAGGCACAGCGAAGACGACGATGATACCGCCAACAGCACCGATCCACAGAGCGCCGAACAGATCAGGCTCAAGCGGGCTGGCTGTAATCGAAACCAGACCGGCCAAAGCGCCGTTCAGCACCATCGTCAGGTCAGGCTTTTTGTACAGGACGGATGTCATGACCAAGGCAGCAATCGCACCAGCTGCAGCGGCCATGTTGGTGTTAGCAAAGATACGGCCAACGTCGGTGATATCGCCAACAGTACCAGCTGCCAGCTGCGAACCGCCGTTGAAGCCAAACCAACCCATCCACAGGATGAATGTACCCAAAGTGGCCAGCGCAAGGTTCGAGCCTGGCATCGGAATAACCATGCCGTCTTTATACTTGCCGATACGCGCGCCAAGGACGATCGCACCTGCCAGAGCTGCGAACCCACCAGCTGCGTGCACAACAGTCGAGCCAGCGAAGTCATAGAAGCCCATTTCAGACAGGAAGCCACCGCCCCACTGCCAGCTCGCGCCGATTGGGTAGATCAGACCAGTCAATATCACAGTAAAGATCAGGAACGGCCACAGCTTGATACGCTCAGCCAATGTGCCTGACACGATCGACGCTGTTGTCGCGCAGAACATCAACTGAAAGAAGAAGTCAGATGCAACTGAAGCATAGTCGAGCGCTGCGTCTGCAGCATCAAGGCCTACGGGCTCAAGCGATGTGATTGCGAAAGTTCCAAAGAAACCCTCAGCAATCCAGGCATCGCCTGGGTACATCAGGTTGAAACCAACCAGCCAGTACATGATGGCTGACAGCGAGAACAGCGCGACGTTCTTTGTCAGCTGTGTCGTCACGTTTTTGGAACGCACCAAACCTGCTTCAAGCATCGCAAAGCCGGCGGCCATCCAGAATACCAAGAAACCGCCCACAAGGAACAGCAAGGTTGTCATGATATACGGGCCGATCTCGTCAAAGCCCGGCGCGGCATCCTGCGCCATGGCCAACGACGGCAGCAGGGTCAGCGCCGCGCCAGCAATAAGGAGTTTATTCAGTTTCATAGTTTTGTCCCTCGTTACGCTATTTACAGCGCGTCATCATTGGTCTCGCCGGTCCGCACCCGCAGGGCGCTTTCCACGTCGAGAACGAATACCTTGCCGTCACCGATTTTCTCGGTTTTGGCGGTGGAAGCGATGGTTGATACAACCTGGTCAGCCATGCTGTCTTGCACGACGATCTCAAGTTTGACCTTCGGCACGAAATTCACAGCGTATTCCGCCCCGCGATAAATTTCCGTGTGACCAGATTGCGAGCCGAAGCCCTTGATTTCAGACACCATCATGCCGCGCACACCGACTGAGGTCAGCGCTTCGCGCACCTCTTCGAGCTTAAACGGCTTGATTGTTGCAATGATGAGTTTCACGTTCTTCCCCTTGCAATTTTCACTACCAGTCCTTTTTGCATAAGACTTTCTTGCAATCGCAGACAAACCGCGTCCCCCCGCGCGGAGCAAGGTTACCGCACCTTCCAAATGCCGTTTCTGTAGGCATGTATGCACAATTTTTGCACAAATAAGCATATTCGCCCAAATATTAATCAGTATAAAAACCTGATATGAGCGACTCATCGCGCTCTACATTCTTAACGGGACAGGCTATGATGCCAAAAAACAGACGCAACAGTCAGTCGAGCGGAACATGAGTGGAAATGGCAAGAAACGGTCGCCTTTGGTGGCCGAACGGCGCTATCCGGCCAATGCAACGGCCAAGAAGAAGCCTGCCCCCAAGAAAAAGCCCAAACCGGCCCCCCGCCGCAAGGCGGCTCCCAAAAAGCGTGCCAAGCCGACGGGCCTGCTGGGCTGGATCTTTTTGCCGATCCGCTGGACCATCCGCATCATGTGGGCCTTTGCTTGGCGCGTCAGTCTTGTGACCGGTCTGATCATCGCGGGCTTCTCGCTTTATTTCGCAAGCCAGATGCCCCCTGTCGATGAATTGCTTGATGGCCGTGCCCGTGGTTCTGTCACGATGACTGATCTGCGCGGTGATATCTTTGCATGGCGTGGTGATCAGTTCGGCGGCAAGATCACGACTGAAACCGTGTCCCCCCACCTGCGCAATGCCGTTATCGCCAGTGAGGACAAACGCTTTTACCGTCACTTTGGCATTTCCCCGCGCGGCATTGCCTCGGCCGTTCGCATCAATCTGCGCGCCGGGCGCGGCCCCTTGTCCGGCAATGGCGGATCGACCCTGACCCAGCAGACAGCCAAGCTGCTTTGCCTTGGTGTGCCTTTTGATCCGTCCCAGTGGGAAGATGAGGCCGCGTACGAGAATGACTGCCGCCAAGGATCCCTTTGGCGCAAAGCCCGCGAGGCTGTTTATGCCGTCGGTATGGAAATCGCCTATACCAAGGACGAAATCCTGACCATCTATCTGAACCGCGCCTATCTTGGCGCCGGTGCCCGCGGGTTTGAGGCCGCAGCCCAACGGTATTTCAGTAGCTCTGCTGCGGAATTGAACCCACAGCAGGCCGCAATGATGTCAGGTCTGCTGCCCGCCCCGTCCCGCTACGCCCCGACCCGCAATCTACAGCGCGCCCAGGATCGTGCTGCGACCGTGCTGCGCCTGATGGAGGAACAGGGCTATCTGACCGCCGCTGAGGCCGCAGAGGCCCAGGCCAACCCGGCCACCCTATCTGCCACCGCCCGCGCCAATACCGCCACGTTCTTTGCCGATTGGGTCATGCGCAGCACCCCGGCCTTCCTGACCAGCGAAACCACCGAAGACGTCATGATCCGCACCACATTGGACAAGGACATTCAGGCCGCTGCTGAGGAAGCCATGCTGAGCGTCTTTGAAAACCAAGTGCGCGAAGGGTCTGAGGCCCAGGCCGCGATTGTGGTCATGTCCGCCGATGGCGCCGTCCGTGCAATGGTGGGCGGCCGCAATCTGGGGGAAACCGGTGCTTTCAACCGTGCCACCCAGGCCCAGCGCCAAACAGGGTCATCGTTCAAACCATTTATCTATGCCACCGCGCTTGATCTTGGCATGTCCCCCTATGCGATGATTGATGATGCGCCAATTTGCTGGTCCCGTCGTGGATCGGCTGATTGGTGTCCCTCAAATTACGACCGCGAATTTGTTGGCCCGGTCTCATTGATCGACGCGTTGAAAGCCAGCCGCAATATCCCCGCGATTGTCCTGTCCGAGGATGTCGGCCGCGAGCTGGTTCGCAATGTCGCTACCGGTTTTGGTATCGATAGCGATCTGGCCGCCGGGCCCGCCCTTGCCTTGGGAGTGTCAGAAAGCAACCTGCTTGAGATGACCGGCGCCTATGCCGGTATCTTGAACGGCGGTTCCGCAGTGGTGCCCTATGGCCTGACCGATCTGCGCTTTCAGGGCGACACCGAGTCCCTTGTGGATACCACCGGCACCGGGATCGGCGAGCGCATCATTCAGGAACGCGCCGCGCGTGAATTGACCTGGATGATGACAAAAGTTGTCGAAGAGGGCACGGGCAGACGCGCCCGTATCGATGGCTGGCAAATCGCTGGCAAAAGCGGCACAACCAATTCATCGCGGGATGCCTGGTTTATCGGCTTTACGGGCGACTATGTCACCGGTGTTTGGATGGGCTATGATGATAACAGCCCGCTGACCGGCGTCACGGGCGGCGGTCTGCCCGCCACGATCTGGCATGAAACCATGGTACGGGTGTTGGAAGGCAAAACGCCAACCCCCTTGCCCATGTCCATCCCCGAACAGCCAGCCACAGCAGGCGTGCTGCAAAGTGACGGCGGGGTGATCGCAGATGGTGAGATTTTGAACCTGCTTAGCACGATCCTAAGCGATGCGGCCGCGCAAAACTAAGCCGGAGGGGTGCGCCTAATACTCGCCCTCTTCGCAGCGGTCATAATGAAAGGCGTAGCCATCCCAGATCATGTAGATGCCGGTCTTTTCGGCGTCGCTCATGAGGATGGCGCGTTCCGTCCAGGTCGTGCTTTCATCCGAGCATTCCATATAGAACATCGTGGCATCCATATCGTTGATATCGACCGGGCGAGCCATGATGCACGCAACCTCGACCCCATAAAATATGCTCTCTTCGATCTTTAACGATCCGCCATCGACACCAACCAAAGAGCATTCGGAATGTTCGGTCTGCTTATAGACGCCGTCAAATGTATCCGCCGTAACGGCCCCCGACACCAGACCAACAGCAAGCGAAAGTGAGATTAAGATAGGTCGCATCCCCCATCATTGCGGCGATTCTGCAATCTGATCAATCTTTTATCGGAACACCCAGGCGCGCTGAGAGGCTATTAACCATGATCATTTATGCTATATCGGGTCGCGTGAGGCAAAGACCGTTGGGGGCGCCCGTAATTTATGTCTGATGAAATGACAGCCAAAGGTCGGGCAGAACTGCGTGAAGCCCGCCGCGAAAGCCGCGCCCTTTACTGGGTCGTGGGTATCTTCAGCTTTTTCGTGAACCTGCTGATGCTGACCGGGCCGCTTTATATGCTGAACGTCTATGATCGTGTGCTAAGCTCGCGGTCGTTTGAGACTTTGATGACCCTTTCGGTGCTGGTGGCCTTTCTTTACGGGATGATGGGCATCCTTGATTTCGTGCGCGGCCGGGTTATGGCCCGGGTCGGTGCCCGCTTTCAGGCCCGGATGGACAGGCGCGTTTTTGGCGCCGCGTTACAGGCAACCACATTGAACCGGGCCCCCAAAGAGGCCGCAACCGGTCTGCGTGATCTTGAGGCGGTGCAGCGCCTGATTACGTCGCCTGCTTTGATGGCGGTCTTTGATCTGCCTTGGGCACCCCTATTTTTTCTGGGTATCTTCATTTTCCACCCGCTTTTGGGCCTTCTGGCCGTTGTTGGTGCTGCGATCTTGTTGATCATCGCTATTCTGAACCAGTTCACCACACGCAAGTCCCTTGAAGCAGCCAATGCCGCCAGCTTTGCCTCTGAACAACTGGGCGCCCAGATCCGCAATGAAAGCGAGATGGTCCATTCGCTGGGTATGCGAAATGCCGCCTTTGACAGGTGGCAGGTCGCGCGTGGCGCGTCCCTGGATGCGACCATTAAATCTGCCGATACCGCAGGTACTTTCACGGCCAGCACAAAGTCATTCCGCCTCTTCCTGCAATCGGCCATGCTGGGTGTTGGCGCCTATCTTGTCCTGACCGATCAGCTATCGCCCGGTGCGATGATTGCTGGGTCCATTTTGCTGGGTCGCGCGCTGGCCCCGCTTGAAATGATTGTCGGACAATGGCCCGTCTTTCAACGTGGCCGCGAAGGCTGGCGTAAACTATCGGTATTGTTGGGACATATCCCACCCGAGGCGCCGCGCACCGCGTTACCCCAACCCAAAGCGCGGCTGGTCGCCGAGCAAGTCACGGTCGTGCCCCCGGGTGAGCAGCAGGCCGCCCTGCGCCTGATCAGCTTTGATATCAAACCAGGCCAGGCGGTCGGCGTTATTGGTACGTCCGGCGCGGGGAAATCCACATTGGCCCGCGTGCTGACCGGCGTTTGGCGGCCCGCGGCGGGCAAGGTCCGATTGGATGGTGCTGCGCTTGATCAATATGATCCGGATGTTCTGGGCCAGCATATCGGCTATCTGCCGCAGCGGGTGCAGCTGTTTGACGGTACGATCAAAGAGAACATAGCGCGGATGTCGATGACCCCCGATGATGCTGCCGTCGTCGCCGCCGCCCAAAAGGCTGCCGCGCATGACATGATCCTGAATCTGCCCGATGGCTATGACACCCGGGTGTCGGCCAGCACGGGGCGTCTGTCCGGCGGGCAGATACAGCGGATCGGCCTGGCCCGTGCGATGTATGGTGATCCGGTCGTTCTGGTTCTGGATGAGCCGAATTCGAACCTCGATAATGACGGATCAATTGCCCTGAACAAAGCGATCAAAACGCTGAAATCCGAAGGCAAAATTGTCTTTATCATGGCCCACCGACCCGCTGCCATACAGGAATGCGATACTTTGCTGGTCATTGAAAACGGCGCCCGGCGCGCCTTTGGGCCCAAGGATGATGTTTTAGCTGAGATGGTCAAAAACCACTCTGAAATCAAACGCAACGCAGGCAAAGCGGGGGGTGTGCAATGACCCAGACACCCCAGCAACGCTGGTCGGCCAGCCGCCATCTGTTTATCGGCCTTCTGACATTGACCGTACTGGTCGGCGGATTTGGCACATGGGCCGTCACCGCCCAGATCACCGGGGCGCTGATCACTTCTGGCCAGATTGAAGTCGATCGCAACCGCCAGATTGTACAGCATCCCGACGGCGGCGTGGTCGACGAGATCCTGGTTGATGAGGGCGACAGCGTCGCTACTGGCGACCTGCTGCTGCGCCTTGACCCGACTGTGCTGCAATCAGAACTGGCCGTCGTCGAAGGGCAGCTTTTCGAGCTGGTCGCCCGGCGCGGGCGGCTTGAGGCCGAGCGCGACGGTGCAGATCATGTGACCTATGATCCGATATTGCTTGAAGCCAGCAACCGCGATATCGCCGCCCTGATGGCCGGGCAGGACCGGCTGTTTGAGGCGCGGCTTGAAAGCAATCTCCGATCAGCTGAGCAGCTCACGCAGCAGCGCGCGCAGATCGCCAGTCAATTGGCGGGCATTCAGGCCCAACAAACCGCCCTGGCCACGCAGCGCGACCTGATCGCACAAGAATTGCTGGATCAGCAAAGCCTGTTAGACCGGGGCCTGGCCCAAGCCAGCCGGGTTCTGGCCTTACAGCGTGAACAAGCCAGCCTTTTGGGCCGCGCCGGCGAACTAACCGCCCAAGCCGCCCAAGCCGCCGAGCGGATGACCGAGATTGAGATTCAGATCCTTGGCCTTTCGTCCACACGCCGCGAAGATGCAATTTCGACCCTGCGTGACCTGCAATATAATGAGCTGGAGCTTTCAGAACGTCGCCGTACCCTGACCCGCCAGCTTGACCGTTTGGATATCCGCGCCCCGGTTTCGGGCATCGTTTACGGGCTGCAGGTCTTTGCCCAGCAATCGGTGATCCTGCCAGCTGATCCGGTGCTGTTTCTGATCCCACAAGATCGGCCTCTGGTCATCGCTACACAGGTTGAGATTATCGACATTGATCAGATTTTCTTGGGCCAAGAGGTCACTTTGCGTTTTTCCGCCTTTGACCAACGGCGCACACCGGAATTAAAGGGCAAGGTCACGCTTATTTCCGCAGATGCGTTCGAGAACGAAAATTCCGGGCAGTCCTATTATCGGGCCGAGGTGCAGCTGGACCCCGGTGAGATTGATCGTCTGCCCTCGGACATGACGCTGATCCCGGGCATGCCGGTTGAAGCATTTGTTCGGACCGCTGACCGCACGCCGATGAATTTTCTGATCAAACCCTTGTCGGATTATTTCGCAAAGGCCTTCCGCGAGTCCTGATTGCACCCTGGCGCGCGTCCCGTTAGCGTCCGGTCAAACGACAGGAGAAATGCAATGTCTGCGATTGAAACCAAACTGGCTGAACTTGGCGTCACCCTGCCCGATATCGGCGCGGCCCCCAAAGCGGCGGGCAATTATCTACCCTTCGTCACAGTGGACGGGATGGTCTATGTGTCAGGGCAAATCAGCCAGGATGAAAATGGCCCCGTCAAAGGTGTCGTGGGTGATACGTTCACCCTTGAACAAGGGGCAGAAGCAGCAAAGCTTTGCGCCATTTCGCTGCTGACCCAACTGAAAGTCGCATGTGATGGCGATATCGACCGGCTGGTCCGGGTGGTCAAACTGACCGGCTTTGTCAATTCGACCCCGGATTTCGTAGATCAGCCGCGCGTGATCAATGGTGCGTCAGATTTCTTTGTCGCAGCTCTTGGCGACAAAGGTCGCCATGCCCGTGCAGCCGTCAGCGCGGCAAGCCTTCCGCTGGGTGTTGCTGTCGAAATCGAAGCGATCTTTCAGATCAAATGAGCCTGCCACCCGCCTTTTTTGCCCGCCCGATCACGCATCGTGCCTTGCATGACCGCAAATCCGGGCGGGTGGAAAACAGTCTTGCCGCGATCAAGGCAGCCATCGCTGCCGGGTATGGCATTGAGATTGATCTGCAATTGTCCAGCGACGGGCATGCCATGGTCTTTCACGATGACACGCTTGACCGGCTGACGGCCGAGGCCGGACCGGTGCGTCACAAGACCCGCGCAGCGCTGGAAGCCATTCCGCTAACCGATGATACCGGCACGATCCCAGCCCTTGAAACCGTTTTGGAAGTAGTCGACGGACAAGTGCCGCTGCTGATTGAAATCAAGGATCAGGACGGGGCCATGGGCCCAAATGTCGGCCCGCTTGAGCAAGCGACATGCGATGCATTGCGCGGTTATGTTGGCGACGTTGCCCTGATGTCATTCAATCCCCATAGCGTGGCCGCTTGTGCCAAATTCGCCCCGGATATCCCGCGCGGCATCACCACATCCAGCTATCTTGCACAATTCTGGCCCGAAGTGCCCGAAGAAACCCGCGACATCCTGCGCGAGATCCCCGATTACGACAGGGTGGGCGCCTGTTTCATCAGCCATGAAGCCACTGACCTGCGGCGCCCGCGTGTTGCGGCACTAAAATCCCAGGGTGCCCATATTCTTTGCTGGACGATCAGATCCTCGCAGGCCGAGGCAGCCGCACGGCAAATCGTTGATAATGTCACCTTTGAAGGATATCTGGCTTGACCTCGCCGCTTGGGCGCACAAGTTGCACGATATGAGCGACGCAGCTATCGACATTTCTGCCTTTCCCAGCATCAGCGGGATCGATCCTGCCGATTGGGACGCCTGCGCCTGCCCCGAAGCGGCAAAAGGCCGGGCCATTGATCCATTCACCACGCATCGGTTTCTAACCGCGCTTGAAGAAAGCGGATCGGTCGGGCCTGGCACGGGCTGGCAGCCGCGGTATTTGCAAGCCAGGCAAGACGATCAGGTCATCGCGGTCGCCCCGCTTTATGCCAAAGGCCATAGCCAAGGCGAATACATCTTTGATCATAATTGGGCCCATGCCTATGAAAACGCGGGCGCGCGGTATTACCCTAAATTGCAGATTGCCGTCCCCTTTACCCCTGCGACAGGGCGCCGGTTTCTGACACGCCCCGGCTTTGAAACCGTGGGCATGTCTGCATTGGTGCAAGGGGCGGTGCAAATTGCCGCCGACAATGATCTGTCATCCGTACATGCCACATTTTGCACCGAGGCCGAAGCCATCGCAGGGGCTGAAATGGGCCTGCTGGCCCGTACGTCGCAGCAGTTTCATTGGGTCAATGATGGTTATGCGGATTTTGATGCTTTCTTGGGCTCACTCTCAAGCCGAAAGCGCAAGAATATGCGCAAGGAACGCGTCACCGCGAACAGTTTCGGCGGCGAGATTATTGAGCTAACGGGCGATGATATACAGCCTGCCCATTGGGATGCGTTCTGGCAGTTTTATCAAGACACAGGCGCGCGCAAATGGGGCACGCCTTATTTGACACGCGACTTTTTTGACCGGGCCCATCAAACGCTAAGAGACGAAATGCTGATGGTGCTTGCACTGCGCGACGGGCAGCCCATTGCCGGGGCGTTGAACTTTATCGGGCGCGATACGCTTTTTGGCCGCTATTGGGGCTGTACCGAACATCACCCCTGCCTGCATTTTGAACTGTGTTACTATCGCGCAATCGATTTTGCGATCCGCCATGGGCTGGAAAAGGTCGAAGCGGGCGCGCAAGGCGAACACAAGCTGGCCCGGGGTTATCTGCCTGTGCCAACCCATTCGTTGCATTGGTTTGGCGATCCGGGTTTTCGGGACGCCGTGGCCAGATATCTTGAGGCCGAGCGCGATGCGATCGACCATGAAATCGAGGTGCTCACCAGCTACGGGCCCTTCCGAAAAACCGAAATGGAGGAACAGCAATGACGGAAAAACTGACGGATTCTGAACGGGTGGAACAGATCGATCCGCTGCTTGCCAATGGTTGGGCCATGACCGATGGGCGCGATGCGATCCACAAGACATTTGTGTTCAAAAATTTTGTTGAAGCCTTTGGTTTCATGACCCGCGCGGCCATCTGGGCCGAGAAATGGAACCACCACCCCGAATGGTCGAATGTCTACAAAAGCGTGGATGTGACCTTGACCACGCATGATGCAGATGGCCTAAGCGCGCTGGACGCCAAACTTGGCGCAAAACTGGATACACTGGCAGGGGGCTAACTTGGACGACTTACTCAACACCGAAATCATGGGCGGCAAGACGCTGTCTGATTTGCTGACACTCGAATTCCTGGCATCGGCTGCGGGCAGCGTGCTGGCGGCCTTTGCGATCATTTTGGTCGGTTTCATCGTTGGCGGCTGGGCGCGGCGGCGGCTGGTGCGGCTGGGCGAGTCTTACGAACATCTGGACATCACATTGTTCAACTTCCTGGGCAACGTTGCGCGCTACATCGTCATCGTCTTTGCCTTTTTGTTTGTGCTGAACACATTCGGTATCCAGACGACATCATTCGTCGCCGTGATCGGTGCCGCCGGTCTGGCCATCGGTTTGGCATTGCAGGGCACATTGTCCAATGTTGCCGCCGGCGTGATGATTGTCTTCTTTCGCCCCGTCAAAATGGGTGATTTTGTCGAAGTGAATGGGCAGATGGGCACCGTCAAGGACGTGACGCTGAACTTCATTGAAATCGCGTCGCCTGCGAATGTGCAGATCATCATCCCCAATAGCGAAGTTTGGGGGAACACGATCATCAACTATTCCAGCTACGATACACGGCGCGCTGAATGGACATTTGGGGTGGGCTATGGGGCCAATCTGAAGACCGCTGAAGAGACGATCCGCAATACGATTATGGCCGACCCACGCGCAAAATCGGACCCTGAGCCGTTTATTCAGGTCAATAACCTGGGCGACAGCTCGGTCGATTTTCTGGTGCGGGTGTGGTGCGATAGTGGCGATTACTTTGCCTTCCAGGCCGATATGAAACGGCAGGTCAAAGAAGCGCTTGATACGGCCGGGATAGATATTCCTTTCCCGACACGCACCGTCGTTCAGGTCGAAGGCTAAAGACAGGCGCGGGTTTCGGTGCGGCCAAAGCGCATCGAAACCCCCATCATTGTGCCGTTATTCCATTGCTTCAAGCAATGTTTCCCCGGCAGAGATATCACATTCGCCGGGGTTTGATTCCGCATTCAGGATCGTCACGACCCCGTTGTCGACAAGCATCGAATAGCGCTTGGACCGGTTCACAAAACCCACTGGCGGCGCACTGAAATTCATGCCGATCGCTGTGGTAAATTCACTTTCCGCATCGGCCAGCATGGTGATGCCGGTTTCGATGGCGCGGGTGCTGTCGCCCCAGGCCTTCATCACGAACGGATCATTAACAGCCACGCAGATGATCTCATCCACGCCTTTGGCCTTGAAGTCATCAATCGTGATCATGAAGCTAGGCACATGCGCGGTCGAACATGTGCCGGTATAGGCCCCCGGTAGCCCAAAGATCACGACTTTACGGTTTTCCAGCTTATCAGCCAACGCGACCTGCTTTGGTCCATCCTCGTCCATCTGCAGCAATGTTGCTTGCGGCAACGTGTCGCCTTTTTTGATCGTCATTTCATTAGCCCCTGTTCGCAATTGTGTCTGGTGACGCTTCCCATATAGAGTTCAGCAAAACAAGAGGCTACTCACGCAAAGGAAACTCCTCATGACCCATGTTGTCGTCGCCGGTGCCGGGCAAGCCGGTGCCTCGGTTGTGGCAAAACTGCGCAGTGATGGCTTTGACGGACAAATCACGCTGATTGGGGCAGAACCGGTTCCACCCTATCAACGCCCCCCGCTTTCAAAGGCTTATCTGCTTGGGGAAATGGCGGAAGAGCGGCTCTATCTGCGTCCGCAGACCTATTATGAGGACAATGACATCGTGCTGCGTCTGAATACCCGGGTTGTGGCGATTGACCCGGCGGCAAAGCAGGTCACGCTGAATGATGACACGCAGCTGGCTTATGATGATCTGGTTCTGACACTCGGCGCACATCCGCGCACGCTACCTGCCGAAATCGGCGGAATGCTGGATGGTGTCTTTGCGGTGCGTGATCTTGCCGATGCAGATGCGATGGCCCCGGCCTTTGCAGCCGGAAAGCATGTGCTGATTATTGGCGGCGGGTATATCGGGCTTGAGGCTGCGGCGGTCGCATCAAAGCTGGGGCTGCAGGTAACCCTTGTGGAAATGGCCGACCGTATCCTGCAACGCGTGGCGGCCCCCGAAACGTCGGACTATTTCCGGGCGCTGCACCGCGAACATGGCGTTGATATTCGCGAAGGCGTGGGCCTTGATCATCTGATCGGTGATGATCACGTCACCGGCGCGAAACTGACCGATGGCACCGAATTGCAAATCGACTTTGCCATCGTCGGCGTCGGGATCAACCCAGCGAGTATCCTGGCCGATAGCGCCGGGCTGGCGGTTGCAAATGGCATTGTGACCGACAGCCATGGCCGCAGCTCACACCCGCATATCTGGGCGGCGGGCGATTGCGCGACTTGCCTGTTTGAGGGTGCGCAGGTCCGGTTGGAAAGCGTCGGCAATGCAATTGATCAGGCCGAGGCTGTCGCCAAGAACATCATGGGTGCCGACGCCCCCTATCAGCCAAAACCGTGGTTCTGGTCAGATCAATATGATTGCAAGCTGCAGATTGCTGGGCTGAATATCGGCTATACCGATGTCTATATCCGCCCCGGCGGCGCGCCAGGCGTCCAGTCCAATTGGTATTACAAAGGCGCCAGCCTGATCGCGGTTGATGCCATGAATGATCCGCGCAATTACATGATCGGCAAGCGCCTGATTGAGGCAGGGCGGAGCCCAGACCCCGCCGCGATTATGGATCCCGCCACCGATATGAAAGCGCTTTTGAAACCGTGAGGATCATTGGCGGCACCCATCGCGGCACCGCATTGGTTGCGGTGGGCAAGGGCGACCATGCCGCGCATCTGCGCCCCACGACGGACCGGGTGCGCGAAAGCCTTTTCAACATGCTGCAAGGTGGCCGATTTGATGATCCGATCAACGGATCGCGTGTACTTGATCTGTTTGCGGGGACCGGCGCCCTGGGGCTTGAGGCGCTGTCGCGCGGTGCGGCCCATATCACATTCGTCGATAGCGGACGCGCCGCACAAAAGCTGATCCGCGGGAACATCAGTAAGCTGCGCAGGCAGGATGACACAACGCTTCTGGGCATCGATGCCAAAGCACTGCCCGACGGCGTACCTTGCGATCTGATCTTTCTTGATCCGCCTTACGGCCAAAACCTGGGCGCGCCAGTTCTGGATGCCGCCCGGGCCAAGGGGTGGATTGGTACAGACGCCCTGATTGTCTGGGAAGAAAGCCGCGCTCAGATCGCGCCGCCGGGTTTTGTCAGCCTTGATCAACGCCGTTATGGCGATACTTGGATAAGTCTTTTGCGCTATGAACCCTGAACTTGTGATTTTTGATTGCGACGGCGTGCTGGTCGACACCGAGAACCTGACCTGCCGGGTGATTTCCCTGAACCTGAACCGGCACGGGTTTGCCATTACGCCAGAGGATACCCATACGCTTTTTGCCGGGGGTACAATCGCCTCTGCCGGGGCCGAGGCCGTGCGGCGCGGTGCCAGCCTGCCTGCCGACTGGGTCGATCAGATGTACACAGAAATCTTCGATGCGCTGCGTCAAGGTGTGGACGTCATCGACGGTGTCACAGAACTAATTGATCTGCTGGCCCAAAACGGTGTTGCGATGGCCATCGCCTCAAACGGACCAGTGGCGAAGATGGAAATCACATTGCGCCCCTCGGGCCTTTGGGATGCTTTCGCCGGGCGGATTTATTCGGGTCATGACCATACACCCAAACCCGCGCCAGATATGCTGTTGCGGATCATGGAAGACGCCGAGGTCAGCGCAGCACAGACAGTCATGATTGACGATATGCCCAGTGGGTGCCAGGCCGCGCGGGCCGCTGGCATCACGTGTTTTGGCTATGTGGCTGACGGCGATCCGGCCCGTATTGATGGGACAGGGGCGATCCCTGCCCCATCGATGACTGCTATCATCAATGCACTGAAATTGCGCTGATGGGTCAAATCAGATAGTCTGCGGCTATGACCGATGTGGCAGGCTTTCCCAGCAAATTGCAGATGGACGCACCCAAAACAGCGACCGTGAAACTGCCTGCCCCGGTCCCGTTCTCAGCGCCAGTTTTGGTCAGCGATTGCGCCACGCCGATTGCAGGGGAAACCGTGCTCAAACTGCTGTGGAACCGGTTGGATTGCAAATCAGATGACGATTGAAGTCTCTGACAACCTGCAATTTGACCCGACGGAAACGCTTTGCCCAGACGTATAAGCGCAAGGCACAACCATAACGGATGACCAAACAGCCAGGGGGCACCTATGAAACGATCTATCTTGCGGACAACAACCCTTTTCCTGCCTTTTCTAGGCCTACCAGCAATGGCCGCAGCGGATGAAGCACGCCTGGCCGAGATCGCGACTTTCTTTTCTGAGGCCAACGTGATCGCAGGCCCTGATCTTGTCGATTGCACATTGTCCGGCGGGGCCGAGACAACCTGTTTTCGGATCACGGTTGCCCCGACACCGCCAACACATGAGACCGGCCCATGGTGCCCTACGAATATCAGCGACGGCCCAGAGGCGGGCGGCATCTGGTTCTATGATGGCGAAACGGTGGATGTTGATGGCGATTTCATCGCGAATTTGGCCACGCTTTATGGCGATACGAATTGGCAACTCTTTGATCAGGACACCGGGGACATTCGCTTTACCGGCACGCTTGAAGCCTGCGAAGCCGCCGCCCGCCCGGACGTTGACCCCGAATATCAAAACCACTGCGTCCAATGCCTGCCAGAATACATGCCCGATGACGCCAGCCTGACCTATGTGATCCCGCTGGAACCTGTGTTATCAGACACGCCTGCCCGGACCAATCAGGCAGGATCGGGCATTGCGTTTAACGGCGGCCGTCTTGACGGCCCCGCCCCGGTCGATGCGATCTTGGGGGCATATACGATTGCCGCATTCGACGATTGCGGCGGCCATGTGAACCCTCATGTGGGTTATCACTATCACGCCGTCACCGATTGCCTGGATGAAAGCCCAAATAGCTCTGGTCCGATCACCACCGAAGAAATCACCGCCACAGGCCAAGGGCCGCAGATTGGGATCGCGATGGATGGCTTTCAGATCTTCGGCCACCACATGGCCGATGGTAGCGACCCGGTCGGGTTGGATGCCTGCAACGGACATGCAAGCGATGATCTAGACTATCATTATCATGCCGGGGCCGCAGGATCGAACGCTATCCTTGGATGCCTGACCGCCCAGACAGGATGCACGCTTGCCGATCCAAATGGCACTTGCGATGCGTCGCAAAGGCCGCGGCGCCCATAACGACGCTTGTGCATCAGACAAACAAAAAGGCGCGGCAGGTCTCTCTGCCGCGCCTTTTATTTCAGATTATTCGCGTCTTAACGCAGACGCTGCCCATTGGCCAAAACATGACCTTCAGCATTGATTTCCAGCTTGGATTCCAGACGGTCATCGCCAGTTGAGCGTGCAAACATGCCCATCATCATGCGCGGCGCCATCAAATCCTGCTCGGCAATCAGGCCCATGGCAACAAGGTTGTCCATCAACCCGTTGATGCCGCTTCCCTCGATGACCACATCCCCTTCTGGCTTTGGCAGCGGGGCAAAGGTGGTCATATCGCTGCTGTCAAAGGTGAATTCACCAACGCCGGTCACAGCTGCGCCTGCAACACTGACATTCAACCGATCCAACGAAACAGATTCCAATTCAAACGGCATATCGTTTGAATAGATCAGGTCTTCGGGGTTCAGCATGTCGATCAATGGTTTCGCAAGACCAGAAATGGCAAACTGAACGGTCGCAGGATCGCGGGGCAGGACGGTGCCTGGGTCAAACAAGTTCCAAACCAAATCATTCAGCGTCAGATCGACCAAATCGAGGCTGAGACCAAATTCACGTGCTTCCTCGGACTTAGACAAAGGCATTTCGAAAGCGACACCGTACTGGGCCAAGCCGACTTCAACCGGGAATGGCAGCTGGCTTGCGGTGACATTCACAGCGAGGTCATTGAGCGCAACATCATAAGAAATCCCATCATTTGAGAAATCCATATCCAAAGTCGTCTCGCCATTGCTCGCGGATCCGGCGAGCTGATCGCCATCGACATCAATGTCAAAAATGCCGGCCATATTGTCGACCGCGTAGTTGATGCGATAGGACAGGCCATCCGCAAATGCAGCCTCTGGATTTTCCATATCAAAATCGAGCGGCACAACCGCCTGACCCTCCATGTTAAACCCTTCATATTTGCCGCTGATCGTGACGTATTCACCATCACTTTCGGGGATTGCCACATCGACCAACAAATCAAGCGAGGCCATCGAACCCTCAAAATCGACGGTGCGCATGTCGTTGACCTGCATGTTGTAGACGCTTCGCACATCATTGGCCACGAAACGCGCATCGGCGGTAAAGGTTTCATCACCTTCCGTAATGTCGACCAACGCAAAGGTATAAGTGTCAGCGCGCAAATCATAGCTAAGCGCGCCAGGATCACCGCTGACAATCATTTCAAAGCCGGTTTGGCTCACTTCGAAATTTACTTCGAGGCCGAAATCATCCTTTAGTGACGCTGGAAAGCTGTCTTCCATCGTGACAGCAACCGAACCATCACCCTGCTCAACGAATGTGACATCACCCAGGTCAATGTCGATAGTAACATCTTCATCAGAGAAATTGACGACCAGATCGCTGACGGTCAGCGTATCACCAGACTGATTTTCACCGCCGATAGACACAGCATCTTCGCCATAAATGGCGATCTGGGCTTTCCAATCTTCCCAAACCTCAGCGGCGGTCACATCAGCCTGTGCCGCACCACCTGCAATCAATGCAGCGCCACAAACGGCACCTTTTAATCCGGCTGAATATTTCATTAAAAAATCCCTTTCGTTATGTCTCTTTCACCGCTCCCCCCTGACCCGTATCATGGCCCAAAGAGAGTCCTATCAAACCATTAGATAGCGACAGGAAACCTGAATCGAAAGGGACCGGCATGAAAAAGATTGATATGGTGGGGAAAACCGTACTTATCACCGGCGCAAGTCGCGGGATCGGTGCCGCCGCTGCGCGGGCCTTTGCCGATGCGGGGGCGAATGTTGCGCTGGTCGCGCGCGGCACCGACGAGATTGCGCAAATCGCAGGCGAAATTGGTCCGAACGCTTTGGCCATTCCATGCGATGTTTCGCGCTTTGCCGAAGTCGAAAAAGCCATCGCCGCGACCGCCCAGACCTTTGGTGGGCTTGATGTGCTGATTAACAATGCAGGCGCCATCGACCCGATCGGGCATCTGGTGCAGACCGACCCCGAAGCCTGGGGGCGAACGATCGATATCAACCTCAAAGGGGTGATGTATGGCATGCGTGCCGCCATGCCAGGCATGATTGCGCAGGGGCATGGGACGATTATCAATATTTCATCGGGTGCAGCACATGGACCCGTGGAAGGTTGGACCGCATATTGCAGCTCAAAGGCGGGGGCATTCATGTTGACCCGTGCCGCCGATCTGGAAGCCCGCGAAAAAGGGTTGCGCGTATTGGGCTTGTCGCCCGGCACAGTGGCCACCCAGATGCAGCGCGATATCAAAGCATCCGGGATCAACCCGGTCAGCCAATTGGATTGGTCCGTCCACATCCCGCCCGAATGGCCAGCACAGGCCCTGCTATGGATGTGCACGCCCGAGGCCGATGCGTTTCTGGGACAAGATGTTAGCCTGCGCGATGAAGATATTCGGGCCAAGGTCGGCCTATCGTGATCAGTTACGAAAGAGATGGGGATCTTTGGATCGTCACCATCAACCGCCCCGAAAAGGCAGGCGCCCTAAGCCGGAAAATGCTGGGCGATCTGGCCGACATTGTCGAAAACGCAACCACCTGCAAGGCCTTGATCCTGACCGGCACAGGCAAGGTTTTTAGCGCAGGCGCCGATCTGGACGAAGCTTATGCCGGGCTTGCCACCGATCCTCTTTGGGAGCGGGTGTCATCGGCTGTTGCCGCTGTGCCGGGGCTGACAATCGCTGCGCTGAACGGGACTGTGGCAGGCGGGGCGTTTGGAATGACCCTGGCTTGCGATTTGCGGATTGCAGTGCCGGGCGCGCAGTTCTTTTACCCTGTGATGCGGCTTGGCTTTCGGCCGCCACCCTCCGATCCAAAGCGGTTGAAGGCACTGATCGGCCCGTCCCGGGCAAAGATGATCCTGACGGCCGGGCAAAGGATCAGCGCCCAGCAAGCCGCGGACTGGGGGCTGATCGACCGCATGGTGCCCAAGGATATTGTGCAGGAGGCCAAGCTGCTTGCCAAAGACGCCCTGAACGCCGAGCTGTCCCATATTAACGGCATCAAACAGATGATCTGAACCGGGCCGGTTGTCCTTTGCCCAGTTTGACGACAAAAAAGGGATACCAGAACGGGGTGGATACGCATGGAAGAAGACCTGCCATTGATTGAACAAGCCAGAGCCGCATTCGATCAAGGGGTGCAACTGGCCCAAGAATGGCTGTTGTCGCCCGCTGCATGGTCGCAATTCGGGCTGTTGATCGGGGCATATCTGCTGGCGCGGATCGCAAACCGAATGCTCGAAGCGCGCCTGACAAATATTTTGACACCGCCAGAGGACAGCACATCTGCTTTCGCATCCGCACGGCGCTTTGTGCTGATCTTCATCCCATTGCTACTGCCGCTTTTGGCCTATGGTTTCACCGCGATGGGCGAGGCCGTCACGCGGTCAATCTTTGGCTCAGGCGCTGTAATCGCCTTTGGGAAACGGGTCTTTTTGTTCCTGGCGGCGCGGGCGCTGGCCAAACATATCATCACCGACCCTTTCCTGAAATTGCTTGGTAAATTCGTTTTGGTGCCGGTTGCGGCACTTTATGCGTTAGGCTTTCTGGACCAGGTCCTGATCGCGCTGGACGCGACACGCGTTAGCTTGGGGAATATCAATTTCTCGGTCTTGGCGATTATACGCGGCGTGATCGCAGGCAGCGTGCTGTTCTGGCTTGGCCAATGGTCCAACTCGCAATCTGCAGCCTATATTGAAAAACAGCCGATGCGGCCTGCTATCCGACAATTGACGGCCAAAGCATCTGAGTTCGCGATCTTCGGCCTGGCCTTCCTGCTATTGACGAACATCATGGGGATCAGCCTCAGCTCGCTCGCGATTATCGGGGGTGCTGTGGGTGTGGGGCTCGGGTTTGGTCTGCAAAAGATCGCGTCAAACTTTATCTCGGGCGTGATCCTTTTGATTGAAGGGCAGGCAACCGTTGGGGACTATGTCGAACTGGACGGCGGCGAGGCAGGGACAATCATCAAGATGACCGCCCGCGCCACAATTCTTGAGACATTCGACGGGCGCTGGATCGTTGTTCCAAATGAGGATTTCATCACAACGCGGGTGGTCAATTATTCCGACGCTGGATCGGCCAACCGGTTAGAGGTGCCGTTCTCAGTCAGTTACGACACCGATATCAACAAAATCCCCGCCATTATCGAAGCCGCCGTGGCAACCCACCCCGGTGTACTATCAGAGCCAGAAAAGCCCGATTGCGAATTGCGTGGGTTCGGCGATAGCGGGATCGATTTTGGTGTCGAGTTCTGGGTGGAAGGCATTGATGACGGCAAGAACAAATTTGCCTCCGATGTGCTGTTCCTGATCTGGAATGCACTGAAAGACAATGACATCGAAATCCCCTATCCGCATCGCGTGATCGAGATGAAAGGGCCCATGCCCACGTGAGCGATGCAGTTGTGATCGGGGCAGGTCCGGCAGGTCTGATGGCCGCCGAAACCCTTGGCCGGGCCGGTGTATCTGTCACAATCATTGACGCGATGCCTTCGGTTGGGCGCAAATTCTTGATGGCCGGTAAATCGGGGCTAAACCTGACCAAGGCCGAACCGATGGACAGGTTTATCGCAGCTTTTGGCAACATCCCCCCGGTGATGCAAAAGTCTTTGGCGGCCTTTGGTCCCGATCAGGTCATCGCCTGGGCGCATGATCTGAACCAAGCGACATTTACCGGAACAACCGGGCGAGTATTTCCCGACGCGATGAAGGCCTCGCCTTTGCTGCGTGCATGGATGGCCCGGCTTGGGGCGTTGGGCGGGTCGATACAGACCCGTTGGCGCTGGGATGGCTGGCAAGGAACGGACCTGCGTTTTGAAACGCCGGACGGGATGCGTCTGATAAAGGCAGGGGCAACAATCCTGGCACTGGGCGGTGCAAGCTGGGCGCGTCTGGGGGCAAATGGCGCCTGGACCCGATTTTTGCCGAATGACGTGACCCCGTTTCTGCCCGCGAATATGGGGTTTGTCGTCAATTGGTCGAGCCATATGGCCCCCCATTTTGGCCAGCCGGTCAAGGCTGTGGGGCTGCGCGCAGGGGATAAGATAAGCCGCGGTGAATTTGTGCTGTCTGCAAAAGGCATTGAAGGCGGCGGCATCTATGCAGTCTCTCAGGCCATGCGCGCAGGGGCGCAGCTTTATCTCGATCTGCTGCCCGATTGGTCTTTGCCTCAAATACGCGATGGCTTGGCTAAACCACGGGGCAAAGCCAGCCTATCGAACCATCTGCGCAAAGTGTTGCGGCTTGACCCCCTACGCCTGGCCCTTTTGAACGAATTTGGGCGCCCCTTTCCAGATGATTTGGCGGGTTTGATAAAGGCGCTTCCGATGACGCATCAGGGTCCGCGCCCCATCGATCAGGCCATTTCGACAGCCGGGGGGCTACGTTTTGACGCTTTGGACGACAATCTGATGCTACGGGGCCGCCCGGGCGTGTTTTGCGCTGGTGAAATGCTGGATTGGGAAGCGCCCACGGGCGGTTATTTGATCACCGGATGTCTGGCAACGGGCCGCTGGGCGGGGCTGGGCGCCGCTGATTATCTAAGGGCGTCCAAAAGATAGCACCTTGCGGTGTCATCCCGCGATTTGGTCGATCATGCGACCAAAAGCAGCTCCGCGGGTTGAAATCCGTAAAAATCCAAATCCCATTGATAGCGGTCTTCGATCATGCGCGTGGCCTCGGGGCTGTAACGCGCGCTAACAGGTTGATGAACCCGTAGCGTATCAATCGGACGCGCCCCGAAATGAGGTTTGATCCCGATATTATGGAAAATCTCGGGCAAATCCCGTTCGGCCGTTTCGGCCTTCACCACATGTGTAACCCGGTCCTGACACCAATCAAGGGCCGACCATGCGCCAAAACGGCGCCAACGGGGTCCGGCAGCTGTCATAGCGGCCCCATTTCCATTCGGCCGGGTACCGGCCAGCCAGGTGGTAAAATCGGGTACCGTCACGCCGACGCGCCGACGCATCCGCCAAACCCGGTCAGTCGCGGCAATACGGTCATAAAGCTGCGCCATCTTCGTCAAGGGGTTTCGGACAATCGCGACGCGCGTGTAATTGCGGAAGGCGTAGCCCGCCATATCAAAGGCCAGCTCAGCCTCTGCCGGGGACATACCTTGGAAAAAATGGCTTCCCATGCCTTTATGGCGCTGAAGCGGCTGATCCATCCATGGTAGAAGCGCATGGGTCATCCATGGGCAAGCGCCCATCGGATCTGGAAACAGAATGAAACGGTAACGATGTGATACTAACATACAGAAACTTTGCGGCATATTAGTTAACAAACCATTTACACGCATAAGGTGTGTTTTTGTTGCAGGAATTCCATCAAGATCATTGACCATTTCCAAGTTGCCCGCAGCGCGGTAGACCTTGCGCATCTATCGGGTGGAGTGACCATGACAAAAAGAGCCGTTTTTCTGATAGCATCGGCCTTGCCGCTTATCTGGGGTGCCGCAGCGCAGGCGCAGGATGTCCCTATCAACTACTCGCTTTTTGGCACGCCAGGGCTGTTGGATATGCCGTCGGCCCATACTGCGCCCGAAGGCACATTGGCCACATCTTTATCCTATCAAGAAGGGCTGCTGCGCGCCACGGCAACGTTCCAATTGACAAACCGGCTGTCGGCCAGCGCCCGTTATTCTATCGTCGATTTATATAATGATGACGCCACCGCCGTTGAAACAGGCGAGTTTGAGCGCAGCTTTGATCTACATTACCGATTAAATAACGAAGGCACCTATCTGCCGGCCTTTGCCGTCGGGATCAGAGATATGTTCACGCCGGGCGCGTTTTCATCCGAATATATCGTGGCCACGAAATCGATTGGTGATCGGTTGACTGTCACAGGCGGCATCGGATGGGGGGCCATGGGCACGCGCGATAGTTTCAGCAACCCGTTTTCCGGTCTCGATGACCGGCCTGTCTTTGTCGATACAGGCGAGGTTGGCGGGCAGCTTGGCTCTGACTATTGGTTTCGCGGGGAAGCTGCAGCCTTTGGCGGTGTCACCTATCAGCTCAATGAAAAATGGGGTTTTGTGGGCGAATATTCGTCGATTGCCTATCCGCAAACAGGCCTATCGCCCGCTTTAGAGGCGGAATCGCCCTATAATCTTAGCGTCATCTATCGGCCACGCCCGGGCGTCCAACTGTCGCTTGCATCGCTTTATGGAAGCGAAGTTGCCCTGTCTGGCACATTTACGCTGAACGCAAATAATCGCCCAAGCCTGAGCGGTTTTGAAAAGGCCCCTGCCCCGATCAAAGGCCGCAGCGCCGCTGAGCGCCATGAGACCACATGGGATCGCAGCACCCTGCCCGAAGCAGGTTTGCGCAACGCCATGAGCGCCCTGTTGGATATCGAGGGGCTGACCCTGACCGGTCTGGACGTCACCGACACCACGGCGCGGGTGCGTTATACCAACGGGCGGTTCAGATCAGATGCCCAAGCCATGGGCCGGGTCGCACGGATGATGACGCAAGTCATGCCAAACTCGGTTGAGACTTTCATCCTTGAACCCGAAGCACGGGGTATTCCGCTGTCAGCGGCCACCTTTGCCCGGTCCGATCTGGAAAACCTGGAAACACGGCCCGGTGCGGCTGCAGCCTCTTTCCAACGGGCCATGTTTGGGGATGCGGGCCAGGTTGGCGATGTAACCCGGGTTGACGCTGATGAGGGCGGCTTTAGCTGGGGGCTTAGCCCTTATCTGTCGATCAACGCATTCAGCAGTGACGGATCGGTAAGCGTCGACACCGGGCTTAACCTGAAAGGCCGGTATGAATTCTCACCCCGGCTTGTCGCTTCAGGAACCATCCGGCAAAGCTTTATCAAGGCAGATCCCGCCGATCCAGGCGTGGATACCGATGATATTCAAAATGTCCGCACCAATGGGTCATTCTATGGCGATGACGGGGTGCCGGTTTTGCAGAACCTTACGCTGGCCTATTTCGGCCGCCCTGCACCAAATTTCTACAGCCGGGCCACTGTCGGCTATCTTGAAGGAATGTATGGCGGCATCTCGACCGAGCTGCTTTGGAAACCCGTCGAAAGCCGGTTCGGGCTGGGGGGCGAGCTGAACTATGTCGCGCAGCGCGACACGGATATGGCATTCGGGTTTGACGAATTCGACTATGATGTCGTCACCGGGCACCTGTCCGCCTATTACGACCTTGGAAACGGGTACCATACCCAGCTTGATGTGGGGCGTTATCTGGCGGGCGACTGGGGGGCGACCGTGTCGGTGGATCGCGAATATGACAACGGTGTCCGGGTCGGCGCTTACTTCACGCAAACCGAGCTGAGCTACGACGATTTCGGGTCAGGGTCCTATAACAAGGGCGTGCGCATCTCGATCCCGCAGGATTTCTTGACGGGCAACCCCAGCACTAGCAGCTATGGAACGACCATTCGGACACGGGTCGGCGACGGCGGGGCACGTGTTCAGGTGGATGGGCGGCTTTACGATATCGTGCGCGATGCACATACCAGCGATCTGGAAGATACATGGGGACGGTTCTGGCGATGATCCATAGTTTCAAGAATATCATTCTGGCCGCTGCAATTGCTGGTCTGACGGCATGCGGATCAATCGGTGATGACGGGGTCGGCGCACAACTGGCGGATGTTGCGACGGGGCTTGTCTCTGGCCAGTCTGCCGAAGCGGCACCAAGCGCGGCGGTGATCACCGAAGAGGAATTGGTCAATAATCCGGGCAAGTTCATGCGGGTGAATATGCGCCGGCTGGACCGTTGGGATACGATGGTGCCTGCGGCGACAAATGGGGCACGCGTCACCTGGGTGGATAGCGAAAATAATACGGTTACGCTGGAAAACGGGATCATTGTCGCAACCCGCGGCTTGCCCCGTGACATCATGGGGGCAAGCGCAAATGGGACTTGGGCTGCGATCCGCGCGGGTGGCGGAAACGCGCAAAGAACGCATGAATTCCTGGATGACAATGACCAGATTTCGCAAGAACTGTTGCAATGCAGCATCGATTTTAAGGGGGCAGACACGGTCAATCGGCTCAGCCAATCGCTGAATTCGCGCAAATTTGAAGAGATTTGTCGCGGCGAAACGCTCCAATTGACCAATATTTATTGGCTAAATGGCTCTGGACAGCTTCTGCGCAGCCTTCAAGCGATTTCACCGGATGCCGGATATTTGCAAATCGATATCTTCTGAAGTTTTACGCCCACCCCCTTGGTTTTTGCGTAAGGGCCTGATTTAAGGAAGCAATGTGGCGAGCCCCCGGGCTTTCGCCCGACTACGCATTAATTGGAGTACCGACATGCGCTTTACAACAACTCTCGCCGCCGCAGCCGCTCTGGCTGTTTCCGGTTTCGCCGCTCAGGCTGGTGGTCTTTCTGACGAAGTCATGGAAGCACCTGTCGTAGCAGTTGAGCCTGCACCCGAGCCAGCAGGTTCGTCCATCAACAGCACATACGTGATCGTTGGTGTTCTGGCTGCTCTGGTTATCGCAGCTGCAGTTGCCGCTGAAGACGACGACGAATAAGTCTCTGGCGCAGATCGCGCCTGTTAGATTTTGTACACAAGGCAGGCTTCGGTCTGCCTTGTGTCGTTTTAGGACTTACCTGCGCGTCATCATCGCCAGCCGGATCAAGGTACGCTCCATCAATGCGGATTGCGGCGCTGTGCTGGCTGAACGCAGCTGCAAATCGACATCCGTTAATGCCGTCAGCGCCCGTTCCAAACGGTCACGCCCCCATTGCCCGGCCTGCCGCTCGATCTTGTTACGGCGGGGGCCAAAGACAGGTGGGCGCAGCTTGCCGATACCTGCCCCGACACCGCCAGGGTCAGAGGCAACGACATGTAGCCGTCTGAAGTGGCGCATCGCACCGATACAGAGCGTCACAGGGATGACGCCTTGCGCATACAAGTTCCGCAGCACCGGACCCAGTTGCTCAGCTTGGCCGAACGTGACCACATCCAACACATCATCAACATCCACCTCAGCCGATTGCGGGGCATTTGCCATGACATCAGCAATGGTCAGCGGCGCGGTTTCGCCTTGCATATAAAGCCCGACCTTTTCCAAGGTCTGCCGAAAATCGCCGGGCTCCAGGCTGCTTGCCAGCGACAGTAACGCATCCATCACATCACGATCCGGCTGGGGCAGGCCAGCACGCGCCAACGCCTGTTCAATATCCGCGATTGAGGGCGGGTCATCATAGATGCCAAT
This sequence comes from Yoonia sp. BS5-3, assembly GCF_038069655.2. Taxonomy (NCBI): domain Bacteria; kingdom Pseudomonadati; phylum Pseudomonadota; class Alphaproteobacteria; order Rhodobacterales; family Paracoccaceae; genus Yoonia; species Yoonia phaeophyticola. Next base: position 968,814 of record NZ_CP150951.2, read on the forward strand.
GGCCACGGCATTAGGATGACCCTCAAAAAGCTTGCGCAGCGCCGATTTTGCAGTCAATTGGCCAGCTGTCACAACCACCTGCGCATCGCCTGCCTGCCAATCAGACAAGGTGGGGGTCAGGGTTTTGGCAAGCCCGTCTGTTGCGTCCTCAACAAAGGCCACGCGGTGGCCGGGAAAGAACCCCTGGGCTTTGATGGCATCATCAAGCAATGCGGGGTCTTTGCGCAGATCGGCGGCATTGATGCGGGTCAACCGCATCTCTTCTTCGCCTTGCGGGCCAACCAATGCGGCAATGGCCTCTTGCCGTTTGGCTGCAACCCGCATCGGGTCAGCGCCAAAAATCAAAAGCCCCATATGCGACGGGTCCGGCTTGCGGAAATAGGAATTCGCCGCCGTCCCGGTCAGTTTCATGCGGGCAGATCCAATGAGAGGATCATTAGCTGACTAACCACCCGATCGGCCAAAATGACAGATAGGCGGGCGGCCGCGTCGGTTTCAGCGGCCTGGGTGGCCGTCGTCGATCCGGTCGTCGCATAGCCGGTAAAGGCCTGCACCGTACCGCGATCTACCTCTTGGCCTGTTCCGCTATCTGTAAGAACCCAGCGCGCGGTGCCGATCACGTTAAACCGGGTCGTGTCCCCATCCGACGTGATCGCGGATGTCTGACGCTCTTCGGTCTTCGTGATCTTCAGCAAATACCGGGGCTGCGCCGCCACACCAAGCCGGCGCTCAAGCTGGCTGCGGATACGAAAACCATCGACGGTCTCATCTGTCTCATAGGCGACCTGCCCGTGCAGGGCGGCATCTTCCCCATAGATCGGCGCAAAACCGCAACCTGCAAGGGCAAAAAGCCCCAGCAAGGAGGTGCGGCGCGTGGGGCGATCAAATGACAATGTTCACAATCCGTCCCGGTACGATAATCAGCTTTTTCGGCGCAGCACCTGCCAAGGCGGTCTGCACCACCTCAAGTTCCATCACAACAGCCTCAATCGCATCTTTTGCGGCATCGGCAGGCACGACAATCTCGGCGCGACGTTTACCGTTGATCTGAATGGGCATGGTGACCTTGTCCTCAACCAACATCGCCTCATCGGCAACGGGCCAAGGTGCATCAGCGATGATACCCTCGCCGCCGAGCATGGCCCAGATTTCCTCGGACAAATGCGGGGTCATCGGCGACATCAATTGCACCAAGACACGGGCGGCCAGGCGTTTCGTCTCACCCCCTGCCTTGGATTTGGCAAGCACATTGGTAAAGGCGTAAAGCTTTGCAATTGCAGCATTAAATCCAAATGTCTCAACCCCCATGGTGACATCATGGATGGCCTTATGCATCGCGCGCAGAAGATCGTCATCCGCATCTGTCATCCCATCCGGCATCGCAGCAATATCAATGCAGACCCGATAAACACGGCTCAGATGCTTGAACGCCGCATCAGCCCCAGAGGCGGTCCATTCCACATCCCGTTCCGGAGGGCTGTCGGACAACACAAACCAACGGGCGGTGTCGGCGCCGTATTTCGCGATGATATCATCAGGGTCGACGACGTTCTTCTTGGATTTGGACATCTTGGCCGATGGAATGATCTGAACCTCAGTCCCGTCTGCCAGTTTCCTGTCGGTGACATCTTCGGGCAGGTGATACACCGGGCGGTCCTTGTCATCGCGGGTTTGGTAAATCTCATGCGTGACCATGCCTTGGGTGAACAAAGCATTAAACGGCTCTGATGTGCCTTGCGGCAAATGGCCTGTCATATTCATCGCACGGGCAAAGAAGCGGCTGTAAAGCAGATGCAAGATCGCATGCTCAATCCCGCCGATATATTGGTCCACATTCATCCAATAGGCGGCATCATCAATGTCGGTCGGCGTGGTCGCATGGGGGGCTGTGAAGCGCGCGAAATACCATGACGAATCGACGAAAGTGTCCATCGTGTCCGTCTCGCGCTTGGCGGGCTTGCCACAAGCGGGGCAAGCACAATCGCGCCACGTAGGGTGACGGTCCAGCGGATTGCCGGGGATATCAAAGCTGACATCATAAGGCAGCTCAATCGGCAGGTTTTCTTTCTTCTCCGGCACGGCACCACAATCGTCGCAATGGACGATGGGGATCGGGCAGCCCCAATAGCGCTGACGGCTCAGGCCCCAATCGCGCAGGCGATATTTGGTAACACCTTTGCCCAAGCCATGGGCCTCAAAGTAATCGATGGTAGCATCTATCGCCTCTTGGCTTGTGGCCTCGGTGATCCCGGCAAAATGATCGATAAAGACCACTTTCTCGGTCTTGGCCGGGACCAAAGCGGTGTTTTCAACCGGAACATCCTCGCCCGGCATATAAAACGCATTTTGCACAGGCAGATCATATTTGCGGGCGAAATCCAGATCGCGTTGATCATGCGCGGGGCAGCCAAAAACAGCACCGGTGCCGTAATCCATCAAAACAAAATTGCCGACCCAGACGGGCAATTCTTGATCAGGGTAGATCGGGTGTTTGACGCGAATGCCGGTATCCAGACCTTTCTTTTCGGCCTTTTCCATCGCGGCTTCGGTGGTGTCCATCTTGCGGGTTTCAGCGACGAAATCGGCAAGGTCCGGATTGTCTGCAGCCAAAGCCTGGGCCACGGGATGCTCAGCCGAAATCGCCACAAAGCTGGCGCCGCGCATCGTGTCAGGCCGTGTCGAGTAACAAACGATCGGATCGCCGCCATCCAAGCGCTGAAACGGAATTTCGATCCCGCGTGACTTACCGATCCAGTTGGATTGCATCAGCTTGACCTTTGCAGGCCAGTCGTCCAGCCCGTCGATGGCCGACAGTAATTCCTCGGAATAGTCACTGATTTTAAAGAACCATTGAACCAGCTCGCGCCGCTCAACCTCAGCGCCCGAGCGCCAGCCTTTGCCGTCGATGACCTGCTCATTGGCCAGAACGGTCATATCAACCGGATCCCAATTCACGACGGCCTTCTTGCGGTAAATCAGGTCTTTGGCCAAAAAGTCGATGAACAAGGCCTGCTGCTGGCCATAGTATTCCGGATCGCAGGTGGCAAATTCACGGGTCCAATCCAGGGTCCAGCCCAACGGCTTCATCTGGGCCTTCATCTCGGCGATGTTCTGATAGGTCCAATCCTTGGGATGGCCGCCCGAGGCCATGGCGGCATTCTCAGCGGGCATCCCAAAGGCGTCCCACCCCATCGGATGCAACACGCTATGGCCGGTGGCGCGTTTGTAGCGGGCGATCACATCACCCATCGTGTAGTTGCGCACATGGCCCATATGGATGCGGCCCGAGGGGTAGGGAAACATCTCAAGCACATAATACTTGGGTTTATCGTCGCTGCGGACAGCCTTAAAGGTTTCGGCCGAGTCCCAGGCGTCTTGCCATTTGGGCTCAATCTCAGCAGGGGAATAGGTGGTCATGGCTTGGGTCTTTCACATGCAAACGCCGGGCAGCGGGCCCGGCGTCAAAGATAATCGGGCGAGGTGCCGATGGCTAGAGCGCGCCGTCAGCAATACGTAGTTGACGGGCCCGGGCGAGGATCGCGTCTTCAACAGCACGCCGCGTCTCAACAGCGACCAAAGCATTTCCGGTCTGAAGCGACAGGTTCAGCGAGCGGGCATCCATTGCCGGATCAGTGATGTGGATCGTTGCACGATAGGCGCGGCCACCGCCCGGCGGCGTACCAAAACCGGTAGTGATTATACCGGTAAAGGGGTCAGCAGATTCCACGGGCAGAAAGTCCAGCACATCCAGCGAGGCGGCCCAAAGGTAGCGGTTCACCGCAACATTCTCTGCCCCGCGGGGAGTGGGTGCCTGCCCGCCGCCACATGCAGCAAAGGTTAGGGTCAGCAAACCCAGCAGCATTGCGCGTCCGATGCGTATCATAGCCGTCAAAACACTTTCCCTTCGGGTGGCGATCATATTGGCGGAATATGTAGCGAAGGGGGGGACAGGCCACAAGCTGTTATGCGAACAGCAAGGTTCACAAAAAGAAAGAGCGACCCCAAAGGGGCCGCTCTGACGTATTCAGATGTCAGCTTCGCTTAGAATGCGAAAGACAGCTCAACAGTTGTACCTTGTTGCAGGTCATCTGGGCCGATTTCGTCTTCAGCATTGCCAGTTTCGTCTTCAGCATAAGACACCAAGAACGATGCACCGCCGCCAAGGTCGTACTCAGCAGATACGAAGTAGCTTTCGTTCTCGTCTTCGTCGCCAGCATAACCTGCGCCAACAACCAGACCGTTGCCTACATCATAAGAACCTTCGATTTCCCAAATGCCGAAATCCTGATCGTTATCATAGTCGATCGAAGCAGCGATTGGGCCATCGCTGTAAGAAACATTGATACCGTAGTTAGGATCTACGTCGGTCGCAGCTTGCTCGTCCACAAAATAAGCTGTCGCTGTTACCGGACCAAATGGGTAGGCAACTTGAACACCCAAAGACTGCTGATCAGCGTCTGTCTCTTCAGCATAGGCCAAAGTGATCTCTGCGCCGCCGAACGTAGCTACACCGGAGATACCGAAGACTTCGTCATTTACAAAGTCATCGCTACCGTTGACATAGCCACCAGAGGCTTCAGCCTGGTAGCCCAGACCCAGAGTGAAGGACCCGAAAGTCGCGCCGACACCAATAGCTGCCTGCTCCATCTCGCCGTCTTCGTCGTCAGCAACGCCCGACACAGAAACATCTACAGTGCTGGTCGAGAAATCGAAACGCAGAACGGATGAATCGGAACCAGTGGAGAAGCCATCGCCTTCCATATCGCCGGCTGCAGAGAAGTACTTCTCAGCTGCCATGCCAGTGTCACCGAAGAACATGCCGCCGTTCTCAGCTTCCAAAGAGATCACGAAGTCAGAGCTAGACAGCGCCTGACCGAAATCATCTCCGGTAACGCCGTTGTCTTCTGCAACGGTGATTTCAAAATAGGCGCCAGCTGTCAGGCCGTTATCCAGCGCGGCAGTTGCCGTCATGGACAGGTTGCCTTCCCAGTAGAAGCCGTACTCGTTGTCGAACGTGCTGAATGTGTCAATGTAACCAGCATCGCCAGGTGCGACACCGTTTGCATCATCTACGAGAACATTGCTGTCAGTGTCATTGTAACCCAGAGTAGCAGTAAGAGCTGTTGTAATAGATGTGTGACCATCAGCAGCAGCGGCGCCAGCGAAAGCGACCAGAGCTGTTGAGGTAAGGAGGATGCTTTTCATGGATATTTTCCCTCGTGTTTTTGCATTCCCAAGAATACCAGTTTTCCTAGCATTGGCGTATTCCTGCTCCCTCAGCCTTGCACACTCAAGGGAATTGGGCAGGTTTTCGCCCTTCAATGGGAAAATGATGCAACAAGGCCACACCGCGTTTTCGGCCATGACATCGCGCCCAATTCGCTCTATTTCGTGCACAAACCAGCCAATTTCTATGTTTTGTGGAGCTTTCATGCCACTTTCCGACATCCAAGACCGCATCGAAAAAGCGGCGCAAACGGCGAACCGCGATCCGGCTGAGATTACGCTGATCGCGGTCTCCAAGGTCCAGCCCAATGCGCGTGTGCAGGCGATTCTGGATCAAGGGCACCGCGTTTTTGGCGAAAACAAAGTGCAAGAGGCGGCCGGCAAATGGCCTGATTTCCGTCAGCAATATGAACATATTGATTTGCATCTCATCGGCCCCTTGCAAACGAACAAAGCCCGGCAGGCGATGACGTTGGCCCAATCCATTCACAGCCTTGATCGCCCTAAGCTAGCCACAACCATCGCGCGTATTGCACAAGAAACCGGGGCCTGCCCAGATCTGTTTATCCAAGTAAATACAGGCGAAGAGCCGCAAAAGGCGGGTGTGCTGCCCACAGATACCGATAGCTTTGTGGCCGAAGCCCGGGCGCTTGATCTGCCCATCAAGGGGCTGATGTGCATCCCCCCGGTCGATGAAGAACCATCGCTGCATTTCGCCCTGTTGGCCAAGATCGCCGAACGCAACGGGCTTGCTGGGCTGTCGATGGGCATGAGCAGTGACTTTGAACGGGCCATCGCGCTGGGGGCCACACATATCCGCGTCGGCTCTGCCATTTTCGGCGAACGTGTCCCCACGTGACGGACGATTACGCGCCCCCGCAAGAACCGCTGACGATCCTGCATGATGACCACGAGGTGCTCTTGGTCGACAAGCCCAGCGGGCTGTTATCCGTGCCCGGCAAGGGGCCGCATCTGGCCGATTGTCTGATCACCCGGGTGCAAGCAGCCTTTCCAACCGCGCTGCTGGTTCACCGGCTGGATCGGGACACATCGGGGGTGATGATCTTTGCGCTTACGCCGCATGCCCAGCGCCATCTAGGGCTGCAGTTTGAAAAGCGGCAAACCAAGAAAACCTATGTTGCTCGCGTGGTAGGTCGGATGACTGACAAGACCGGCACAGTCGATCTACCGCTGATCGTCGATTGGCCGAACCGACCAAAGCAGATGGTCGACAATGACAACGGTAAACAGGCGATCACGGACTGGCGCATTGTGCGGGCCAATGACGCGGAAACACGGGTGCGGCTGATGCCGCGCACCGGCCGGTCCCATCAATTGCGGGTGCATATGCTGGCAATTGGACACCCGATCCTGGGCGATCCGTTTTATGCGACGGGCGCGACACGCGACCACCCCCGGCTGATGCTACATTCCGAGACCCTGCAATTTCGGCACCCCGATGGGGGGCAAGGAATGCGGATCACCGCAAAGTGCCCGTTTTAGGGCAGAGGCTCGAGCTCTTTTTCCAATTTGGCCCGCAGATGCTCATGTTGGCTGGGTAGTTTCAACGCCTCACCCAAATGGGCTGCGTCCTCATCACGGGCAAAGCCGGGCTCATGCGTAGCGACCTCAAACAAGACGCCGCCGGGCGTGCGGAAATAGATGGCGTGAAAGTAATCCCGGTCGATCACAGGGGTCACACGATAGCCGGTATCCAAAAGCGCCTCGCGCACCTCAAGCTGGCGGGCACGGTTTTCGACCGCGAAAGCAACGTGATGCACTGAACCTGCACCTTGCGCACCGAGCCGGCCATCAGGGCAGACTTCCAAATCAATAATATCTGCCCCATTCCCACCCGGCACCGCCAGGCGCGTGACCGGCCCTTGCTGATCCAGTGTTTCATAACCCATGAATTGCAGCAGCTCTTGATTGGCAGCGATGTCACGCAGGCGCAGATGAACGGAGTGAAACCCGCGTATGGCCATCTCGGCGCTGATCCCATTCCCTGTCCATGGCGTCCGATCGTCATCGGTTGCAATAAGGGCGAACTGATCGCCATCTGGCCCGTCAAAGAGCACGCGGTCCTGTCCAAAGCGGTTGTCTTGCGACAGGTTTTGCACATCAAAAAGGGCCAGCCGGTCAAGCCAGGCCCGTGCGCTGCCCTTTGGAATGCTGAAAGAAACGCGCCCGGCCTCGCCGACACCGGGCTTGGCGCGGCTCGCATGGGGAAACGGGAAATAGGTCATGACTGTACCGGCAGAACCAGACGCATCCCCGTAATATAGATGATACACATCCGGGGCGTCGAAATTCACAGTCTTTTTGATACGGCGTAGCCCCAACACCTGCGTGAAAAACGCATTATTGGCGCTGGCGCTTTGCGCCAAAGAGGTCACGTGATGAAGACCTTTGATCTGGTGCAGCATGATAACTCTCCTATCCGTTTGACAGATAGATAGAGAAATCAGCCGCGCACTAAATACCTGCTGACGCAGAGAATTGGTGCGCGGCTGCACATCAGCTTATTCTGCGGCCCAGCCAGAGATCGCCTTGGCCTCAAGGAACTCTTCAATCCCCCAGATACCGCCCTCACGGGCGCGGCCAGACATCTTCACGCCGCCGAACGGCGATCCTTGCGCGCGTCCCTGACCATTCATCTCAACCATGCCCGAACGCAGGGCCAGTGCCATGCGATTGCGTTTGGCGCCATCCTGGCTTTGGACATAGTTGGTCAGACCGTAGGGCGTGTCATTGGCGATCTCGATCGCTTCTTCTTCGGTCTCAAACGGGATAATTGACAGAACTGGGCCAAAGATCTCTTCGCGGGCGATCCGCATCTGATTGTTCACATCGGCAAATACGGTCGGGCGCACAAAGTACCCGCGATTGACGCTCTCCGGCAGACCAGGACCTCCTGCGATCAGGCGCGCGCCTTCGTCGATGCCCACCTGGATCATCTCTTGGATTTTCTCCCATTGGCTTTTGTTGACAACCGGCCCGATATGGCGGCCTGGCTCGGATGCAGGTCCAACGCCGATATTGCTGGCAACCTCGGCGGCTGTTTCAACGGCCTGATCATAGATCGACCGCTCAACCAGCATCCGTGTCGGAGCGTTACAGGACTGGCCGGAATTGCCCATGCAGTGTATGACACCGCGCTTGACCGCTTTTTCATCGGCATCGGCAAAGATCACATTCGCGCCCTTCCCACCTAATTCAAGCGTGACGCGTTTCAGGGTTTCCGCCGCAACCTTTGAAATCGCCTTGCCTGCCCGGGTTGAGCCGGTAAAGCTGATCATAGCCACATCGTCATGACGGGACAGTTGGCTGCCTACCCCAATGCCATCGCCATTGATCAGATTGAACACACCCCCAGGCACACCCGCATCATGGACAAATTCAGCGAACAGTAGCGATGAAAGCGGCGCCTCTTCCGAAGGTTTCAGCACAATGGTGCAGCCTGCCAAAAGGGCGGGAATAACCTTTAGCGTGACCTGGTTCATCGGCCAGTTCCAAGGGGTGATCAGACCGACAACGCCGATCGGCTCCATTGCGATCCGGTCATGCGGGGCGTGCGGGCCAAGCGGGCGGATCCATTCCACCGCATCAAATGCTTCAAGGAAGCCTTCCAGATGCCAGGGCAGGCATGGGGCCTGACTGCCGCGTGCCATATCAATGGGCGCGCCCATTTCAAGGCTGATCGCCTCGGCCATTTCTTCGGACCGGGCCTCATATTGGGCCAGGATCGCTTTGACATAGGCAGCACGTTCTTCAGGCGGGGTTGCAGCCCAAGCTGGAAAAGCGGCCGATGCCGCCGCAACAGCCGCATCAGTATCTGCTTGATCCCCAAGCGAGATAACGGCGCACGGCTCTTCTGTCGAAGGATCGATCACGTGATGATCGCGTGCCGTAGCGGGGGCAACCCATGCCCCATTGATATAGAAATTGCGGTTCTCGATCATGGCTTCTCTCCGGGTTGATCTGACGGAAGTAGTGGCACTGCAAATTGGCGGGCGCAAGGCACCCATGGCACTTGCCGCAACGTCGGCTTATATAGGCAGCAATACAGCCCAACCAAGGAGCAAATGCATGAGCCTGCGCATCAACGACACTATCCCAAATCTTGAAGTCGAGACAGATCAGGGCACCTTTTCGCTGCATGACTGGATCGGCGACAGTTGGGCAATTCTCTTTTCGCACCCCAAGGACTTTACCCCGGTCTGCACAACGGAATTTGGCGCTGTCGCACAGCTTTCCGATGAATGGGCCAAGCGCGGTACCAAGGTCATCGGCGTCAGCGTTGACGGTGTTGAAGACCACAAAAAATGGAAAGGCGATATTGAGAAAGTGGGCGGCGCGACCGCTGGTTTCCCGATTATTGCCGATACTGGGCTGGAAGTGTCCAAAGCCTTCGACATGCTTCCCGCCGAGGCCTATCTGCCCGATGGTCGCACCCCCGCTGACAGCGCCACGGTCCGTTCGGTCTTTATCATCGGCCCCGATAAACAGCTAAAACTGTCAATGACTTATCCGATGACCGTGGGTCGGAACTTTGCCGAAGTTTTGCGCGCCCTGGACGGCCTGCAAACGTCAACCGGCAAAGGCGTTGCGACCCCTGCGAACTGGAATGTCGGCGATGATGTGATCATTCCTGCAACCGTCAGCAATGAAGATGCGCAGGCCAAATTTGGCGATTTCACAACCGTCCTGCCCTATCTGCGGACGACCAAGCTGAAAGACTAACGGCATAAACCACCGAATAAAGGGGCGCGGCTATCGGATGGCCGCGCCTTGTTTTATTGGGCAATTCTAGCTTGCCCGTGTCATATCCCCGAAAATCGCAGCGCTGTAGTCTTGCAAATAAATCCGCAGCCACGGTGTGTAGCGCGCCGGGTGCCGGGCCACATCGGCGCACAGATCGTAGTAATCGATCCAGCGGATCGCCATCACCTCATCAGGGTTGGGCTGAATCTGCAGATCATGCGGGGCTTCGGCGACATAGACCTGTACCACCTCATGCTCGATCAGCCCATTCCCCACATCGGCCCGATATTCAATTTCATCGCGGTGGAACGGGAAAATGCCTTTTATTCCAAGCTCTTCTTCAAGACGGCGCAAGGCGCAATCGGCCGGGCTTTCATCCCATGCGGGGTGGGTACAACAGCTGTTCGCCCAAAGCCCGGGCGTGTGATACTTCGCCATGGCGCGCTGCTGAATCAAGACCCGGCCCTGATGCATCACAAAAACGCTGACAGCTTTATGTTTCAGCCCGCGTTGATGCGCTTCAAGCTTTTCGACGGGCTTTAAGACGCCGTTTTCCCAGGCCGGGATCATAATTGTCATGATCACCCTTTCCGGCTGCTGATGTCATTTTGCGGCAATCCCATTGCGCGCTCCTTGGCTGATTAATGATCCGTTAAACCACACTCAGCCAGATTTGCACTTGGGCATGGTGACACAGGCAGTGGGTTTTTGCAGTGGTTTTCATATGGCGGTTGCCCGAGGGTGGGAAGCCGCAAAATGCCCGGCAAGATCGCGTAAATATGCCGTACAGAACCTGTACATACAGCCCGGCAAAAACAAGTGGCCCTGACCATCGCGCAAGCAATGGCCATATCCGAGCCCTGCCCATGATGGCCGTCGACATTCACCAGCAACAGCTTTAGGGGAACGGTTACCTAAAACGATTTCGTAGTCCGATGATTCAAACGATCCTCAACTCTTGGAATGACCGGCTGCTGCGCCTGGCCTTTCTGTGCATTTTGCTGATGGGGGCGGCTGTTGCCTCGATCGTGCCGTTCCAGTCCATCATCGGGATTGAGCGACTTGGCCTGTCCGATGCCGCCTATGCTGCGATCTCAATCTTGGGGTCGGGCTTTAGCGTGGCTGCGTCGATCCTGGTGGGGATATTCTCGGACCAGACCGGGCGCTACCGCGAGGTTCTGATCGGATCGATCATCGCTGGATTGCTGGCGGCCTGCTGTATGTTCTTCGTCCCAACACAGGCCAGTTTCATCCTGGTCCATATGGTGCTGTTTCCCATCAGCGCGACGGCTTTCACCCAATACTTTGCCCTTGCCAGCCTGGCAGCCCGCCGCAATAACCGGTTGGACAAGGAATTCAGCCTTTCCATGATCCGGGCCGCCTTTGCCGGTTCATTTGCGCTTACCCCGCCAATATGGGCAATCATCGTGGCGGGCGGCGTTGATCTGCTTGTTGTTTACGGCTTTATCGCAGCGGTGAATGTGCTGGTTCTGGTCATCGTGATCCGCGGATGGCCGCGCGAGAATACATCCCAAACCGAGGAAAAATCTGGCATCAGCCTGTTTGCAGCTTTGGGTGAGCTGGCCGCCTTTCCGCTTTTGATCCGGCTGGTGCTGATTGCTGTGATCGTCGGCATGAACGGGCTTTACAATATCCTTCTTGGTCTCTTGGTCGTGAACAATCTGGGTGGCACCGAATCCGATGTGGGCTGGTTTGCAGGCGGGGTCGCCCTGACAGAAGTCCCCGTGATGTTGATGAGCGCCCTGCTGATCCGTCGTCTGACCCGGCGCGGCGCGATCTTTTTGGGGGCCATGGTCTATGTCGCCTTCCTGATCGCCCTTGCGATGATCCCATCCATGGCCATTGCCTGGTGGCTGATCATTCCTGCCGGGATCGGGGCGGGCATTCTGCTGTCGATCACTGTTGGCTATATTCAGGATCTTGTCGCCCATCGCGCCGGGGCGGGCAGTGCGCTTGTCTCAGTTTCGCATTTTGGTGGCATGATTTTTGCCTCGGTCATTTTGGCGGCTGGATCCGTTGTGACGGACTATGTTGGCATTGCCTTGATCGGTGCTGCGATTGGTTTTGTCGCCGGGCTGTCCTTGTTTGTGATCGACCGGCCAAAGGCAGATATACAGGCTGATACCGCGATCTAGCGGTACCTATTGACCCATAGATATCGCCACGGCGCAACCACCCTCAAACCAAGCACCGTACGGTGCTCTTTTTTGACAAGTTCCCCCTATTCCGTTTGTGTCCTTTGGCACAGCATGTCGTCGGTAAAGCCATACGTTTTTGAAAGGTTGGTCTCATATTTATTGATCGCTGAAAGATGCCGGAGGGGAGTTGGCACATGAATGAGATCCTTATTCCAACAGGGCCGGCTGAGCTTGTCGATCAGATCACAATGGCCCAACACAAGGCCCAGGCCGCAACCGATCCCGTCTGTCATCGGGTTTTGATGCAGCGATTGAACCTCATGCAGCGCGTTGCCGCGCGTGTGCTGCCGCAAGATCAGCCTTTTGGACAATTGCGCGCCGCCATCGTCTCGGCCCGCCATGATCTGATCCAGCTTGAAAGTGATCTGCGCATCTGCGAAGCCCGCGCCGATTTTGATATCGCCTTTGTTGCCCTGGCCCGCGCCTATCTAGAGGCAATGGACACGTTAGAGCACCACAAACGCGCCTTGGATGACCATGCGGGGCCGGGTTTGGAGCCGGACATTTCCCCCGCAGCAGATCATTGATTTCCCGCGCATTTTGGTCGAATTGAGTCTTTAAGCAAGCCTTCATGCCTCATCGACTAACCCTTGTTTCAGGGTGAACAAGAGGTGATGAAATGGGCGCAGGATCAAACGCTCCGATAATTATTAAACGCAAGAAGGTGATTGCCGGTGGCGGTCATCATGGCGGCGCGTGGAAAGTGGCCTATGCGGATTTCGTGACCGCCATGATGGCATTCTTCATGCTGATGTGGTTGCTTAACGCCACCACTGAACAGCAGCGCAAGGGTATTGCTGACTACTTTTCCCCCACTATCCCTCTCGTACGGGTGTCAGGCGGTGGTTCAGGCTCATTCGGGGGCGACAATATCTTTACCCAGGAACAGCTTGCGCAAAGCGGGCGCGGCATCAATCAGCCTACCATCGGCGATGAGCCTGTGACCGCAGAACAGGCCGCCGCAGATGCTGCTGCCGCCGCCCAGGTCGCGGCTTTGCGCGATATTGAAGAAACGCTGATGGGGATTGGCGGGGAATCCATGCTGTCTGAACAGGCGCTTCGCCATATTGTCACCCGCCTGACGGATGAGGGGTTGGTCATCGATATTTTTGACCTTCCCGATGCAACACTTTTTCCACCTAACTCGGCCGAGCCAAACCCCGTTACCGTCGAAGTCGCGCGCATACTGGCCAGCCTGTTTCAAAGTGTCAGTAATGACGTTGCCATTACCGGTCATCTACGTGCCCAATCCGTCGTACGGATCGATAACCCGATTTGGACCTTGTCAACCGAACGCGCATCGCAAATGCGTCAATTGATTGTTGATGGCGGGCTCAGCCCCATGCGTATCGCCCGTCAAACCGGTGCTGGTGATCGCAACCCGGCTGTACGCGATCCAACTGCGCCACGCAATAACCGGCTGGAAGTGATCCTGCTCCGTTCAGATATCTGACCCAAAATAGGTAGGATTTTAGACATTAGCCGGGTGTTAAGCCCTGTTGTTTACGAAGGGGATATCTCAGCGATCTTTGATCCAGAAAGGCTCATTTATGACGATATCCTCTTCCTTGAACGCAAGTGTGGCTGGCTTGGCGGCGAACGCATCGCGGCTCGCTACGATTTCGGACAATATTTCGAACTCATCCACCTATGGCTACAAACGTGCGGTCACCGATTTCGAATCCATGGTGATTGAAAGCGGCCAAGGAACCTATTCGGCAGGCGGTGTGCGGGTCACATCCTCGCGGTTGATTGATGAACGCGGTGCCCTGGTATCAACGTCGAACCCCACTGATCTTGCCGTGCGAGGCCGCGGTATGCTGCCCGTCACGACCGAGGCATCTGTCGCCATCGACAATGGTGAAAACCCGCTATTCCTAACAACGACCGGTTCATTCCGCACTGATGCGCAGGGTTATCTACGCAGCCCTGGCGGCATGGTGCTTTTGGGTGTTCCTGCCGAACCTGACGGCACCATCCCGAATTATCCGCGTGATTCTGTTGATGGCCTTGTGCCCATCCAGATCAATGCAAACCAATTTGCAGGTGAACCGACGACAAATATCGACCTGTCAGTGAACTTGCCCGCCACCTCAACCCGCGAAGGCGCAGCTGGCGATGCCGAGACCCTGTCGATCGAATATTTCGACAACCTTGGCGCCTCTTCCAACCTGCTGTTTACCTTCACGCCGACTGTTCCAGCGACTGGCGCCTCAAATGAATGGACGATGGTTATTCAAGACAGCGAATCGGATGTCGATGCAGATGACGTGCCCGATATTATCGGTGAATACACCCTGACATTTGACGATTCCCGCGGGGGTGGCGGGACATTGGCCTCGGTCGACTTCTCCGACCCGCTTGCCCCTGTCGGCGGAGCTTATGATACCACATCCGGGGTGATCACAGTCGACGTCAATGGTGGGCCGATGGACATCAATATTGGTGAGCTGGGCAGTTCGCTTGGCCTGACCCAATTGTCGGATGCATTTGCGCCCGTCGCCATTTCCAAGAACGGCACGCCCGTTGGCAGCCTGACATCCATCGAGGTAGATGAAAACGGGTTTGTCCGGGCCTCATTTGATATCGGGATTAACCGGGTGCTTTATCAAATCCCGCTAGTCGACGTTCCCAATGTGAACGGTCTCGAGACGCTTGATCAGCAGGTTTACAGCGTCACACCGGACAGCGGCACATTCTTTATGTGGGATGCCGGTGACGGACCGACCGGGGATATCGTGGGTTACGCGCGCGAAGAATCTGCGACTGATGTCGCCGGTGAGTTGACCGAGTTGATCCAGACACAGCGCGCTTATTCGTCAAACGCCAAAGTTATCCAGACGGTAGATGAAATGCTGCAGGAAACCACAAACATCAAACGTTAACCCATTAGCTGGATGATCACAGGATGAGTATTTCAAGCGCCCTCAATAATGCGATGTCTGGCTTGACTGCCAATGCGCGTATGACAGAAGTGACATCGAACAATCTGTCAAATGTCCTGACGGATGGTTACGCCCAAAGGTCAGTTGATTTATCACCCGCGCTTTTGGGGGGCGTGAATATTGATGGCATCAACAGATTTGTTGATGCGGGTCTTTTGGCTGATCGGCGCCTGTCGGATGCCGCCTTGCAAGGTCAAGACCGAAGCACAAGTATGCTCATCCGGCTAGAACAATCCCTTGGTGATGCAGAAGATCTGGCTAGTATCGGATCCCGCCTTGCAGCGTTTGAAAATGCGCTGATCAGCGCAAGCAGTGATCCAGCTTCTGAAACGCGGCTGAACGCTGTCGTTTCACGGCTCGGTGACCTGACGACGACACTTCAGGCGAACACAAGGACAGTTCAGGAGTTGCGGCAAGAAGCAGATGCCGCAATCGCACGTGACATCGAGGTCCTGAACACATCCTTGCAGCAGGTCGAGGACATGAATGCAGATATCCTGCGCCTCAAATCAACAGGGAACGACCCATCGTCGCTCATTGATGCGCGTCAACAGGTTGTCGACCAGATTGCAGGTATTGTCCCAATCCGTGAATTGCCCCGTGATAACGGGACAATCGCGTTGATGACAACAACCGGTACAACTTTGGTCGATGGCAGACGCGTTGAATTCGAATTTACGCGCACACCGACGATCACTGCGGACATGACCCTTGCGTCGGGTGCGTTGGGCGCAATCATGGTCGATGGTGAAGCGCTGGATTTGGCCACAGGCATAGGGCGACTTGATGGCGGATCGCTTGGCGCTGCGTTCGCGTTGCGCGACGGAACTCTCGTCGATGTTCAGGCCGGGCTTGATGAAATTGCCGTCGATCTGGTCGCGCGTTTCGAAGATCCCGCCAACGATCCGACACTGACAGCAGGTGATTTGGGCTTGCTCACAGACGAAGGTGGTACACTCGATCTGGCCGATACAGTTGGGCTGGCTGGGCGGATCGGCATTAATGCCGCGGTGGATCCGGATGTCGGTGGGGACGTCACGTTACTGCGCGATGGATTAAATGCGGTTGCTGCCGGACCGGTCGGGGACAGTACCCAACTGAATCGCTGGATCGAGGCACTTGATGTCTCGCGCAATGATCTGCCGGGCAGCGCCTTGCAAAGTGCCGCAGGGCGAACCGCATCCTTTACTTCGCAATTGGGCGCAACCCGTTTGGCGGCTGAGGAACAGCTCAGCTTCACATCAGCCCGTTGGGACACATTACGCGAGGCCGAGCTTGCCAATGGTGTCGACACGGACCTTGAACTGCAGATGTTACTGCGCGTCGAACAGGCCTACGCGGCCAACGCACGCGTCATCCAGACCGTCGATTCAATGATGCAACGCCTCATGGAGATTTAGAATATGCCAGTGCTATCAGTGGGCGACATGGCCCAGCAATTCATCTCTATGCGTAACAGCAGTACGATCAAAACTGAACTTGCTGACCTAGCGGAAAGCATGTCTTCGGGACGGGTGACAGATGTAACACGCACCCTGAATGGAGATACGGTTCGGCTGTCTGGTCTGGTTTATTCACTGTCTCAATTGGACGGCTATCAACAAGCAGTCACGGAAACCACGCAGATATTGGCGGGTATGCAGGCCGTTCTGGGGCAAGTTGATACGATGCGCGCAGATACGGCCGAGCAACTACTGTTGGTCAGCGACGAGAGTACTCTATCTCAGGTTAACGAGGCCGCGCGCGCTGCGCGCGATAGGTTCGGCGAAATGGTGACGGTGCTCAATACCCAAATTGCAGATCGGGCACTGATGAGCGGCACCAGCGTGGACAGCCAATCACTCGCGAATCCAGAAGACATGTTAGCGGATATGCAAACCGCTATTGGTGGCGCAACAGATTTCGCGACAATTGAGGCTGCCATCGACACCTGGTTCGACGACCCTGCCGGAGGGTTTGCGACAATGGGTTATCAGGGGGACACCGGCGCGATTGCACAGCGACGTGTCTCAGACACAAATACGGTCAGACTTGATGCACGCGCTGATGATCCCGCGATCAAGGAGACGCTGAAAGGCGCTGCAATGGCCGCAATGGCAAACGATCTAACGGGCCTCGACCAAGCAACAAAAGCAACCCTGTTAAAAGAGGCAGGCGCGGCTTTGTTCACAGCTTCAAGTGAATTGATCGGTGTCAGAACCCGTATCGGCGCAGCGGAAGCAGAAGTTGCGCAAACTGAAACTGAAATGAACGCGCAACGGACATCATTCGAAATCGCGCGTAGCAACCTAGTCGCAGCAGACCCGTTTGATACGGCTTCACGACTGCAAAGCGTCCAATTGCAACTGGAAACCCATTACAGCGTGACGGCCCGATTGTCTCAGCTCAGCTTGTTGAGGTACATTTGATGAAGTTTCGTTTGTTTTTAGCTGCGCTCTTGTTTGTCATTCCTGCCATAGGGCACGCAACACCTATCCGCATAAAGGATTTGGTCGAATTTGATGGTGTGCGTTCAAATGACCTGGTTGGCTACGGTTTGGTCGTTGGCTTGAATGGCACTGGCGATGGATTGCGAAATTCGCCATTTACCGAAGAAATCCTTAGCAACATTTTGGAACGCTTAGGTGTCAACGTGACAGGTGAGCAGTTCCGTCCCAACAACGTGGCTGCAGTTTTGGTGACAGCAAGTCTGCCGCCATTTGCACGCGCGGGCAGTCCAATTGACGTGACGGTTTCGGCCATCGGCGATGCCAATAGTCTTTTGGGGGGCACCCTGATCATGACGCCGCTGAACGCGGCCGATGGTGACATTTACGCGGTGGCGCAGGGCACGATCATCGCTGGGGGTGCTTCGGCAACCGGGGATGGAGCATCCGTTGTGCAGGGGGTGCCAACCTCTGGCGTTATCCCATCTGGTGCAACTGTTGAGCGCGAGGTCGCCTTTGACTTCACCGAAATGACGACGCTTAGACTGGCGCTGCGCACGCCCGACTTCACGACGGCGGGGCGCATCGAGCAGGCTATTAATCTAAACTTTGAACGAGTTGTCGCCGTTATGTTGGATGCAGGCACTGTCGAATTGAACATTGCTGCGACGCGCATGCCGTCACCTGCACATGCAATGGGGCGTATTGAAAACATTCTGGTCGAACCAGAACGCCGCGCGCGGGTCGTTGTTGACCAACGCTCGGGGACGATCGTCATGGGTGAGGATGTCAGAATAAGCCGGGTGGCTGTCAGTCAGGGAAACCTGACGCTGCGTATTCAAGAAACACCGTTGGTTTCACAACCCAATCCGTTTGCGCCTGGCGAAACGGTCATCGTGCCTCGGACTGATGCGGCATTGATTGATGAACCTGGCATCGGGTTGGCCGAGGTGCCGGAGGGCACATCACTGAGCGAAGTTGTCGCGGGTTTGAACGCGCTCGGTGTTGCGCCACGTGATATGATTGACATTTTGAAGAGCATCAAGGCGAGCGGTGCCTTGCATGCAGAGTTCATTGTCAGATGATATGTATCGAAGCCTAATTCGAGATGGTCCGGGAGTGGGTATAGACAAGACCGGGATTTCTATGAAATTTGGGGGCACCAATAACAACGCGTTCGGCACGCTATGAAAGTGGGCGAGGCGATCTTAGGCCTGCAGCGCGTGACCGACGATGGATGTCCCTTTTTGTTCCGTTGTGTTTAAGGCCTGAAACTGTGCCCGGTGGGACTCTTCCTTCTTTGCCGAGGTGTCCGCCCCTCAGAACACTTGGCCCTAGTCGGAAGATTCAGGCCCCTTAATCACCTGATTTGGGCCCATGACGCGTTGGCTCGCTCAAGAAACACCGAGGGTTAGCGAGATGACATTGCCGCTTAGCGACAATTTTGAGGATGGCGCCGTGAGGCACCTGGGTTAAAACTTGGATTTTGGCCTAGGTTCAGAACCCATTCATCTTGCACCGCCAGTTTGCCGAATTTTTTTTCTGACCACCGCCCGGCAGGACGATTACGGCGCAGTACCTGAAAGGAGAGAAGCATCCACGCAAGAATAGTGATTCTATTTCAAGTAGATGTGCCGCAGTTCAGAGGAAGTTCCCGCCATAAGAGAAACTGCCCGGAGAACATTTTCGGGCGCGAACGGAAAGAGCCCGGGGCAGATCCGTCATGCCGCAGGCATGCATGCCAAAGCTGGCGCAGTTTTGAGCAACGGGTGAAGGTTTCTATTCGTCTCAACGGCCTGCGTCACCTGACCGTAGAATATCCATAGCCGCACGGCCAGTCCGGTGCGCCGCCCCTTCGTAGCTGAAAACGTCCACTCGACTTTTTCTGTCCTGCACTCAGCCGCTGATGGTTTAGGATTAGTGGGTCCTGAGCCTTGGCGCTGTCAGCAACATGCGTTTTATATCCAAGCCGAATTGCATTGCCAGATCGACGAATATCGTCATGCAATCTGCGCGGACCATCCATGAGGCTATGAGCATCGCCTGCTCTCTTTCGCCTTCGGCAGCTGTCGCAACAAGTTGAACAAAACTGGCCTCGCCTGCGCTTATTCTGGGGTGACTGACGGGATGAGGCCGCGATAGTTGCCCGCCAGCCTCTAAAAAATCGCACCAAACAGTGATGACCCGTCTATCGTACCGACGGCCGGTTGAGGCGTCGTCCAAGACCCGCGCCCGACCAACTGGTCCTTGTGACCAAAGCCGAAGGTAAATGAGGGCGCATGCTTCCAAATCTGCCAACGCGTCCAAACGACCAACGTCCCTTGCTGGGTCATGCCGGACGATTGCGTTCATTTTGTCAGGATAAGTTTGCCAGACTTTGTGATCCGCAGGACGTAGGTCTGATCACCCAGAACGATATGCGCCTGACCGATTGCACCTGTCAGATCTTTGGCATCGTAGGTTGGTAGCGTCGGTGCGAGCGACGGTCTGTTCAAGGGAACTGAATGGATCGTCATCACGCGCCTGCCTTTGAAAGAGTTGCATTAAGGATTGCGATTCGAACTGTTTGCATGGCCATTTGCCTTTCATTGCGCATGATCGGGCTTCCATCGGCGCGGCGACAGTGGCTAGATTTCGCTGTTACATGATCTGCAACGCGGCCAAATGTCAATCTGAGTTTTTTAGTCAGGTATTAATTTTTGCGTTCACCGCGATGGGCGGCGACACGTAACGCTTATTCGACAGCGCGGATCAGTTTGCGTTCAAGCACCCGCAAAACCTGCCGTAAGTCGTTTCCGCGTTTCAGAATCTGCCCATCCATCCCGATCACGGCGTATTGGCCTTGGCGCAAACGCAACTTGGGGCGTTTCTCAATCCGGTAGAGCGGGTGTTCGGCCGTGCGACGAAACACGCTGAAGACTGCTGCGTCGCGCAGATGCGACAGACCATAGTCCCGCCATTCGCCCGCAGCCACCATGCGCCCATAAAGCCCGAGAATCACATTCAACTCTGTCCGATGAAAAGCGACTTGCTGCGGGGGTTGTGTCGGGGGAGGGGTATGTAACGTCATGGACGTAGGTTCTTCACAAAACACTTAAAAATCAAGCAGAGTTGTGCTGCCGCCTTTATTCGGCCACGAAATAAACACCGGGTCGCCGCAAGCATTGCCAACTCGGAACACAAGTCATCGCGATACTTAGTTCATAGCGAAAAGCTACCCCGATGTTACGGTCAATAGCCCCCACCCAGTTCGTGACATCGGGGACTTTTCGATAAAAGTTCCCCCTAACCACATTTGACCACAAACAGCCGAAATAGCGGGCCGCCATATCGACATTTATCCGCAGTAAATCCGGGTGATCGTTTCATCCGCACCGATCGCGAAGTTGATCCGCGCGGATCGGAAATCCATCGTGACGATATCCCCAGGCCGAATGACCCGAACCATGCCGAGGATCAGGGTTTTTTCCAATGCCGTCGCATCCTGACCGACCAATGCAGCATAATTGGTGGCGCCACAGCTGTCTTCGCCAGCATCCGGCAGTACCGGCGCGGCAGGCGTGCAGCCCATGACAAGCACAAAGCCCAGCGCCAAATATCCAAAGCTACGCATGGATCAGGTCCCGTAATAGGCCAGGAACACATCGACCGCGCCGTTGATCACGCGCTCTTTCTCTTCGGCCGAAAACTCATCCACGATATTGCAGACCATCTTTGGAAAAAGGGTCGCCTTGGCCAATTCGTGGAATTGATCGGCAGCCAGCTCAAAATCGTCGATTTTCAGATCACCACGCGCCACGCCTTCTTCGAAGAAGTCGATCAGCTTGGTCCGGACCAGAATCGGCCCACTATGGTAGAACTCGCGGCCCAATTCAGGGAAACGGTCACTTTCGCCAACACAAATCCGAAAGATCTGCTTTCCGAATTTCGAGGTAATGAACTCAACCATCTCGCTGGCAATATCATGCAGCACCTGACGGATCGGCGCTTCTACATCGATACTTGCGATGGCCAGATCTGCTTGACGCTGACATTCAGTTTTTGCCACTTGCATGAACAAGAATCGCTTGTCGGGGAAGTAGCTGTAGAGCGTTGCTTTGGAGACATTCGCCGCACGGGCGATATCATCCACGGATGCCCCTTCGAACCCATCGGCCATAAAAACCACGCGCGCCCCTTCGAGCACCTGATCATATTTCCGACCCTTCTTGGGTTCGATTGTGCCGTCGGGCATCGCTTTCTCCAGATTAGAGGCTTCATTATAAACCGCTCTGTTCAGTTCGGGCAAGGAGAATGCCACGAAAGGGCCGCTGCGTCAGCTGGGGCCCATCGCCATTTACTTGGTTGCCGTGTTGCAGCGTTCGGTCGGTTGCAACACATCATGGGTAGCACAGCCCTTTGATGTATCGGGTGCCGGTTGGGTTGGGAAAGTCAGTGTTGGCAGATGCACTTGAAACGAAAATGCAGATGCGGGGGCAGCAAAACTAGCGGTCAGGGTGAGTGCAAGGAGGACAGGTTTCATAGCAATTTCCTTTGATAGAGTGCGCTCAATGCAAACTATACCGTTTAGTTCATTATTCAATAAAAAAGTGAACTAAGCGGTATAGTTTTGCAATCCGTGGAAAGTCTGGCTTGTCGCAAGGCGTCTGGTAGCTACATCACGTCCCGGACCATTGTGGTCGCCGCACTGAACCCAAAGGCATGGCGCAATAGCCCCAGATGGTGGGTTCCCACCTCTTCAAAACCTTCGTGAAGATAAAGCGCTTTCGCCCGCGGATTAGTGTCGATCACGTCAAGCCGCACCTGGTGAAATCCGCGCCCCCGCGCCTCTTGATACACGGCCTCCAGCAGGGCGGTGCCTACCCCCCGCCCGCGTGCCTCGGGTGCGACGAAGATCCCGTCCATGACAAAACGGTCATTGTCGGTGTCCCGCTCGAGCGCGCCAAGCAACAGAATGCGAATACCGGCCCCGACCCAACCGTAAACCCTGCGCAAATCGGTGAAAGCCCCGCCCACAAGCGCCCCATGCGAGGTTTTGAAACCAGCCACGCCCAAAAGCCGACCATTTTCATCATGCGCACAAATCCCATGATCAGCCCGCAGAACAGACGTGATGAAAATCAGTGCCCGGTATTTTGGCCCGAGCACAAAACCCAGTTTTTCGCCAAATGCCTCCCAATAGAGCGCAGCCACTTCGCCCCTGTTCTTGTCCGGAATGCCAACTGTAATCTTCATGCTGCAAAACTACTGAAAGGGATGAAAGTGACAAGATCACCGGGTGCGATTGTTTGCGCGCCATCATTCAGCGCGATCAGTCCCGTTGCCCAGCTTAGCCCTGACACCCGCCCTGATCCTTCTGAGGCAAAGCGTTCTGCCACACCATTGTTGATCCGCGCCCGCAGATATTCGCGCCGCCCGGCCTTTTTGCTTTTTGTGAAACCTGCCGGAACTTGGAAACTTTGCGGTTCCTGCCAGGTGCCGCCGGCAAGCACACGTAACGCGGGCGCCGCAAAGATCATTGCGCAGACCATTGCCGCAACCGGGTTGCCCGGCAGCCCGAATACCGGCTTTTGCCCCCAAAACCCCAATGCCAGCGGCCGCCCCGGTTTCATCGCGATCCGCCACAGCGCAAGCGATCCGCTGTCTTTCAGCAGCGCTGACATATGATCTTCGTCCCCTGCCGACGCCCCACCCGAGGTCAGTATCACATCGCATCGCGCCGCCCCTTCGGTCAGGATTTGGCCGAGCCTTTCGCGGTCATCCGGCGCCTGCCCAAGATCGACGGCCTCATATCCCCAATCGCAGGCAAGCGCGTGCAACATCGGGCGGTTGGCATCATAAATCTGTCCGTCATCGATGGCGCTGCCGGGCGTGCGCAGCTCATCCCCCGTGGACAGGATACCGACCCGCAACCGCCGCCTGACCCGCAGCTGGCCGACACCGACCGCGGCCATCATCCCTAGATCCGCCGGGGTCAGTTTGCGTCCGGTCTCCAAAATCACCTGACCTTGGGTCATGTCCTCACCCGCTTTGCGGGCATTGGCACCTTTCTTTAGCGGCCCATGAAACCTGACCTCGTTTTGGGTGGCTGTGACATCCTCTTGCAGAACCACAGTATCGACACCCTTTGGCAGGTTTGCCCCGGTCAGAATACGCAAGGCGTGGCCTGCCGGAACATCGCCCGCATAAGGTGCGCCCGCCGCAGACCGCCCCTGAACCAACGGCAAGACCTGCACACCATCCGGGGCAGGCCCGGCAAAGCCATAGCCATCCACGGCAGCGTTTGCCGCTGGCGGATGGGCACGCGCCGCTGTCACGGGCGCCGCCAGATAGCGACCAGCAGCCTGATCAAGCGGGATCGTTTCATCGTTCACGACGACAGAAAGACGCGATTTCAGGTGGGTCAAAGCCTGATCCACCGGGGTCCAATGGGTGCCTTGCGGCATTGCAAAACAATCATTGCGCAATGGCGGCGGGCCGAGCACTGTTTCGGTCAAAAGCGACACATGATCCAAACCCAGGATCGACCCTTCGGGGTTGATTGGCACGTCCAGCATCGCGGTTAGCTGATCAGGCGTAAGCCGCGATAGCGTCTGCGCCAGCACAAAAACCTGATGGGCATCTTTGGGCAGGTCGGCAGGTTGAGTCGCCGCGATCACTTTGGCGATCAATGACGGCCAAATTTCGACAATTGCGATCGGTGCATTTTGCGCCTCAAAGGGCCAAACGCACAGATCTTTGCCAAACCGTTTGCGTAGCCGCGCCAAGCTGGGCAAACCCATAATGACCTGCGATCCCACAGCACCTGCCCCCGACAATTGCCACACGGGAAATGCACCCTTGGCCTGCAGCTCGGCCTGCCGTCTTTCGGCCATACCGTGACCGGCGCGGGCCGATCCTTTGCGTGGCAGATTGGCAATGTCACGTTTCAGCCCGTTGCCCCAAAAGGGACCGATACCGGGGAAAAGCCCGTTGATCTGCCCGGCCAGATCAAAGCGGTTATTGCCGTCGGGCGCGTCCTGCACATGGGCAGCAAACCAATCCCAGATCGCGAACGGGTCATCGCTGCCAGTTAGCACTTTGCCAAAACCCGCCGGATAGCCAAAAGCGAAGTCAAAACCGGCTAGAACGCGGCGCCCCGCTGCGCGCTCGGCATTGATGAAGTCGGTGATCCACGCCTCGGCCAGGGCCCTGTTTCGCAGATACACCGGAGCATCTGCCACGCCGTCGCGCGCCGCACAGACCCAAATTGCATCCGCTTTGGGCTTTGGCCCCCGGTCGTTTCCCCCCGACCAGTCCACCATCAAAAACGTGTCGAAGGTCAAAGCCCGACCTCGGCCAGAATGAAATCTGCAATTGCCTTGGTATCGTTCAGATCAAAAACCGGCCGGTCAATCGTGATCGGCGTGTCCGTCGCGACGGCGCGCACGGTTGGATCATCCTGCGCCAGCATAGGGTTGCCTGTCTCGGCCCGGTAAGCCTCGACCTTGGGATGATTGTCGCGTTTGTACCCTTCGACAAGCACCAGATCGACGGGGGCCAGCTGGGTCAGCAGATCGGCCAGCGGTGGTTCGTCCGTGTTGCGCAATTCGGTCATCAAAGCCCAGCGCGCGCGGGAAGCCAGCAGCACTTGATGCGCACCTGCTTCGCGGTGGCGGTGGCTGTCTTTGCCGGGTTGGTCGATATCGAAGTTGTGGTGGGCGTGTTTCAGGGTCGAGACGCTGAACCCCCGCCCGGTGATATCGGTTACCAGACGCTCCATCAGCCCGGTTTTCCCTGCGTTCTTAAAGCCGACAATACCGTAAATCCTCATATCATGGCCCGCGCTTTGGCCAGATCATCCGGCGTGTTGACGTTAAAAAAGGCGGCATCATCAGGGAACTGTGCCATGGCGCAACCGTGTTTGTCCGTCCAAAGGACCACTTTGCGCAGCCCGTCTTGCAAGGCCACCCGCAAGTCATCCCGGAGCGCCACGGGCCAAAGCCCGAATGTCGGGTGCCGTCCGTCAGGGGTGGCGGCAAGGGCGAAATCGGTGCCAGCTTGCTCTGCCGCGAGCATCAGCTGTGGCACCAGATCGCAAGGAAAAAACGGTGTGTCGGCGGCGGCGGTTACGATGTGGGTCGCGCCCTGTGTGGCGGCCCAATCCAGCCCGACCAACACGCCCGATAATGGGCCTGCAAAGCCCTCAATGCTGTCGGGGATCACTGGCAATCCAAGATCCGCGAACCGTGCGGCATCGCCATTGGCATTCAGTGCCAGCCCGGCCACCTGCGGCTCCAGCCGGTCGATCACATGGGACAGGATTGTGCTGTCGCCCAGCGTTAACATTCCCTTGTCGCCCCCGCCCATCCGGGTGGCCTGACCACCGGCCAATATGACGCCGACGGGTTGGGTCATGCGTTTACCCGTAAATCTTCGAGGTCAGTTCTGAACGCATCCGGTGTCTTGTCGCTAGGTAAGCCGTCGTTCGAGATGATGATTTGGTCAACGCCTCTTATGACCGCAGTTCCACGCTTCAGCGCGTAAATCTGGTCAATGCCGGCCCAATCCCAACTGCGCATTGCGCCTGATTGTTTCTCTACGATTCCATCCTTGCTGATCAGTATGCGAACACGGTTGCCATGGGCCGCTCTCCCGTGCCTGCGCAGCAAAATCTGTTTGTGGCCAGGTGCCAGAAAAAACTTGCACATTGCAAGGATTGTTAAGAGCACCGCGAAGACACCAAGAAAAAACGCAATCGCCCAGTCAACTGGCATGCCTGCCCTGAACAGAAAAAGAGCGACCAGGAAGACGATGGTCCATAGAGCGATCTCTCGCAGCCAGCCAAATCGTTTTTTACGCTTTGCGGTGGCCAACAGCTTCGGCCACATATCAATGACTTCTTTGTACAGGAGGTCATCGACCTCAAAGTTGAGTTCGAAAATTGGATCACTCATCCTATACCCTTCCGTCCACTCTTGCGCGGATCATCGGCGACGGTTGACGGATCGACATCTCTCACCAACCGCTCCTCGCCCGCCAGACACACAAACCGTTGCCCCTTCATCCGCCCGATCAAAGTCAGCCCAACCTGTTGGGCAATCTCGACCCCCCATGCGGTGAACCCGGACCGGGACGCCAGCACGGGGATGCCCATCAGCGCGGTTTTGATCACCATCTCAGAGGTCAATCGCCCGGTGGTATAAAGCGTCTTATCCGCCGCATCCACGCCTTCAGACAGCATCCAACCCGCGATTTTGTCGACAGCGTTGTGGCGGCCCACGTCCTCCATATAGACCAGCGGGCGGGCACCCTGGCAAAGCACGGTGCCATGGATCGCCCCGGCCTCAAGGTAGAGTGACGGGGTCCGGTTGATCCGGGCAGCCAGTGCATAGAGATCGGAGGTCTTGACCGGCATGGCCGGAAGGGTGACGCCTGCAAGCCCCTCCATCATATCGCCAAATACCGTGCCAACAGCGCAGCCGCTGGTGCGGGTCTTTTTCTTCAGTTTCTCTTCATATGTTGTCTGGGTGTCTGTCCGTACGACAACCGTGTCCAGCTCGTCATCATAGTCGACCCCGGTGATCACGTCGTCGGTGCGTAACATGCCTTGATTGCGCAAAAACCCCAGCGCCAGATATTCTGGATAATCCCCAATCGTCATGGCCGTGACGATTTCCTGACTGTTCAGAAAGATCGTCAGCGGGCGTTCTTCAACGACGTTGAGGTCGATTTTTTGCCCGTTCTGATCGGTTCCGGTGACCGCGCGTGTTAATCGTGGCGCGTCAGGATCAGGCGCAATCAGGTAGTCCGATATGTCATCGATACGCGCCAATTGTCATTCCCTTTCCGCACGGTTAAGCCTGTCACATCGGCCTCAAGCTAGGGCAAAGCCATGACAACTTCTACAGCGAAAAAGGCCGGGCTGTCCCCGGCCAAATCGGCCTTTTGGGCGGGCGTGCGGGACGGTGCACCCTTCATTTTGATGGCCGGGCCCTTTGCCACGCTTTTTGGTGTGGTCGCCACAGATGCAGGGCTGACGCTGGCGCAGGCCATGGGTTTTACCGTGCTGGTGATTGCCGGAGCCGCCCAGTTCGCAGCGGTGCAATTGATGGTCGAGAATGCGAGCATCGCCTTTGTCTTGCTGGCCGCGCTTGCGGTCAATTTGCGCATGGCGATGTATTCGGCATCATTGGTGCCCTATCTGGGGTCAGCGCCGCTATGGAAACGGGCCTGCATCGCCTATCTGAACTTTGATCAGACCTATATCACCTCGGTCGCCCGCTACGAGGCGCGGCCAGAGATGCCAGTCCCTGAACGGGTTGCCTATTTCTTTGGTGTGGCCACGCCGATCACGCCGCTCTGGTTTGGTATGACGCTGGTGGGCATTCTGGCGGGCAAGGCGATCCCCGAAGCTTGGGCGCTGGATTTCATTTTGCCCATCATGTTCCTGGCTATGGTGGCGCCAATGTTGAAATCGCTGGCCCATATCGCAGCGGCGGGCATGTCGATGATCGTGGCCTTGGCGCTAGTCGATCTGCCCGCAGGCACCGGGCTGTTGATCGCCGCAGGGGCCGCCATGGTGACCGGCGCATTGGTTGAGATCTGGATGGAAGGGCGCGCCAAATGAATTACAGCACCACCGAAATTTGGCTGATCATTCTCATCATGGGGATCGGGACTTTCCTGATCCGGTTCTCATTTTTGGGCATGATCGGCGACAGGCCGATGCCCAGCTTTGTCCTGCGTCTTTTGCGGTTCACACCTGTTGCCGTGCTGCCCGGCATGGTCGCGCCTTTGGTCCTTTGGCCTGCTGCAACAGATGGGCAGACCGATCCGGTGCGGCTGCTCGCTGCTGGGATGACAGTGCTTGTCAGTTTTTGGACCCGTAATGCGCTTTGGGGCATTCTAGCAGGTGCAGTGACTTTTTACGGCGCCATAGGCGTTATTGATCTGTTGCCAATGCTGCGTTGATTTCTGCAGCCGCCACCGATTTATCATCTGCGTCATCTTCGCGGTAGGTCCGGGTTTCAACGCCAGGGAGCTGCGCAAAATCAGCTTGGAGGTTGTTGGGGAACCACGTTTGCCCGATGCTTTCAAAGCCGGGCAATTGGCGCAGCAGACGCGATGTGGTGCGGGTGCAATTGGCCTGCGCAACGGGGCCAGCAACAAGCGCCAGGTTCAAGGCCTGCTCGGCAACCGCATCGGGCACCTGAATTGTCTGACCAACAACGTAATAGCTGACCCGGGCGTGGAAACTGACGTAATAGCGTTCAAGCGCGGGCGTGACACCAAACAGGACGTCATTCCGCTCGGGCATGCGTTCCTGTTTCCATGATCCCGCAGGGTCAAACATAACGCGCTGGCTGGCATTGATCAGCAATGCAGAATGGGCCCCGTTATCCGAGCCGGTATTCTTCATCGTGTAAAGGGTCAGATATTTTGGCCCCTCTTCACGGTAAATCGCCCGCGAGATCACATCATCAGGTGCCCAAACAGATTGCGCCGCACAGCCAGAAAGGGCCAGCGGCGCGCCGATCAAAAAGCTGCGTCTTTTCACAAGGATGTCCTTAAGCCGCGATCGCGGCCAGGAAGATCAGGAACACGATGATTGCAATCGTGCCTTTGGTGGTCATGTTCATGAAACCTTCAAAGGTTTTTTCCTGAACAGTGATATCCATTTCGCCGTGTTTATGTTCAGCCATGGCCAGGCTCCTTCGTCATTCTGGTTTGGGAATCGCATAGACGATAAACCGGTCTATGTCACCCATTCAGGTTGTCGCATCAGGGTCGCGGTCCAGCCCTTCGGCCAGACGAAAACCAATCCGCTTGGGTTCGGGTTGATCAATATGTTTCGGGCTGGCGATCAAGGTGACGTTTAGCTGACTGACATGCTGGATCAACTGGGTCTTCGCGCCGGCTTCGTTCACACCGTAATAGGTAATGATGTCCGGATCGTAAAAGCCCAATCCCTCGATCCGAATGACCCCGGCGTTGCTGCCGGCAAGGCCAAGCCCCACCTCATGATCATTGTCCAGCTGCTTTTCAAAATTCTGGATATACATGATGATCCGCTCATAGGCCCATTGCGCCGGGCTTTTCTGTGAAGCAGGCTCGGTCAGGGCGCTGGGCAGATCGCCGGATGAGGCGCATTGCATATCGGGATCTGTATGCACCTCTTTGATCTTGGGCAGAATATCATTTTCCATCAGTTCCGCCGAGGTATCGATACTCATCTTTGTTTTGCTCATTGGGGTCCTGCCATGATTTGCGTGTCCAACTCATAGCAACAGTTTGGCATAAGGCCGAGACAGAAATGCGTGATCGGCTTGCAAAGCGCCTTTGGGCCATGCACCCCATGCAAAACAGTCATGCGCCGGTTTTGCTTTCCTTTTTTGCGCCATTGCCATAGAATCAAATCAAGTCAAGGAGGTCTTGACCCACAAAACCATACGCTGCGGAGGTCGCGCGACATGAGTACCAGACACAGGCTGGCCGTCTTTATCGGCCGTTTCCAACCCTTTCATGCTGGTCACTTGGACGTTGTCCAAAATGCACTTTTGCAGGCTGATAGCATGTTGATGCTGGTGGGCAGCGCCTATCGGCCACGCAGTTGGAAAAACCCTTTCACTTATGCAGAACGTGCCGCCTTCATTCAGGCATCCATGGTGCAGCTGGGCAAACCCGTTGCCACGCTGCCCTTGGTGGATACGCTTTACAATGATCGTGCTTGGATCGTGAATGTACGCACTGCTGTCACATTGCATATGCGCCGCGCTGGTCTGAACCCCGACAAGACGGATGTCGTCCTGACCGGGTTCGAAAAGGATAAATCCTCGCGCTATCTTGGCTGGTTTCCGACCTGGGAAATGTTGCCTGCCGATCCGCATATGCATGAGGGTCAGATCGTCAACGCAACCGATCTGCGCCATGAGCTATTCTTCGGCCCGGGTGAGCAAACCGGCCGGATGGCACAGCGCTATGGGATGCAGCAGATCGCACCGGTTCTGGATTGGATGAAGAAACATCCCGATGCCGTGTCAACCGTGCGGGACGAAGGATCATTCGTGCTGGATTATCGCGAACGGACAGAGACCGCCGAAGGCGTCTTTGGCTATCCGATCCCGGTCAATACTGCCGATGCCATCGTGGTCCAATCGGGCCATATCCTGATGGTTGAACGCAAGATGCAACCCGGCAAAGGCCAATGGGCCTTGCCCGGTGGGCATATCGACCGGGGAGAACAGGCCATAGATGCCGCAATCCGTGAACTCTATGAAGAGGCCGGATTGGACATGCCAAAAGGCGCCATGCGGGGCCGATTGCGTGAACGGCGGGTTTTTGACCACCCTGAACGCTCTGAAAAGGGCTGGGTCCGGACCGAGGCTTTCGTGTTCGAACTACAGGACCGGGCCAAACTGGAGAAAATCAAATCCGGCAGTGATGCCGCATCCGCCCGTTGGGTGCCGATCACTGAAATCACACCGGACAACATATTCGAGGACCACTTCGATATCATCCAAGCGCTCGTGCCTGATGTACCCTTTGCGTATTCATCGATCCTGATGGCGCAAAGCTAACCAAACCCTGCGGGAGGTCCGCAGGGCATCACAACCGTCCATATCCGAGGAGGAACAGGACAATGAAAGACCAAGTCACCGGGGCTGCGGCCCTGTTCGAAAACCCTGTCGCTTTTGACAATCTGATTTTCGATACCGACAGCTATAAACTGTCTCACTTCAGCCAATATCCCGAAGGCACTGAATATGTGTCTTCTTATGTCGAACCGCGCCGCGCCTGGGGCGAGATTGATCAGGTATTGTTCTTTGGGCTGCAGATTGAACTGGCCAAACTCGCCGGTCAGGCCGTCACCCAGGCCATGCTGGACGAGGCTGTCCCGTTCCTGAAAGCGCACGGGTTCGATCTGTTCATCGAAGGCTGGCAATATATCATCGATCGTTATGACGGACGTTTGCCTGTCCTGATCGAAGCATTGCCGGAAGGCACATTGGCCCCTGTCTCGGTCCCGCAATTGCGGATCGAGAATACAGATCCCAATTGCTACTGGTTGGTCAGCTATCTTGAAACACGGCTTTTGCGGGCAATATGGTATGGCGCGACTGTCGCCAGCATGTCCCACTACGTGGTCGGCCGGATCCGCGAGCGGTTGATCCTGACTGATGGCACCGATGCCGGGGCCGAGTTCAAGCTGCACGATTTCGGCGCCCGCGGTGCATCGAGCAACGACACAGCCGGGATCGGGGGTGCGGCCCATCTGATCAATTCCATGGGAACCGATACAATTGCCGGGCTTGTCTATGCGCGCAATTTCTATGGGGCGGATATGGCTGGGTTTTCGATTCCCGCATCTGAGCACAGCACCATGACTGCTGCCGGTGAAGCGGGTGAGCTGAACCAGATGCGCCGGTTCCTTGCCGCCAATCCCGCTGGTATAATTGCCTGCGTCAGCGACAGCTATGATCTGATGCGCGCAGTCAAAGACTACTGGGGCGATGCCCTGCGCGATGATGTGCTTGCCCGCGATGGCGTGCTTGTGGTTCGTCCCGATAGCGGCGACCCTATTGAGATCGTCCCCGATGTGATCGAGGCCCTGATGGCCAAATTTGGTTATCACACCACTGATCAGGGGTTCCGGCTGTTGAATGACAAGGTCCGGGTGATCCAGGGCGATGGGGTCGACAAGGATTCCATCGTGGCCATCATGGATGCGATGATGGCCCGCGGTCAGGCCATCGGGAACATCGCGTTTGGCATGGGTGGCGGCCTGTTGCAAAAGGTGAACCGCGATTGCTTTGGCTATGCGATGAAAGCCTCAGCCATATTCTATGACGGCGCATGGCGCGATGTTTTCAAGGATCCTAAAACCGCGGGCGGAGCGAAAACATCGAAAAAAGGCAAGCAGGGCGCGATGCGCACCGATAGCGGCGGGTTTGTTGCACGGCCTGCGGCGAATATCCCGCTTGGGGCCGATGCATTGCAACCTGTGTTCCGGGATGGGGTTGTCTTGAAGCCACAACGCTTTGCCGAAATCAGAGCCCGGGCATGGCCTGATGCGCCCGGCTTCGGCGCATGAAAAAAACCGGCCCGCGCCCTCATGCGCGGGCTGGTTTCCTTATTCGGGCCGCGGCGGGATATTGCGGGCTTTGGCAACCGCAGGACGGTCAAAGAAACGCGTTACATAGGCCGGTACATTCTTCAAATCATGATATCCAACCACATCCTTGGTGCCATAAAATTCAAGCGCATTGATCCAGGGCGCGATGGCCATATCCGCGATAGAATACGCGCCTGCAATCCAATCTTGCCCGTCCAGCGCGTTATCCAAAACGGATAACAGACGGATCGCTTCGTCGCGGTAGCGTTCACGGGGGCGAGGATCATCAATCTCTTTTCCCGCGAATTTGTAGAAGAACCCCATCTGGCCCAGCATCGGCCCTAGGCCGCCCATCTGAAACATCAGCCATTGGGTGATCTTGGCCTTGTCCGACGCGGTCTGGCCCAGAAACTGCCCTGACTTTTCAGCCAGATAAAGCAGGATCGCACCGCTTTCGAACAGGCCAATCGGACCATCAGGGCCATTGGGGTCGATGATCGCGGGGATCTTGTTATTGGGGTTCAGGGATAAGAAGGCCGGGCTTTTGACATCTGCATCACTCAGCGTGACCAGATGCGGCTCATAGGGCAGGCCCATCTCTTCAAGGGCAATCGACACTTTCACACCATTGGGGGTGGGAAAGGAATAAAGCTGGATCACCGAAGGATCCTTGGCAGGCCAGCGCTGCGTGATCGGGAAGGTGGAAAGGTCAGCCATATCAAAAACATCCTTGTGCAAAAGCTTCGCCGACAAAATTAAGGGGAATTGCCGTGAAGAAAACCCATGCCACTGTTGGTTAATTGGGGTATCTATGTGCGCAGTTGCGCAATGGGCATGAGACCCATGCGCCAATCAAGACCAAGTGGGGACAAATATGATTAAAGAATTCAAAGACTTCATTGCCAAGGGCAATGTCATGGACATGGCCGTCGGTATCATCATCGGCGCGGCATTTACGGCGATTGTGACATCGCTGGTGGGCGATCTGATCAACCCAATCATCGCGCTCTTCACCGGCGGGATCGATTTTTCAGGTTGGTTTTATGTGCTGGGCGATGGCGAATGTGCTTCGGTCGATGCCTGCGGCGAGGCCGGTATTTCCGTCTTTGCGATCGGTAACTTCATCATGGCCATCATCAACTTCCTGATCATCGCTTTTGTCGTTTTCATGCTGGTGAAGATGGTCAACCGCGTGAAAGAGGCCGCTGAAAAAGAAGAAGAGGCAGCACCAGAGGCCCCCAAAGGCCCAACAACAGAAGAGCTGCTGGCCGAAATCCGCGACGCTTTGAAAAAGTAAGCGCCGGCTATTCAAGACCTAAGAAAAAGGCCCGCCCTTCGGCGGGTCTTTTTTGTTGGCGATTTGCAGCAGCTGCAAAAAAGCAAACCGCATTCCCCAGCGGGGTGGGCCGATATGCTTGATCAACGTCGCATAAATACATTGTTTTCTAGACTTTAGGGCAAAAGCGACCCATTCTGATCTTGCCAGTAAACGGCGCCTGTCAGGCGCATCACGCAAGCTGAACGGACATGGATAATGGCCCTAAAGAATACATCTGAGCGCTACGGCGCGTTTACCAAGCTTTTTCATTGGATCATCGTCATCCTATTTGCCTGGCAGTTTCTAAGCGGCAATATCATGACCGGTATGCAGCGTGGTGAGCTTGTCGTTGGACTAGATCAAAACGCTTATTACAACTGGCATAAATCCATCGGCCTTGTTGCCCTGCTGATTGCAGTTTTTCGTCTGATCAACCGCTCAATGGGCCAATTGCCTGCATGGGCCCCGACACTTACTGGCGGTGAAAAGAAGGCGATCCACCGGCTTGAGCAGCTGCTTTATCTGGCCATGTTTATCATGCCAATCAGCGGATATATCTATGTGATGGCGGGCGGCTACGGCGTATTGCTGTTCGGCGAGTGGCGATTGCCGGACCCGATCGGCAAGTCAGAGATGCTCGCCCTGATTGGTCGCTGGGTGCATATTATCGCCGGTTATATTTTGGCCGCCTCTGTCCTGGGCCATCTGTTCATCGTTTTTCGCCATCAGTTCTTTGTCAAAGACGGGCTGATTTATCGGATGTTGCCTGCGCGCAAGAAATAGCGCGCTAGGCCCGCCCCGTATTAAGCCCTGCCGCCAGCGCCCCATGCAGTGCCCCATTACTGGCGATAAATGAGCCGCTTTCCAGCATGCCCTGCCCGGGCCAGAGCGGGGTGATGTAACCGCCGGCCTCTTGCACGATCAGCGCACCTGCGGCGATATCCCAAGCCCCTAAATTACGTTCCCAATAGCCGTCCAGCCGCCCGGCGGCTACATAGGCAAGATCAAGCGCCGCTGCCCCCCAACGCCGCAGCCCAGCCGTTTGCGGCATCAGTTTTTCAAGATCCTCAAGGCAATGCGGCAGATAAGTAATCCGCCCCCCCGCCGGCACGCCCGACGCAAACAAGGCCGATTGCAAGGGCACGTCTTTGCTGACCGTGATCTTGCGCCCATTCAGGTATGCGCCCTGACCTGCCTCTGCGCTGAAGGTTTCGGATTTTGCCGGATCATAAATAATGGCCGCCAGTGGCCTGTCGCCCTGGTAAAGCGCAATTGAAACCGCCCAATGCGGCAACCCTTTGAGAAAGTTGGTTGTCCCATCAAGCGGATCAACAATCCAGCGCAGCCCGTCCTGCGCGCTTGGCCTTGTGCCGGTTTCCTCACCCAGCCAGCCATAGCCCGCGAAATGCGCGTTTAAATGATCGCTAATTGTCTTTTCCGCCTGCAGATCCGCATTGCTGACAAAATCGCCCGCCGTTTTTTCTGTTATCGTCAGATCAGCCAATTTCCGTGACGCATCCAGCAGGCCTTGCCCCGCCAAACGCGCCGCTTCACCCATGATATGCAGCCGGTCTGATGCGTCTTTGGGCAAGATCACGGTCTGTTCAGCCCCCATAGCGTACCCGGTGGCACAAGGTCGCTGGATCATGCAGGATATCGCCATAGCGCCTTGCCAGATCGCCAAAGGCCGTTTCCCCCGAAATCAGCGCATCAAGCCGCCCGTCGCGCAGCAATGCCAGCGCTTTGGCCAGCCGCCGCCCATAGTCCCAGCGTGCCGCCTGCGCGGCGGGCACCCGCCCGACTTGCGAGCTGACCAATTGCAACCTGCGTTGATGGAACCGTCCCCCAAGCGGTGTTTCTGTCATGGCCGCCCCGTACCAGCTGGCCTCGATCACTTTTGCTTCGATCCCTGCCAGATCCAACCCCAGCGACAGCCCGGCGCTGTTTGCCGAGGCATGCACAATCACATCAGCGTCCCCGCCAAGCACCTTTTGCGCGTTCTGCGGCGTTGCGAAGTCACAGCCGAGCGTCCGCGCAAGACTTTCCCGGGTCGGGTCGATATCGATCAGTGTCACCTCTGTCCCCGGCATTTGCCCGGCCAGATAGCCCACCAGCGCGCCCACAACGCCGCAGCCGATCACCGCAACCCGGTCCCCGATCCGCAGACCTGCGTCCCAGGTGATATTCAGTGCCGTTTCCATATTAGCCGCAAGGATAGCCCGCTTTGCAGGCACATCCGTAGGGATTGTGAGCGCCATATTGTCCGGCACTGCGAACCGGGTTTGATGCGGAAAGAGGCTGAAGACCAGCTGGTCCTTGCGCGGCCCGTTTTGCACCCGCCCCACAGCGCTGTACCCGTATTTGACCGGGAAGGTGAAATCCCCCTCCTGAAAGGGTGCACGCATTGTGTCATGCTCGGCAGGTGGAACCTGCCCGTGATAGACAAGCCGTTCGGTCCCGCGGCTGATCCCTGTATACAGCGTTTCGATCTCAACCATATCGGCCTGGGTCGACACGTCAATCTCGCGGCATTCAGCCTGCTGCGCCGCCGTGATCCAAAGCGCGTGCGCCTGCGTCATAGCATATGGCCGGATTTCAACGCCTTGACTGACAGGTAATTCTGGTTGTGGATATTCCGCCCTACCCGAAGTGGCAATTGTTCGGTGATCGTGATCCCATTGTCATGGAAGGTTTGCACCTTGGCGGGGTTGTTTGTCAGAAGCCGCACCGACTGGAACCCCAGTTTGGACAGCATCACCGCCGCGATCCGAAAGTCCCGTTCGTCATCCTCATAGCCGAGCCGGTGGTTTGCCTCGACAGTATCGAGCCCTTTGGACTGCAGATCATAGACCCGCATCTTGTTGGCCAGCCCGATCCCGCGCCCCTCTTGGTTCAGATATAAAAGAACGCCAGCCCCTTCTTCGCCCATCCGCGCAAGCGCCGCGTCCAGCTGTGGGCCGCAATCGCATTTCAGACTGCCAAGCACATCACCGGTGAAACAGGCGGAATGCAACCGCGACAACACCGGTTGGTCGGGGTCCGGCTTGCCGATTTCGATGGCGTAATGTTCGCTCATCCCGTCGGGGTCGCGAAAGACATGGAGCCGGCCCACATCATGTGTCTCAAGCGGCAGGCGCGCCGCCGCCACCGGGGCCAGAACAGGCGCCAATGCGAGATGATGCAAAGCGTCTTGCGCTGTGATCGGCACCAGATGCAGCGGATTATCGGCCATATCTGCGGGCAAGGTGAATAGCCCAACGGCTGGTAGCAATTCTGCTTTTTTGACCAGTTTGATCGCCGCCTCATGCAGCGCCGTGGCTGCATTTCGTACCAGATGCAGCGGCCCTGTGGGCGCACGCGCTGCGTCAAACTGGGTGTCTGCCTGCTTTTGAAACCATTCCAGCGTCGCATCCGCAGGCGGGCAGACCCGCACTGTATCATCGCTGATCAACGCCGCAGTCGCAGGAGCCATGATCGCCTGCCCCCGCTTTGCCGTCAAAAGCAGCTCAGGCGCACCGAACATGTCGCGTAGCGCATCGAGCCGGGTTTGGGTCAGCGTTTCAATCGCGACAATCAACACGCGGGCACCGTCATGCGTCAGAAGGGCTGGCAACCCCATCGCGAGATCCCCACGCGCACGGGCAAGCCGTTCAGGCATTGATGGCAAAAGGCAGTCAATATTGGTTTGCATGGCGGTTTTCTCAGCTTGGTTCAATGGGTGTGCCTCGGTCTGGCGGCAGGCGCTGTCGGGGCAGAATGCGTGATTCGATGTTGCGCGTCTGCAGCGGTGCAGCTTGCAGGCGCCAAGGCACAATCAAACAGAATATCGCTGCCCAGGTTGTAAATGTCCGTCTGCGGTCGGCGCGCGGCGGCCAACGTGCCGACTGGCGACGTTGTCAGGCTTTGCGGCCCAGAACCAATGAGCAGCGGCGCGACAGCCACATGCAGCCGATCGAGCAATCCTGCTTCAAGGAACTGGGCAATCGTAATCCCGCCACCTTCAATCAAAATACGTCTGAAGCCCAGTTTTTTGAGCGCGGCAAGGATGTCGTCGGGTGCGATCCAGGGTGCGCGTGGGAGCGTGATCACCTCAACCCCAGCGGGCCGCTTGGTATCTGTGGCCTGAATGATGATCCGTCTGGCATCGGTGCAGGTCAAAAGCCGCGCGTCATTTGGCAGCCGTCCGTCCGGGTCAATCACAACCCGGGCCGGGCTGGTGCCATCGGCCAATCGGACGGTCAGCTGCGGATCATCATGCAAGGCGGTTTTCACCCCGATCACAACAGCATCGGCAAGCGCGCGCAGACGGTGCAAATGCGCCAGCCCATCCTGGCCCGATATATCCTGCGCATCCCCGGTTTCCGTGGCGACCCGTCCATCAAGCGATTGGCCGATCTGCGCGAAAACCTGGGGCGTTTCGGTGGGCTGCAACAAGGCACCATAAAGGGCTAGCGCCTGCGTCTCGCCAACGCTCCAATCCCCGCAACACAGACAGTCCGTTCCGGTTTTCACACCCAGAATCCTTTCCCATACTCTGTCTGTTACGTCCAAGTGCTGCATTTTATTCTCCGGTCAAGTGCGGTATCGCCAGAATATCGGTATGACCAATATATCCGGTAGTCTGCGCAACTGTCCTGCGGCGCATTTCCGCCCACGTAAGGGCATCCTTATACCCGGCCTCAGCCGCCGCAGCGCCGATCCCGGCGATCAATTCATCATGAAGCGCTGTATCATCTGCCCCCAACTGCCAGGGGCTATCACCCCGATGCACATCAAAGCCATGCGCCGCAAAGATCTGGGCGGTTTCATCTGCTGAAATGGGCCCGAGTGCTGCGCCAATGCCTTTGTCGCTACGCTGATGCTGGTTGAATGCCGCTGTCACGCCCGCATCATCCGGGCTGGCTGGGGACCAGCGCATCTGACCATTATAGTTGATCGCCGCATAAAAAGGTATTTTCGCAGCCGAGAGCCGCGCCGCCAACGCATCCACCCAATCACGCGGCATCAGATCAAGCAGGGCCGAGGCCGTGACCAGCCCCACCCCATCCAGTGGCAGATCGGCAATATTACCCAAATCGAACAAAACCTGTTCCGATTGTGGATGTTTTTCCCCTGCAATTTGCAATAATGCAGCATCGCCATCGACAAACCGCCAGCCCCAAGCGGCTGGGGCGTGACCGGCAAAGGCCCGCGCGGTTGAACCTGTGCCACTGCCAAGATCAAGCACAAGCGTCTCCTGACCGGCTGCAGCCACAGTCTGCGCCAGTAAAGCAGCATCCCGCGATGCATGATCTACAGGTTCACGTAACGCCAACCAATCAGGAGAAAAGCCCATATCAGATATCCGCCTCGTACCAACCGCGCGCCATATGGCTTTCTTCCAATGATACTTTGATCCGGCACACCCGCCCGTTATCGCCCAGACCCGTTGTCTTGGCCGTATCGCGCAGCTGTTCCCAGATGTAATGGCACAGGAATTCTGTTGTGGTGATTTTGCCCTTGAATGCGGGTACCTCGTCCAGATTGGCGTATTTCAGCGGCTTGAGCGCATTTGCCAATGCCTCAAGCGCCAGCCCCATATCGACTACAAGCCCGTTTTCATCCAGGTCTTTGGTGTAAAAGGCCGCATCCACGACAAATGTCGCCCCATGCATTCCCTGCGCCGGGCCGAATACCGGCGATGGCAGGGAATGGGCAATCATGATGTGATCCCTGACTTCAACTGCAAACATATATTTCCCCAATCCTATCGATCTTTTTGAACATGAAGCTATCGTTCCTTTGTCTCATGGCGGCAAGCCGCACCAGCAGAGGGCACATATTGACCAAACAGATGCAAACGCTTTCCTGTCTGAGCTGGAACATCCATCGCTGCCGCGGCAATGACGGGGTGATAGACCCTGCCCGGACCCTCGCCACCCTGCAAGCCGAGGCTTTGGACAGCCCCATCGACGCCCTGATCCTGCAAGAGGCCGATGAAGAGATCCCGCCCCATACCGGCTTGCTGGACATTGATGCTGTCGCGGCGGCCACCGGCCTGCGTTACATCCATGACGATCCCGCCCATCGCTGGTCCGACGGCAGCCATGGTTTTTTGGGCACGATCATCTTTGTGCATCCCGACATCACAGTGGACCGGATCACATTGTTGGATTTGCCGGGTCGTTGTCATCGTGGCGCTGTCATCGCGGACCTGACCCGTGATGGGCGCCGCTTTCGTTTGATCGGAGTGCATTTGTCGCTGATGCAAGCCCTGCGCTGGGCGCAGTTGCGCACGATCTGCCAGTTTATGTTCCGCAACCCGCTGCGCCCAACCATCCTGATGGGTGACTTGAACGAATGGCGCCCTTGGGGCGGTCTGGCTTTGTCCCCCCGCTTTTTGGGCACGACATTCACGGGTCCGGCTTTGCCAAGTTTTCCAATCAACCGCCCCTTTTTGCCGCTGGACCGTGTCTTGGTCACCGCCCCCGCGACCGTTCGGTCGGCTGAGGTGCTGGATGGGCCGGGTATCCGTATGACTTCGGACCACCGCCCCTTGCGCGCGCTTGTGGATTTGGGTGAGGGGGCCATTTCGCCTTAAGACTGTCATCACACGCCCCCGTCCCGCGCCCGGGTCCAACGGTGCAACCATACAGGGCTAAGCGCTGTTCCATCGCTTGCCCGCAGACTGAACCGGATTTCAGCTGCATCCACTGTGTCCGCCGCAAAAAGAAACGTCACCCGGGTCGCGGACCCATCGGGCAACGCGAATGCGCTGATCCCCAGCACATCTGCCCCTTCGCTGGCCGAGATATCGGGCACCACCCCTTCAGCGGTGGTGCCCACATCCAGAACAAAGCGCCGGTGTCCCGGCCTGTCATGCTCGCGCCCGCTGCGCCCCTGCAAAATCGGGGGTAGCCCCCCCAGATCAGGTGCAGCCAATGTCCAGTTCAGCCGGTAGCTATAGCGGTAAGTTCCGCCCGCCAGCAGCGGCTGCGCTGGTCGCCAAAACGCGACGATATTGTCCAAAAATTCCGTTTGCGTCGGCAATTCGACCAGCATGACCGCCCCCGCCCCCCAAGGTTCCAAAGGGGTCACGGTGGCCGAGGGCCGGTCGTGATACCGCGCTTCGGTATCCTGAAAATCAGCATAGCTGCGCGGGGTCTGGTAAAGACCAAAGCGTCGCGGCGCATCATCTACAAAGGCCGAGCTTTCCACATTGCGGGGGTTGGCGACGGGCCGCCAGATGATCTCGCCCGCGCCGTTCTCAATCACCAGCACATTGCTATCGTGTACCCGCGGCCGGAAGTCATCGGACACCGTCGAAAGCATCGGGCCCTTCAGATACATCGATGTCAGCGGCGCGATCCCGATATCGGCGATATCGACGCGCGGAAAGATCGTTGTTGCGATCTCCATCACAGTGTCTGTGCCTGGATGCAAAACCAGATCCAGATGCGCCGACAGCGATGGGCTGTCGATCACCCCTTCGATCCGCACACTATCCCCGGTCGCAGGATGCAGACGCAGATGGACAAAGCGAGGGAACTCTTCAGGCGCGCCGCCCCCAGTGCCTACAGCGACCGTCCGCGCCGAGAGCCCGTAAGCCATCGCCGTTCCAATCGCCCGGAAATAGCTGGCCCCTTGCATGACCAGCACCTCATCCATCACGTCTGGTGCATTCAAAGGATAGCGCAACCGCATTCCTGAAAAGCCGGCGCCGGGGCTTTCAGTTGGCACGTCATCAAAATACCGCGCATCGAAATCGAACAGCGACGGGCTGAAGGCGATATC
The DNA here is from genome assembly GCF_038069655.2 of Yoonia sp. BS5-3. NCBI lineage: Bacteria > Pseudomonadati > Pseudomonadota > Alphaproteobacteria > Rhodobacterales > Paracoccaceae > Yoonia > Yoonia phaeophyticola. The sequence continues at coordinate 1,010,579 of NZ_CP150951.2, forward strand.
GCGCAAACCGGCTTCGGTCATTTGATCCACCTTCAGAGGATCCGGAAAATAGAGCCCCGGTGGGAGCAGGTCCAAGGCAAACCGGTCCCCATGCGGCAGCATCGCCGATTGACCAACCAAAGGCCGGATCGCCCGGAATTGATTATAGGTCAGATCGGCAAATGGCGGGGCAAGCGGGGTTGTATTTGGCTGATAGGGCCGGCTTTGTAGCGCTTGAGCGATCTCAAGCATACTGCCCTCTGTTTGACTGCGGGCAAGCCTGGGCAAACAGGCCAGAGCGACAGTGCCTTTGAGCAAGGTGCGGCGGTTCATGCGGGCTCTCCATCCAGCAGCGGGATCAACACCGGAGCCATGATCAAAGGCCCAAAGATCGGGGCCAGCCATAGCGCGCTTATCGCTTGGCTATTTAGCGCCAGCAGCAAGATGGCAAGGCCAGCCGCAGCCTCGGGCCAGCCTGCGGGCAGCCGCCAGGTGCCACGTCGCCCTGATTTCCAACCGCAATCGCGCCCCATGCAAATCGACAGCACCGCCGCGCTGTGCCGCAATGAAATCAGCGGGCCGACCAATGTTGAAAGCCCCAGCTCTGACAGCCACGCGCGCAGGATGACCCGGCGCCGCTGCCCGGTCCGCGCCGCTGGCAACCGATCCGCAAGCGCGCAGAGCTTTGGGATAAACAACACAATCGCAACAACCAGGATCGCACCATAATGCGTCACGGACACGACCCCAAAGCTAAGCAGCGCTAGCAAAATCAGCAAGATTGGCGCCGATAGATAGCTGAAAGCGCCCATGATCAGGTGCAAACGGCTTAGCGGATGCAGCCCAGCCGCTGTGCAAATGCGCAGATGTTGCAAATTGCCCTGACACCAACGCCGGTCGCGGCGAAAAAACTCATGCATGGTTTGCGGTGCATCTTCGGCGCTACCGCCCACTTCGGTAGCCAGCTCAATGTCCCAGCCTGCGCGGCGCATCCAGGCCGCTTCGACAAAGTCATGGCTCAGGATATCGCCGCCAAAAGGGGCTTTGCCGGGCAACTGGGGCAAATGCGCTGCCGCGCGGAAGGCTTTGATCCGCATAATCGCGTTATGCCCCCAATAATTGCCTGCTTTGCCAGAGGCCGCCACAAAACCACGCCCAAAGATGCGCCCCAGCAGCCGCGACGACACCCGTTGATGCCGCCCGAACCGTGTCCGTCCCGGCACCATGGCGATCGCCGCCTGCAAGAGCCCGGTCTGCGGGCGCTGTTCAAGCCCCCAGATCAAGTTTCGGGTGCAATGGACGCTCATTCGGCTATCGGCATCCTTGACCAGCATAAAGTCAAAATTCTCTCCTTCTGCGGTCAGCCAATCAGCAATGTTACCCGGTTTTTTCCGGGTATTTGCAATGCGGCGCCGATAGCTGATCTGTCCCGCGTCAATGAGCCCTGCAAGCGCCTGCTGTTCATCCTTGATTTGATCAGCGCCAGACGTGTCCGACAAGACAAAAACCCGTGTATGATCGGCGATACCAGCTGTCTTCAGCCCATTGGCAAAGCTAGCCAGATAACGCGCAAGCGGTGCTATGTCTTCGCCGCAGACGGTGATCAGAATGGCTGTGCGGTTTTGCGGCACCCATGCCCGGGGTGCATCAATAACCATCACGCGCTTGCTCAAAAGACCCAGCAGCGCCGTCGCCGCCCCGCCTGATATCCATAACGCATTTATCAGGATCAGCCCTGCCACAATGATCGCCGGAATATGCCACTGCTCCACCGCCATCGCGAAACTGGCCGTGATAGACAGGGCAAAGACCAGCGTCAGGATTGCAAACCCCGGCAAGCCCGGGCCTACGATACGTGGCCGGGCCGCTTTGGGCGCAAGCCGATCCTGCCCTTTGGCAAGGGTTTGTGACGATGCAATCAGCAAGGGGCGTGCTTTCCAGACCTAGGAGTTTTTGCCAACTGGTGGCCACATCCGGGTGAAAATCCCGTCGCGGCGTATCAGGCCATGAAACGCGGCCGCCCCGATATGCATCAAGATCAGTGCGGTAAAGGCGTAGGCCCCATAATAATGCACCGCTTTTGCAAATTCGGCCAAGGCTTCGGATCGCGGCACAAAAGAGGGGATGCCCATCGCATCAAGCGCCTCAATCGGGAAACCACCGGCCCGCACCCGAACATAACCGGCCAGCGGCATGATCAACAACAGCGCATAAAGGCCGATATGGGTGGCATGCGCCGCAAATTCTTGAATTTTCGGCAACTCCACCGGTTTCAGCTGGGGTGGCCGACGCCAGCGGTAAATCGCGCGGACAAAAAATAGGACAAGTAACAAGGTGCCCACATTCTTATGGGTGATGAAGAGGAAGTTTTGCGTACTACGTTCTAATTCAGCGCGGACCATCAGGAAGCCGATTGGAATGATACATAAAATCAAAATTGCCATAATCCAGTGGATCACACGTGCTGGGACGCGGTATTTTTGCAAAGGCTCGGGCATGTCAAGTACTCTCTTTTTTGTCGGTCTCGAGAATAGTACGTCTGGCTGGCGCGTATTATTCTCAGGAAATGTCGTTTTAGAGAAAATCACATGAAAAACCCAACGATCCATAGCGCAAGCCCCCCCGGGAAACCCGGGCTGGCCGTTATTGCCGCCAAGCCTGCCGGAAAATTCGGCGTGGGCGCGGGTGTTGGGCTGCTTGTAATTTTTGCTGCGTGTGAGCTGCTTTTCGGACTGATGACTGCCCTACCCGGCGCCGTTTTCGTCAGCGCGATATTCTATGGCATCGCCGTTCTCATCGGGATGCGCGGTCTGCACCAGGGTTACCCCCATGCCGCCCTTGGCCTTTGCAACCTCGTCACGTTGGTGCGCCTTGTGATCGTGGCCATCCTTTGTGCCGCCCTGCTGGGTGCGATCAGCCCTACCTGGACAACTTTCGCATTGGCCAGCTTTGCCCTGGCGCTGGACGGCATTGATGGTTGGCTGGCCCGCAAACAAGGTCTTGCCTCGGATTTTGGTGCCCGTTTTGATGTTGAGGTGGATGCCGCGTTCGCCCTGATCCTGGCTATGTATGCCGCCACAAATGGTGCCGCCGGGCCTTGGGTCATCCTGCTTGGCGTGCCGTATTACCTGTTTGTCTTCACGGGCCGCTATCTGCCCTGGCTAAACGGGGCGCTGCCCCCGCGCTTTAGCCGCAAGGCTGTCTGCGTCTTCCAGATCGCCGCATTGATTGCCTTGCAGGTCCCGTTGTTGGCCGATGGCCGACTGGACCCCGTTATCATCGCGGTTGCCGCTGCGCTGGTCTGGTCGTTTGGCCGCGATATCCTGTGGCTGTGGCGGACAAAAATATGAATAGCTGGCGGAACCGTCTGAACATGCGGGCTATTTTGATGGGCACTTTGGCGCTGTTTTTGCTGCATCTGGTGCTGATCCAGCCCAATCATCCAGCCGCCATGGCCTGGAACGCAGTTTTGCTTTTTCCGCTTGAGCTGCCTGCGATTGTCTTTGGCCTTATCGCATTGGGTCGGTCCCGCGCCGGACTGATCCTGCGTGTCTTGGTTATTCTCATTTTGAGCGTCATCGCTGTTTTGAAAACCGCCGATTATGTGATGTTCACCTCACTTAGTCGCGGGTTCAATGTGGTGGCTGATCTGCCGCTTGTGGGCTCATTCTATGACCTGATTGTTGGGACCATGGGGCAATTTGCAGCGATTTCCGCTGTCCTTGCTGCGCTGCTGATTGTTGTATTGCTGATCGTCGGTCTGTGGTGGGCCACAGGGTATTGGACCCGGCTGGCCCGGCCCAAATCGGTCGCAAGTGCGAGTACCATTGCCGCGCTTATCTGTGTCGCAGTTAGTGTCGCCGATATCGGTACACGCATGGGCCGTTGGGATACAGGTTTCCCCTATCCCGGCACCGCCTTTACCGCCCGCGTCGGGGTTGAACGAGTGCAAACCGCCCGCGCCACCTTGCGCGACCTTCGCGCATTTCAAGAAGCCGCACAGAATGATCCTTTTGCAGGCCAGACGGGCCTGTTTGATCTTGTGGACCGGGATGTGCTGGTTGTTTTTGTCGAAAGCTATGGGCGTACCAGCCTGGACACCCCGCTTTACGCTGATCTACACCGCGCGACGCTGACCGCTGCCCAATCCCAACTTGAAGGGTTGGGATTGGGCATGTCATCCACTTTGCTGGTGTCGCCCACACAAGGCGGGCAAAGCTGGCTGGCCCATGCCAGTTTTGCAAATGGCCTGTGGGTGTCAGGGCAAACCAGTTACCGCGCAGCGCTGCGCAGCGAACGGCAAACCTTGTTTCATCTGGCCCAAGAGGCCGGTTTTCGCACGGCCGCAGTGATGCCCCAGATCACTCTGGACTGGCCCGAGGCGCAGTTTATGGGTTTTGACACAGTGCTTGCCGCTGATGATCTGGGCTATGCGGGCCTGCCCTTCAACTGGATCACGATGCCCGATCAGTTCACCTTTGGCGCCATGGACCGCTTGCTGCGTACGGAGCGCCCGGATGGCAAGCCGCTATTTATCCAAATGGCGCTTGGCTCTTCCCATGCGCCTTGGGTCCCTGTCCCCGACCTGATTGCCTGGGACGATCTAGGAGACGGCAGTGTCTTCAATCCGATTGTTGAGGCTAGCGATCCGCCGCATATCGTATGGCAGGATAATGACCGGGTGCGCGATCAATACCGGCTGGCAGTGGATTACGCTTTGCAGACGGTCTTTGCCTATGCCGCGCTGCATGCCGAAGATCCACCCTTGATGATCATCATCGGCGATCATCAGGCCGCAGGTTTCATCGCGCTGGATGAACGGCCACATGTCCCGATGCATATCGTCGGCCCGCCCGATCTGGTTGATCGGTTATCGGATGCTGCCTTTGTCCCAGGGCTGATCCCTGATGCGACCGACGCACCCCGCCGCATGGACCTGATGCGTGGCCATATTTTGCGCGCGCTTTCATCGCAAATGCTGGCAGAGGTGGCCGAATGATCCCCCCTATCTATTGGCGCATCGGGCAGCTTGCCTTCACGGCTGGGCTGATTGCCCTTCTCTGGCGCACAACCGATGGCCCCCAGATTTTTCGGATATTGCAACAGGCCCAGCCAATCTGGTTAGCGGCGGCCATCGGCGTGCTGCTTTGCCAGACGGTCCTTTCCGCTTGGCGCTGGCAAATCACCGCCGCCCAATTGGGTCAAAAGCTACCCCTTGGCTATGCTGTGAAAGAGTATTTCATGTCACAAATTGTCAACCAGGCCCTTCCCGGCGCTATCATGGGTGATGCCGCCCGTGCGGTGCGCGCCCGTGCCCAAGCCGGGCTAGCGGCAGCAACCCAGGCCGTCCTATTCGAACGGCTGGCGGGGCAAATTGCCATGTTCATGATGATGAGCATCGCGTTTTTGATCACCTTCACCGCGCAAGGCGGGCTGACATGGCCGCCGGAATTTGCAGCGCCTATCGGCAGTGCAATCGCAGTTGGGATCGGGGTTGGCGGGGCAATCGCCTTGGGTTCACGCTTTCCAAATCTTATCGGCCAACGGCTGGCGGCTTGGATTGCACCGATGTACCGCGCAGTTTTGGCAAAACATGTCTTGCCTGCGCAAATTGGGCTGGGTCTGGCAATTACGCTATGCAATCTGGCCGCCTTTGGACTGTGCGCATGGGCTGTCGGGGTGCATCTATCGCTCGCGGCCATCTGCGCCATTGTGCCTGTGATCCTTTTCTCAATGCTGATCCCGTTCACGATCAGCGGTTGGGGCGTCCGTGAAGGCGCAGCGGCCGTTCTGTTACCACTTGCCGGCACAACACCCAGCGAAGCCGTCGCGGCCAGCGTCATATTTGGCTGTGCGCTCTTATTGGCCGTTCTGCCCGGCCTTATTGCGGTGATCCTGAAATGAATAAATGCAAAGCAGCCTTCGCCATCCCCGGCGATATTGAGACACTGACCGGCGGGTATATCTATGACCGCAAGGTCCTGACCCGTTTGCGTGCGCAGGGCCACGACATATCCCATATCGCTTTGCCCGGCACCTTTCCTGAGCCACCGGCCGCAGATATGGATGCAGCCTTTGCAAGCTTGGGCCATCTGCCAGCAGATCGTCCGGTGATCATTGATGGACTTGCCTTTGGCGCGCTTGATCCAACCCGCGTGGCCGCGATCAAAGCCCCGATAGTCGCGCTGATCCATCATCCGCTTGCAAAAGAAAACGGCCTGGCACCCCTGCGCCAAAAACAGCTTCATGAGACCGAGCGCGCCAATCTAGGCCATGCGGCACAGGTCATCGTGCCCAGCCCGCATACCGCTGCGATCCTGACCGAAGAATACAACGTCCCGCTGAGCAAGATCAGCGTTGCCCGGCCGGGCACAGACCAACCACACGATGTGGAAAAACCGGCCCATCCGCCGCTTCTTTTGTCGGTTGGCATTCAATTGCCGCGCAAAGGGCATGATGTCCTGCTCAAGGCCTTAGCCGCTATCCAAGACCTGGATTGGCAGGCAAAAATTGTCGGTTCGGCACTAGACCCTGCCTTTGCCAACGCGCTGGAAGAGCTACGGCAATCTCTTGGTTTGGCGGATCGGGTCGTGTTGACCGGCAAGATCGATCAAGAGGCCCTTGGCGCGCTTTATCGCAAGGCCACAATATTTGCGCTGGCGACCCGGTATGAGGGTTATGGCATCGTCTTTGATGAGGCATTGGCCCATGGTTTGCCCATCATTTCATGCGCAGCGGGGGCGGTGATTGACACAGTCCCGAAAGGTGCTGGGGTGCTTGTGCCGCCTGACGACCCGGACGCCTTTGCCGCCGCCCTGCGTCGCGTTTTAACCGAACAGACAACCCGCCATGACATGGCAATGGTCGCGCGCACCGCTGGGCGCAACTTACCCGGTTGGGACGACACCGCCGAAGTCTTTCAAGCCGCCTTAGCGCGGATCACCCAATCGCAAAGGGCCACTACAACATGATCCCCGCATCCCAACCGACAGCGTTGACCAAGACCCATCTGGCCGCCATCGGGCGATCACTGGATATTTATTATCGTGATAAAGCGCGCACCGCGCGGATGGACCAATTGAATGCGCAATTCATTCGCAAGGGGGGACTGGCCTTTGATATCGGGGCGCATGTCGGCGACCGCATGGGTAGCTTTCTGCGCCTTGGCGCAAGATGTGTCGCCGCCGAGCCGCAACCGCATGTCTTTCGCGCGCTTCGATTGCTCTATGGGCAATGCGATCAGGCACATCTGCACCGAACAGCGGTGGGCGCCACTACCGGAACCGTTGATCTGAAAATCAACAGTGACAATCCAACGATCAGCACAGTCTCAACCGACTTAATTGCTGCGGCGCAAACAGCGGATACATGGCAGGGGCAGGTCTGGGATGCAGAACTACGTGTCCCGATCACAACGCTTGATCAGTTGATGGCTCAATATGGGCTGCCGGATTTTGTGAAAATTGACGTCGAGGGGCATGAGCTTGCAGTGCTTGAAGGGCTGAGCCGTCCAATGCGGGCATTGTCATTCGAATTCACGACGATCCAGATTGATGTCGCCTGCGCCTGCCTTGAGAGGCTGGCCGCACTTGGGTGCACCCGATTTAACTACAGTCTGGGCGAAGAGCATCGTTTGCAGGATCACGGCTGGATGGACACCAAGGGGTTGGGTGCAGAGCTACAGGCGCTACCTGCCGCCGCAAATTCCGGCGACGTGTTCGCTGTGTGGGAAGACTGACCCGCTGGTTATTCCAAAATCAGCATTGATCTTGGGCGCGGCTTCGGTTCTGGCTTTGGTTCTCCGGCACGGGCTGATGCGGCGGCTAGAATCGCCTCTGTCTTATCGTCCAAAGGCGCTGCATCAAGATTATCTGCGGCGGGCCCGGCTTCACGCTCATGACGTTTGTCGGACCGCCACGAGACATAAAACACCATCAGGCCAACAACTGTCATCAAGCCGCCAAAAACGGGTACACCTGCAGCGAAATCACCTGACGTAACCCCCCAATAAGCCAAGGCTGCGATCCCGGTCAGCAGGAAGGCCCATTTATAAAGATAGAAGAAAACCGACCCCATGCTTGAGTCCAGCGCGTGTTTGTCATGCAAAAGGCATAAAAAGAACGGCAGGGCCAGATAGCTGACAACAATCTGTGCGGTGCTTGCTAGTGCGGTGGGCAGTTTGAGGGCCAGCCAGTCGGCTGCAAGGAAAGGAAGATAGATCGCAAGTGCAATAACCGTAAGGGTGATAGCCCAAGCTTGCGGGCGCATGGATATTCCAAAAAACATGCGATCTCCTTCATACGTCGCGCTTCTATCTAGGACAAAATGTCTTCAATTGTATTGATTTGGGCAAGCGCGCGATCAGATCAGGCCCGTTTCGGTAAAACTTCGCCGATTGGATCAAGGACTTATGCGAATTTCGCGCCATTTTTAGGCATCGAGTAATCACCTCTCGTGCAACAATTTGCCGCCGCGACTTTGTCTTGTTTGCATGCAAGCCTGAGCCGGACTAGGGTCAAAGCGAAACCAAAGGGGCCTTTCTTACTGTGTTTAGAACAACTCTTTTCGCGATTGCGCTTATCTGTGCGCTTGCCCCTGCCACCCAAGCCATAGCCGACGTTGATGCGGGCGCCTATCTGGCCGGCCGTCAAGCGGGTGCGGATAATGATTTCGCCGCCGGTGCACGGTATTTCACGCAAACCCTGATGTCCGATCCCGGCGATGCCTATGTGCTGGAAAATGCCATGACATCGTTCATTGCACTTGGACAGATTGATCGGGCGGTTCCGGTCGCCCAAACCATCGTGGATTTAGACCATCACAGTCCTGTCGCCTATCTCGCGCTGAGCGTGGCCAACGCAAAGGCGGGCAATTGGGCGGGTATTTTTGACGGGCTTGAGCGTGGCCAGAATATCGGCCCCTTGGTAGACGGGCTGGCCCAAGGCTGGGCCCATCTGGGCCAAGGCGATGTCAACGCGGCCTTGGCCAGCTTTGACCGCGTGATCGAAACTGACGGTATGGAGGTCTATGGGCGCACGCACAAAGCCTATGCACTGGCAACTGTCGGCGATTTTGAAGCGGCCGCTGAAATGTTCGTGACAGCCTCTGGATCAGTCCCATACAGCCGCAACAGCGCGATGGCCCATGCGCAGATCCTCAGCCAACTGGGCCAAAACGACGATGCTATGGCGATTATCGATGCGATCTTTGGCAACCAGCTGGACCCAGCAGTCGCGCAATTGCGCGATCAACTGGCCTCGGGTGATGCCGTTGCTTATGATATCGTATCTGGCCCCCTTGAAGGAATGGCCGATCTGTTTCACGCCATCGCGGGGCTAATCCGCGATGAAGCGCCCGAGGCGTTTACGTTGATGTATACACGGGCAGCCAATTACCTTGATCCGGGCAATACCGCTGCCGTTTTGATGACAGCGTCACTGCTTGAAGATTTGGAACAATATGATCTGGCGAATATGGCGCTTGGGGCTGTATCCCGTGATGATCCTTCCTTCCACGCCGTTGAAATTGCGCGGGCCGAGGCTTTGCGCAGTGCAGACCGCGATGATGCCGCCATCGAAGTACTTGAGGCACTGACCCGCAGCCATCCCGATCTGCCGGATGTTTGGGCCACCAAGGGCGACACGCTGCGCCAGGCTGAGCGTTTTGATCAGGCGAATGATGCCTATTCGCGGGCCCTGACACTTTATGATGACGCAAATGCCACGAAGTGGTTTGTCTATTACACGCGGGGCATCACCAACCATGCGCTGGATATCTGGCCCGCTGCCGAAGCCGATTTTCGTGCTGCCCTGTCCTTGAACCCAGATCAGCCCCAAGTGCTGAATTATTTAGGCTATTCACTTGTTGAGCGCGGCGAAAAGCTGGACGAAGCGCTGGGCATGATCGAAACCGCGGCGGCCGCGCGACCTGACAATGGGGCGATTGTCGATAGCCTTGGCTGGGTTTTCTTCCAGCTTGGCCGATATGACGATGCCGTTGTGCATTTGGAAAGGGCCGCGTCGCTTCTGCCAATTGATCCGGTGATCAACGATCATTTGGGCGATGCCTATTGGGCTGTTGGCCGGGACATTGAAGCACGTTTTCAATGGAACCGGGCGCTTTCCTTTGACCCAAAAGAAGAGGACGCCACCCGCATTCGTGACAAACTGGCGCGCGGGCTGGATATTGTTCTCTTGGATGAGGGCGCCGACCCGATCCACGTCGCCAGTGACAACGATTAAGGCCATAGCCCCCGCCAAGGTCAATCTGACCCTGCATGTGACCGGTCAACGCGATGATGGTTACCATTTGCTGGACAGTTTGGTCGTCTTTGCCGATGTCGCAGACCAGCTTGGCGCCACGCTTGCGCCCAACCTGCAACTGACAGTCAGCGGTCCGTTTTCAGCTGATATTCCCACAGATGAAAGCAACTTGATGATGCGCGCGGCCCAAACGCTGCAAAAGGCGCGCGGCGTCAAGCAGGGTGCGGTTCTGACTTTGGAAAAACACCTGCCCCATGCAGCTGGTATTGGCAGTGGATCGTCCGACGCAGCCGTCACGCTGGCTATGCTGGCTGAACTTTGGGGCGTGGCCCCACTGCCCGCGACCGCCCCCGAAGTCGTCGCATTAGGGGCAGATGTTCCGGTCTGCCTGCAAGCCCCCAATCCCACACGTATGTCAGGAATTGGAGAGACGCTTCAGACCGTACCGCGCCTGCCGGGCTGTGCATTAGTGCTGGTAAGGCCGCCGGTTGCCGTACCGACATCTGCGGTCTTTCAGGCCATGACCAACAAGCACGGCAGCCCGATGACAGACATGCCAAGCGGCATGGATTTCGATGGGTTTGCCCATTGGCTGCAGGCGCAACGTAATGACATGCAAGCACCGGCCATGGGCCTTGCCCCTGAAATCGGGGCGGCTATCGCAAAGCTGAAGTCTTTGCCAGCCGTGCGTGTGGCTGGCATGTCGGGCTCCGGGGCGACCTGTTTTGGATTGGTCAAGGATATGGCCACTGCACGGCAAGTGGCGCGGATCATTCAGGTTTCGCAAATGGGATGGTGGGTCGCACCGGCGGCAATCTTGTAATTCTCTTGGCTGTTCTGTGGACTTGGGGCTAGTCTAGATGTGATGATCACGATGGAGCCGCCCCATGCTCGAACGCCTCGCCGCATTCTTTAACAATCCCGAAGAATATAAGACTGAATTACCTGACGCGGACGCACCGCATGCGATGGGCGCATTGCTGGTGCGGGCTGCGAAGGCAGATGACGCCTATTTGTTTGAAGAAATCGCGATCATCGACAAAATTCTTGGGCAACGGCACGGGCTGAACCCTATCGATGCGGCCAAGATGCGGGCCGAATGCGAATTGCTGGAAAAAGACATTCCCGAAACCCAGGAAATTGCCGCAATCGTCAACCATGCCATCAGCACCGCCGAGAAAGAGGCGACATTACTGGCGCTCTGGCGGGTGGTTTATGCCGATGGGGTCAAACATGACCAAGAGGACCGGCTGCTGCATCATATTGAGCGCGTCCTTGGCATCAAACCGAACCGGGCCAAAGAGCTTCAACAGAAGGCAACCGCATGAGCATCAACGGATGTCGACCATACGCCAACTTTCAGCAGCAAAGCAGCACAAACTAAGAACCGTCTGGACGATCCAGCATTCTTTCGCAAAACCTGTTCACAACAGCGTGCAAAAGCAGTGTCAGCACCGCAAGAACGATGAGGGCTGCAAACATCAAGTCAGTTTTCGCCCGTCCATTGGCCAGCAACATCAGATAGCCTAGACCCTTGGACGCCCCGACCCATTCGCCGATGATGGCACCGATTGGGGCATAAACCGCAGCCAGACGCAGCCCCGAGGCAAAACCGGGCAAGGCGGCTGGGATACGGATGTGCCACATGATGCGGGCCGGGCTTGCCCCCATCACTTTGGCCATTCCGATCCAATCGCGATTGGTGCGCATCAGCGCGTCAAAAAACGACGATACCACCGGAAAATAGATAATCAGCAAGGCCATTGCGACTTTGGACCATAGTCCAAAACCCAGCCAAAGGGTCAGGATCGGGGCCAGAGCAAAGACAGGGATGGCCTGGCTGAATACCAATATCGGGCGCATAAAGACGCGGGCCATGGGCGATGCCGCCAGCGCAACAGCCGTCACGAAGCCCAATAGCGCGCCCAGCGCCAGACCGATCAGGACTTCGGCCATGGTGATCGCGGCATGCTCAAGCAACAGCATCCGGCTTTCCCAAATGGTCTGCGCAACCAGCATGGGCGGGGGCAGGATAAATCGGGCAACGCCGGTCAACCAAATCACAATCTGCCATAAGATGACCGCCAGGCACAGTGCAGCCAAACCGCCACGCCAGCCGCTCATTTGGGCACCTCATGGCCAGCGTCAGTCAGATAGTGATCTACGGCCAAACGGGTCGTTAAAATCAGACCAACTATCATACCGGACCGGTGAGCTGCGCAAATAGATCGGCCTGTGCGCGCAAGACGCTTTGATCACCGATTGGGCGCGGGATAGGGCCATTTGGCGCGGCCACTTCGATCGCGCCCTCTGGGCGCATAATCAAAATGGTCTGCCCCAAGCGCGCAGCCTCAGCAGGGTCATGCGTGACAAGCAGCACGGTTCGCCCCGTCAGCAATCGCGCTGTTAGCTCTTGCATCTGCGCCCGGTTCAACGCGTCAAGTGCTGAAAACGGCTCATCAAGCAACACAAGCGGGCGATCTTCCATCAAGGTCCGCGCCAATGCGGCCCGTTGGCGTTGGCCGCCAGACAGGGCAGCGGGGCGTTTGGACAAATGGTCCGACAGGCCGACCTGTGCCAAGACATCACGGGCGCGGGCCGTTTCTGGGGCATCGCCGCGCAACCGCGCGCCTAACAGGACATTCTCGAGGACGCTCAGCCATGGCAGCAACAAATCCCGCTGCGCCATCAACGCAACGCCCGCAGGACGATCTATGGCACCGGTGAACGCAACATCCTCGGCCAACCCGGCAAGAAGACGCAGCACGGTGGATTTGCCCACACCACTTGCGCCCAAAAGGCAGGTCCATTGGCCCGGCGCCAGCGTCAGATCCAGATCTGAAAAGATCGAAGCGCCCGCGATGCGGGCTGATCCAGACAGACCTAAGGGCGCGTTCACGGATCAAGCCCCATGGCCCAAAAGCCGATCTCAAGCTGGGTGGCCATGGCAAACCGGGCCTGCAGAGCGGGCCAACGGGGGCTGGCTGTCGGATCGTCACCCAAACGCCGGGCGACGGCGGCGTCGATCAACGCCCCAACATCCCGGCAAAGCCCCTGATAGGCATCACTGGCATAGGTGCTGATCCAATCATCGTAGTTATCTGACGTTTTCTGCGCCGCCAGATTGCGGCCAATTTCGCCATACCCCATGACGCATGGGGCCAGGGCCGCAAGCAAATCCAACAGATCACCGGAATGGCCTGCATCCAGGACATAGCGGGTATAGGCCAGATTTTCGGGGCGCTCTTGGGTGGCAAATAAACTGGCCTCATCAATGCCCGCCGCTGCGCAGGTTTTGATGTGCAATGCGATCTCTTCATTGATCAAACCATGCACCGTGCCTGCGGCAAGACGCATTTCCGCAACCGTCTCTGCCTTAGTAATCGCAAGGGCCCAAGCCCGCGAAAAATGTATCAAGAAGACATAATCCTGTTTGAGATAGTGCAGAAATGCTGCAGGCGGCAGGGTCCCATCACCCAGAGCGCGCACAAAAGCATGGCCGGTATATGCCGGCCATGCGGGTGTATCTGCGCGCCATGCCGCAAAAGTGCTGCCATAGGTCATTGCGCACCTAAATCGATGGCAAGCGCTGATACCGGGCGTGTACCCGCGACTAGGCCGCTATCTGCCAGGAATTGCTCAAACCGGGAATAACGCCCCTCATCCAGCGCTTCAGGGCGCAAGGCAAACCGGGGCAGCGTATCAACCCAGGCTTTGGCGTTCAGCTCATCATCCAATTCGGATGAATAGCTTTTAAAGACGTCCCATGAGGCGGCCGGGTTATTGACGATATATTGGGTGGCCAGTTCTGTCGCCCTCAGGAAGCGGCGGATTTGATCGGGGTCCATCGTCTGAGGGTTGGCGACATAGATCAGTTCATCATAAGTTGGCACACCTTCTTCTTCGACATAAAAGCAACGGCCCTCAACACCTTCGATTTCCATCTGGTTCAGTTCGAAATTGCGATAAGCGCCAATCACAGCGTCAACCTGCCCAGACATCAGCGATGGGCTCAGCGAGAAGTTGACATTGATCAGCTCAACCTCATCCAGGGACACACCATGCTTGGTCAACATCGCACCCAGCACGGCCTCTTCAACACCCGCGACGGAAAAGCCGATTTTGGCACCTCGTAGATCATCAATCTGCTCAATTGATCCGTCGTCCAGCACCAATAGACAATTCAACGGGGTGGCAACCAACGTGCCGACGCGTATCAAAGGCAGCCCTTCGGCCACATGCAAATGTTGGCTGGGCTGATAGCTGACAGCAATGTCGCCCTGCCCGGCGGCCACCAGTTTGGGCGGCGCAGAGGGGTCAGCGGGCGGGATGATTTCAACCTCAAGACCTTGATCGGCGAAATAGCCCAGCTCTTGGGCAATGATGATGGGGCCGTGATCTGGGTTGATGAACCAATCCAGAAGCAGTGTCATCTTGTCCTGCGCCATCGCTGGTGCGCTCGTCATGACGGCCAGCGCCGCCGCAATCAGATATTTCATGAAGTTCTCCTTAATCTCCAAGGGCAATAAGTTTGATCTCGCCCGGCCAATATTGTGAAAGCCGCGTTGCCGCCTGCCAGGCACGCAGCCCGGACCGGCAGGCCAGAACGGCGCGTTGCGTATCTTTGGGATGCGGACCAACCGGGGCAAAATCGGTGACAACATGCCGGCATGCATCCGGCAAAGCTGGGCCCGCTTCGTCCACAGCGCGCAGGTCGACCACAAAGTCACCATCAGTGATATCTGCGGTGGCGATAAAGGCGGGGGTCGCCGGCGGCTCAACAGCCATGTCAAAACGGAAACCACCAAACCGCAGGGCGCGTGCGTCATAGGTCACAAGCTGGCCTAAACCGGTGCGGTCCCCTGCCAGGACCGATAGCGCCATTTCAGCCTGCAAGCTGCCGATCACACCCACGCTTGGGCCCAGCACGCCGTCGGTGTCGCATGACCCAAGCTGATCGGGCAGGTCAGGAAACACAGCCCGCAGACCGGGGCCGCCACCGCAAAAGCCGCCAACATAACCGTTGGTGCCCACAACGCTGCCGCTGATCAGCGGCTGGCCGCTTTTGTGGCAATGATCCGACAGGATGTAACTGGCCGCAAAGCTATCAGCGCAATCCAGAACAAGGTCCATATCACGGGCAAGGCTATCGACATTTGCCGGATCAAGACGCGCGGCGATGGGCTGAAGCGTCACATCGGGGTTCAGCGCAGCCATCGCCTGGGCGATGACCTGGACCTTGGGCTGGGCGATATCGGCCACGCGAAACAGGGTCTGGCGATGCAGGTTCGACAGGCTGACATGATCGGCATCCACGACCCGCACATGGCCGACCCCCGCGCCGACCAGATATTGCAACACCGGGGCAGCAAGCCCGCCTGCCCCAACAACAAGGACCGAGGCCTGGCCGAAGCGTGCCTGCGCGGCGGAACCAATGACGGCAATCTGGCGGGCATAGCGGGTCATGTGCAGGCGCCCAGCCATTCTTTCACGCGCGCCTCAGGATCGGGGTGAAGGGTAATATCTGTCACAGCCGACACAATATCAGCCCCCGCCGCAAACGCCCCGGCAGCGCGTGCCACGCTCATCCCACCAATGGCGACAAGCGGAATATCCCCAATGCGTTCCTTCCAAACGGTCAGTTTTTCAACACCCTGCCGGTGCCATTTCATCTTTTTCAAGATCGTCGGATAGATCGGCCCCAGCGCAATATAGTCAGGGTTCAAAGCCATGGCACGGGCCAGCTCGGCGGCGTCATGGGTCGACACACCCAAGCGCAGCCCAGCAGCCCGAATTGCGGCAATATCAGCCGTATCAAGATCCTCTTGGCCCAAATGAACGCAATCGCAGCCCAGCTCAATCGCCAATTGCCAATGATCATTGACCACCAGAACAGCGTCATACCTCTGGCAAAGTTCACGGGCCTCTTCGATCTGCCTATGAACCTGCGCTTGGGGCTGATCTTTGATCCGCAGCTGGACCAATTTCACCCCAAGAGGCAAAGCACGGCGCAGCCAGGCGACATCATCAAAAATGGGATAAAAGCGGGCAAGGGTCATAAGAACGCCTTTCCCAAGACCGGGGTGGAAGGGGCCGCCATATCGCGCGGATCCATCGGGTCGGCCTTTGCGGCAAGCGCGCCTGCCTCAACGGCCTGGGCAAATCCCTGTGCCATCGCCGCCGGATCGCCCGCCTTTGCAACGGCGGTATTCAGCAAAACCGCGTCATAGCCCAGCTCAATGGCGTGGGCGGCTTGTGATGGCAGACCAAGGCCGGCGTCAACAACAAGGGGCAAATCAGGGAAGTGGGCGCGCAAACTGCGCAAGCCATAAACATTATTCAGACCCAAGCCCGTGCCAATCGGCGCGCCCCAGGGCATCAGCACTTCGCAACCGACCTCAACCAGACGTTCGCACAGAACCAAATCCTCGGTGCAATAAGGAAAGACCTCAAAACCATCCGCAGTTAGCTGCGCGGCGGCCTCAACCAGGCCAAAGGGATCAGGCTGCAACGTGTCGGCATGGCCGATAACCTCGAGCTTGATCCAATTGGTATCAAAAAGCTCGCGGGCCATCTGGGCAGTGGTGACAGCTTCGCGGACGGTATGGCATCCGGCCGTATTGGGCAGGATGGCAACGCCAAGGTCCTGGATCAGCGCCCAGAAATCCTGACCTGCTTGCTCGCCCCCTGCCTCGCGGCGGACCGATACGGTGGCAATACCTGCGCCAGATCTGCGAAACGCATCGGCAAGAACCGCAGGTGAGGGATATTGCGCGGTGCCCAACATCAAGCGGGATGAAATCTGGGTGCCATAAAAAAGCGGCATGCTAACCCCCTTGCCTTGGGGCTACGATCTCAACCCGGTCACCGTCATTGAGGGGCGTCTGGGCGCGAAGCGTCTGCGGTATAAACGCTTCATTGACCGACGTGGCCACTTTAGCCTCTGCTTTGCCAAGTTGCGCCAATAGCTGGGCCAGTGTCGGCGCCGTGCTCTCGCATGGCTCACCGTTCACGATGATCTTCATACCAAACCTCAGGTGTTATGCCCTTCAGCAACAGATCAGCAGTCATCGACGCCAAAGCAGGCGCCAACAGAAAACCATGCCGAAAAAGGCCATTTGCGTAAATCCGGTCGCCCAAGTGGCGAATACGGGGTTGATTGTCAGGAAAGGCAGGGCGGGCATCGACGCCGATTTCCAGCAGTTCGGCCTCTCCAAAAGCGGGATGCAGGGCGTATGCTGCATTCATCAGTTCCATGACCGACCGTAGCGTCGGGCGGCTGCGCTCACCGGTCTCAATCTGGGTCGCGCCCAGCATAAAGACACCGTCGCCGCGCGGGACGATGTAAAGCGGAAAGCGGGGGTGTAGCAGACGGATTGGCCGCGAAAGCGACACATCATTGCAGCGGACGACCAGCATTTCACCCTTAACGCCGCGCAGATCAGACAATGCATCGCGGGCCGTCAGGCCGCGGCAGTCAATCAGCGGCCCCTGCGCAGCCGTCTGGAAAGCAACACTCCGACGGGCCAGCCGATCGTGCAACGCGGTCAAAGTTTCACGCGGATCCAAATGGGCCTCCTCTGCAAGAAACAGGGCGGCAGCGAAGCGCTCGGCCAGATGGGGTTCAAGGGCACCGATCTGATCGCGGGTCAGACGCTGCGCGGCAGGGGCGCGGCGGGCAAACGTGGTCAGATCGCCTTGATCGCGACCCAAGGCGACAACCATCGTGCCGTTCTTGTGAATATTTGCACCATGACGCTGCCACCATGCAGCGGCCTTTCGGCCCTGGCGCTGTATTTCCGGCTCAGCGCTGACGCCTTCACAATCAGGGGCAAGCATCCCGCCCGCCCACCAGGAACACGCATGCGCCCCCGGCGGGCCTTGCGGATCGATCACGGTAACGGGCGCGCCGCGCGACGATAGTTCCGCCGCCATGGCCAGACCGCAGACGCCTGCGCCAAGGATGGTGAAGGGCGTGGTCATGTCCAAAGCGCATGAAAATGATGGACCGGCCCATGCCCACGCCCCACCTGCAAGTCATCTGCCGCCAGGATCGCCTTATGCAGCCAGTCATGCGCCTGGGACACAGCATCAGGCAGGGCATGTCCCTTGGCCAGAAACGCGGCAATCGCCGATGAAAAGGAACACCCGGTGCCATGCGTGTTACCGGTCGCAACACGCGGGGCCGCAAATGATTGCGTACCTGTGTCACCAACCAAATCATCGATACAAACATCCCCCGCCGCATGGCCACCTTTCATCAAGACGGCACGTGGCCCCAATTTCAGAAGAGCCTGCGGCTGATCTGCGCGGCCTGCGTCACCAACCAGCTTGGCGGCTTCTGGCAAATTTGGGGTCAACAAGGATGCGCGAGGCAGAAGATGGGTTTTCAAAGCCGCTATGGCGCTATCGGCCAATAGAACATCCCCCGATTTTGCGACCATCACAGGGTCCAGCACTACAGGGCCGTCAAAGTCACCAATCGCCTCAGCAACAGCTTTGATCAGCGACGGCGTACCCAGCATGCCAATCTTGATCGCACCGATTTGGATGTCATCCAAAACGGCTTTGATCTGGGCGGTAACAACATCGTCCGGAATGGGGTGGATCGCGGTGACCGCCTGCGTGTTTTGGGCGGTGACGGCTGTGATAACCGAAGCACCGTAAACACCAAGCGCCGAAAAAGTCTTCAGATCGGCCTGGATACCCGCGCCGCCCCCCGAATCCGAACCGGCAATCGTCAAAGCCTTCGCTGTCATGTCCTCGTCCTCGGCTTTTTGGGCCAGGACAACAGGCAAAAGGAATACGGCTATGCGCGAACGAGGTTTCGCAAGCTGTTCCCTCCGCCGGTCCTAACCGGTTCAGGTTCAATGGGTCCACGACAAGCGCATCTCAGCCCGGATAAGGGCACCCCAACAGTCATTTGACGTAGGGGTAGACCGATCAAATGGGCGCGTCAAATGGTTTTGAAACCACCCTGACATTTGATGGTTTGGGGCGGCAGGCTGCGTCTTGCCAACAGAAACGGCGCCAAAATCTGATCGGGCCTTATAGAATGTTCAACCATTCGTTGGATAAGGCGCAATGGATTGTGGCAGGCCATCCCTGATGGTATGGCACCGCCAACCTTTTGGAGATTTATGAAATGGCAACCGACTATATCGTCAAAGACATCGACCTCGCTGCGTTTGGCCGCAAGGAACTGGATATCGCTGAAACGGAAATGCCGGGCCTGATGTCCCTGCGTGAGGAATACGGTGAAAGCAAACCGCTGAAAGGTGCCCGGATCGTTGGGTCTTTGCACATGACCATTCAAACCGCTGTTCTGATCGAGACCTTGGTTGAACTGGGCGCGGATGTTCGTTGGGCGTCTTGCAACATTTTCTCAACCCAGGATCATGCCGCAGCTGCGATTGCTGCTGGCGGTACACCCGTCTTTGCGATCAAGGGCCAATCCCTTGAGGAACATTGGGATTATCTGGACAAATCCTTTATGTTCCCTGACGGGCCGAACATGATCCTGGATGATGGCGGTGATGCGACCCTTTACGTTCTGCTGGGCGCGCGGGCCGAAGCGGGCGAGGATATCATCCCCGTGCCGCAATCCGAAGAAGAAGAGGTCATCAAAGCCCAGATCAAAAAACGGATGGCCGAAAGCCCTGGCTGGTTCACCAAGACACGCGATCAGATCAAAGGTGTGTCCGAGGAAACAACCACAGGTGTGCACCGCCTTTACGATCTGCACAAGAATGGCCAACTGCCCTTCCCCGCAATCAATGTGAACGATTCTGTCACCAAGTCGAAATTTGACAATAAATATGGCTGTAAGGAATCGTTGGTTGATGGCATCCGCCGCGCCACCGACACAATGATGGCTGGTAAGGTCGCCGTTGTTTGTGGTTATGGCGATGTGGGCAAAGGCTCTGCTGCGTCACTGGCCGGTGCCGGTGCCCGCGTCAAAGTCACCGAGGTGGATCCAATCTGCGCCCTGCAAGCCGCCATGGACGGGTTCGAGGTTGTGATTCTAGAGGATGAACTCGCAACAGCTGACGTTTTCATCACCACGACCGGCAACAAAGACGTCATCCGGATTGAGCATATGCGCGAAATGAAGGACATGGCGATCGTCGGTAACATCGGCCATTTCGACAATGAAATTCAGGTTGCCGCGCTCAAGAACCATAAATGGACCAACATCAAAGAACAGGTGGATATGATCGAGATGCCATCTGGCAACCGTCTGATCCTACTGTCCGAGGGCCGTTTGCTGAACCTTGGCAATGCGACCGGGCATCCATCCTTTGTGATGTCGGCTTCATTTACCAACCAGGTTCTGGCCCAGATGGAGCTGTGGAACAATGATGATGCTTATGCGGTCGGCGTGCATATCCTGCCCAAACATCTTGATGAGAAAGTTGCGCGCCTGCATCTGAAGCGGATTGGTGTGAAGCTGACTGAGCTGAAAAAAGAGCAGGCCGATTATATCGGCGTGACCGTTGAAGGACCGTTCAAGCCAGAACATTACCGGTACTAACCCAACATGCGGCACGCCAAACGTCAGGCAATGGCGCAGGATGCCACAAAGCAAAAACGCAGTGAGCGGAAACGCGGCTTGGCCCTGATCAGGGGCCTGGCCGCTTTTTTGTTTGTTGGTTTGCTGGGATTTGGTGCCTATCAGGCCTTGATGCATCCCAACACGCCGTTGCCCCCGCAATGGAATCCGGTGCAGCCCCTTTCCATTGATGATCCGGTCACGCCGATCACCGGATGGAAACTTAATCGCGCTGTAGCGGATGGGCAAAGCTGCTTAGCTGTTCTAAACGGGCATGCCGCATTGCAGCCCTTGACCGATTTTGAAGCCAGCGATCAATGTCATATCAGGGACCGTGTCGCGTTACAGGGCGTCGGCAATGCGCGGCTGAACGGGTTGGAAACACGCTGTGCCATCGCCTTACGAATGGCGATGTGGGAACGCCATAGCTTGCAACCCGCCGCCCGGAATATCCTTGGGACTGCGTTACGCGACATCACCCAAACCGGTAGTTATAATTGTCGCACGATACGCACGGGCAGCGGGCCCTCCACCCGGATGAGCACCCATGCAACCGCCGATGCAATCGATATCTCAGGGTTTGGATTTGCCGATGGACGGCAGATTTCACTGTTGCAGGATTGGGTCGGCACCGACGCCGAGGCCGCGTTTTTACGGGCGGCACGGGATGGGGCGTGTGAGTGGTTCAGGCTGACGCTTTCGCCAGATTACAACAGCCTGCACGCGGATCATTTCCACCTGCAATCCAAAGGCTGGGGATCGTGCCGGTAGGGGCCGCCTAGGTCATTTGAACAATTCGGTCGCCTTGTCTTTGAAACCAAAGCGCGCGTTATGAAACCCATCAAAATCAGTGGCAGAAGCCCAAATCCACAACAAAACATGACCTTGGGTCAAGGCGAAACATCGCTGCTTTTTTGGGTTTTCCCTTTACCAAACGACTATGCTGCCATTAACCTGCGCAGACGTGGCAAAAGCTGCGGATATTGACCAATAACACGAACATCGGGGACATTCTCATGGGTAAAAGAGACGATTTGATCGCAAAATATGCAGACGATCTCAAGAACAAGTGCGGCATGACGCCAGACATGGATCTGCTGACAAAAGTGACGATTGGCTGTGGCCCGGCGATCTACAATGCGGATGCGTCGACTGTGGCAGCCGGCCAACCGGACGAAATCGAAACCGTGAAGAACAATTTCCTGATCAAGAAGCTTGGCCTGAAAGACAGTGCAGAACTTGATTCAGCCATTGATTCGGTCCTGACGACCTATGGCAAATCTGAGCGCAACAAGTACCGCGCTGTTGTCTATTACATGCTGACAAAGCACTTCGGCAAAGAAGCGGTCTACGGCTAATTCTGTCCCAACGCTCATCTTTCGGACGCCCGTTCTCGTGACGGGCGTTTTTTGTTCCCGATCAGTACAGTTTTAATGTTTCGATTCTTCCATTCATAGTTTTTGCTTGGGCAGGCCTATTGCGCTACTGTTCAATTGTGACCGGCAACGCGGTGCAATTTTTTCAAAAAAATTGCAGACCCCGGGAACGAAATGATGATGCGAGGCGTTATAACAACAATCGTCTACAGCATGACCGAAGGGCCAGAATGGTCCGAACCAGGAATTTCATAGCGTGTGGTGGTAGAAGTGCACGCGGGGTGAAAAGGGGGTTCGGCATTTGCCCGAACCCCCTTTTTTATCTCATAAACGCTTTTGTGCGGTGACATGACCATCGCCCTGAGCCTTGATACGCGCGATTGCCTGGTCCAGCGGCTCATACCGTGTTGCCATATGATGTACATTTGCGTGGATCAGCGTATGCTCATCCACCATCATCCCAACATGCCCTTTCCAGAAAATCAAATCCCCGCGCCTCAGCGCGCCGCTGACATCCGCGCCCAGCGCCTCACATTGCAGATCGCTGTCCGCCGGACAGCCCATTGCACAGCTGGTAAGGCTCGCCGCAATCAGACCGGAACAATCGATACCGCTTGTTGAATTCCCACCCCAAAGATAAGGCACGCCAAAATGCAATTGGGCCACCGTCGCCGGGTCTGTAAACGGCTGATCCAAGCCACGCAGATGCTTTTTCGGCACAAACCCCACCGACGTTTCAAAGAACTTGCGCCGTTCATCCAGAACGGTAACCCGCGCGCCGAAGGGCAGATGCATCACATCGCGCGATTTGAAATCCTCGGCCTGATAAGCATGGGTCGCCATGGTGGCCACAAAATGACTGGGCGGGCTTAGAGCCCCCAGCGCATCCGAGGGCACATACCCGACATAACCGTCAATCGCCTGCACAAAGGACCAACCATCACGATCTTCAAAAACCGTGACAATGGCACCAAGCAAAAGCTGCCGATCTCGCGCGCCAGCAGGGCTTGCGCAAAGATCCGTCACCGGTGCCAGAAGCATCTTCTCAGCGCCTAGAACAAAAGTATCAGCCTCGACCTGTCCGGCCAGATGCATGGCCGCAACGCGCCCATTGGCCGGGGTCAAACGCCGATCGGTCATAGTTCCAGGAGCGCGGGCAAAGCCTCAAGCACGGCGCGCGCGCCCATCCCAACCCCGCCCTTTGGCCGGGAAGGTGCTGCAGCAGGCTGCCAGCCATAGATATCAAAGTGAATATAGGGGCTTTCGACAAATCGGCGAAGGAACAACGCGGCGGTGAT
This sequence comes from Yoonia sp. BS5-3, assembly GCF_038069655.2. Taxonomy (NCBI): domain Bacteria; kingdom Pseudomonadati; phylum Pseudomonadota; class Alphaproteobacteria; order Rhodobacterales; family Paracoccaceae; genus Yoonia; species Yoonia phaeophyticola. The sequence continues at coordinate 1,034,046 of NZ_CP150951.2, forward strand.
ACTTCCTGCCATGCCGCCCTTTGGCGCGTTATCCAAATCCGCAATCCCCGGCTCAATCATGGTCTCATACGGGGTATGAAATGGCAGGCGCCAAACCGGATCGGCCACTGCATGGGCCGCCTGCGAAAGCGCGGCAGCATGATCATCACTGTCCGTATAAAATGGCGATATATCCGGCCCTACGGCAACCCGTGCCGCGCCTGTCAAAGTGGCCATCGAAATCACCAAATCAGGCGAATCTTCGTCTGACAATGTCAGCGCGTCCGCCAAGACCAACCGCCCTTCGGCGTCCGTATTGTTGATCTCAACCGTCAAGCCCTTGCGCGATGTCAGGATATCTTGGGGCCGAAACGCGTTTCCATCGATGCTGTTTTCCACTGCGGGGACCAGCACACGCAGCCGCAGCCGCAGTCCAAGCCCCATGATCATATGGGCAAGACCCAGCACCGTCGCGGCGCCACCCATATCCTTTTTCATCAACCCCATGGACGCGCCAGGTTTGATATTCAGGCCGCCGGTGTCGAAACAAACCCCCTTACCCACCAAGGTCAATTGCGGGCCCTGATCCCCCCAACGCATATCCAAAAGGCGGGGTGCCTGCGCCGAAGCGCGGCCAACCGTGTGGATCAACGGAAACCCCGATGAGATCAGATCATCCCCAACGGTCACGTTTATCTTGGCCTCATGCTCGGCCGCTAGTGAACGGGTCGCGTTTTCCAGATCGGCAGGTCCCATGTCTGATGTTGGCGTGTTGATCAAATCACGTGTCAGCGCTTCGCCCTGCGCGATAATTTCGATCTGGCGCGCCTCGATCCCTTCTGGCGCGATAAGCCCAGCAATCGGAACTGCAGGTTTGCGATAGCGATCAAAGCTATATCCAGCCAAGAGCCAAGCAAGGGCCGCCTCTTGCAAATCAGATCCATCTAAACCGCCCGCGATCCGGTAGGTTCCGTCCGGCAGTTTCGCTGCCACAGCGCCTAAATGAAATCGGCCGCGCGCGCGCTGTTCTGGTGTGCCGTAGCCAACCAAAACCCGCGCGATCTGCCCATCGTCATCCGGCAAAGTCAGATGCTGACCCAGCTTTGCCTGAAAACCTTGTGTTTTTACCCAGCGCTGATGTTGATCTGGCAACTGTCCCACCGCGCCATCCAAACCATCCGCATGGATCACATGAACAGGAATTGCATCTTCGGTTGGCGCGGCAAATGTCAGGGGCATCGGGGTTCCTATCAGGGTATTCTTCACCCCTAGGTTAACCGCACCCCCACGCGCCGCAAGGCCCAAGGCCTAAACAGCGCGATATTCCCACACTTCGGATACAGCAATATCAAAGCCCCGCTCGAGCCGCGCAAGCGTAGCATCAAGCGCCACGCCATCATGCTGTTCAATGCAGCGCGCGACATGTGCGGCGGCAACAGACACTTCGCCAAGGCCGATTTGTTCTGCCACCGTTTCAATCCGCTTTGCGGGCGTGATCATCTTATCAAGATCGCTTTCACTGCGACCCTGTTGCAAAATGTCCAAGCGCTTTGCGATATCTTCCAGGACACGGCAAACCACCTCCTCAGCCTCGTCGGGATCTTTCTCGGCGAAAAGACGGTTAAGCACTGACGGATCGAAATGCACCGGATCGGCACAGCATAATACGATTACGTCGTTTTCCTGGTCTGGCACTGGGGCCAACATATGCGTCGTGTTTTCCATGAGTGCGTTGATATGGCATCAAGGTTCCCAGAAGGTTGAGACCACACCAAAAAATTGCTCGAAATTCATGAAAATGCGACGTATTCGGTGTCAACGACCAAAGGACAAAACCATGGAACATGCACGCCCACTGCCCGCATATCTGATCAACCGCTATCACGGTTGGAAGGCAACAACCTATGCCGAAAACAAAGGCTGGTATGCGCGACTGGCCGAAGACGGGCAGCATCCGCGCTCGATGGTGATTGCTTGTTGTGACAGCCGTGTGCACGTCACCACGATCTTTGGCGCCGATCAGGGCGAGATTTTCATCCACCGCAACATCGCCAATCTTGTTCCATCCTATAGCCCTGATGGGAATCAGCATGGGACATCCGCCGCGATCGAATACGCTGTGACGGCTTTGAAGGTCGCCCATTTGATTGTGCTCGGGCATTCGGGATGTGGCGGTGTCGAAGGGTGCTATAACATGTGCTCAGGTCACGCACCCGAGCTTGAAGAGCCTGGCAGTTTCATTGGTCGCTGGATGGACATCCTGCGCCCCGGTTTTGAGCGCCTTGAAGATGGGGATGATGCAACCCGCAAACGGGCTTTGGAAAAGACCTCGGTTATTGTGTCACTGGAAAACCTGATGAGCTTCCCATTTGTCGCATCCGCCGTCGAAAACGAGACCTTATCGCTGCACGGGCTTTGGAATGATATCGGGGACGGAAGTCTTGAGGTCTATGATCCCAAGCAAGGCGGATTTTCGGCGATCTAAAGCGAACCGGCCAAGAAACATCTCAAGGCATTTGCAATCAGCGATCTTTACATTAGGTCCTGCGCGGACGTGGTAGGGAATAGATATGGCCGAGATCATTGCACTGGCGGGTGAGAACCTGATTTCACCCATTATCCTAAGTTTCGCGCTAGGACTGGCCGCAGCGCTGGCACGATCCGATCTGACAATCCCAGAGGCCGTTGCCAAGGGGATGTCGATCTACCTGCTTTTTGCGATCGGGTTCAAAGGCGGCGTGGCGGTCAGTGCACATGGTATCGATCAGACCCTCATCCTGTCCCTGTTGGCCGGTCTGATCCTGTCTTTCGCCCTGCCCCTAATCGCGTTTGCCCTTCTGCGGATCATGACGGGGCTATCGCATGTGGATGCCGCCGCCGTGGCGGCCCACTACGGATCTATCAGTATTGTGACCTTTGTGGCGGGCACATCCGTACTGCAAGGACGCCTGATCGATGCCGAGGGCTACATGGTCGCCGTCGCCGCCGTGATGGAGGCGCCTGCGATCCTCTCGGCACTCTGGCTTGTGGCGCGTAGTGGCGGCGGGTCAAAGATGACGCCCGGCCTGATCCGAGAATTGATGCTGAATGGGTCGATTGTCCTGCTGGTCGGGTCCTTCTTTATCGGGGCTGTCACAGGCGAAGAAGGTCTGGCCGATATCAGCGCCTTCATCGTCTCGCCATTCCAGGGTGTGCTTTGCCTTTTCCTGCTGGATATGGGGTTGATCGCCGGACGCGGGTTGCGGCAATCAAAAGGTGTACTGGGCATAGGTGCCGTGGGTTTTGCCATAGTGATGCCGATGGTTTCGGCAACCATTGGTCTGGGTGTTGGACTGCTAATCGGCTTGTCGCTTGGGGGTATTGTGCTGCTGATGGTACTATCCGCATCTGCCAGCTATATCGCTGTACCTGCGGCAATGCGCGTCGCCCTGCCCGAGGCGAACCCATCAATCTACCTGACCCTATCGCTTGGTGTTACATTCCCGTTCAACCTGACGCTGGGTATCCCGCTTTACCTGGCCATCGCCCAATCTGTGACAGGAGGCTGAGATGGAAACGCATATCGCGAAACGCGTGGAAATAGTGATCGAGGCACCGCTCGAGCGGCGATTGACCGAAGCGTTGACCTCAGCCGGAGTTACCGGTTTCACAATCCTGCCCGTCCTTGGCGGATCCGGTCGATCCGGCAAATGGAGCCGCGAAGGCCAGGTTGGGCGCTCCGGTATGGTCGCCGTGGTTTGCCTGATCCGGCCCGAGCGGCTGGACGGGCTGCTTGAGGCCGCATTTACGGTAGTTGAAAAGCATATCGGGGTTGTCAGCATCACAGATGCACATGTGTTGCGGGCCGAAAGATTCTAAAGCAAAACGTAGGGTCAGGACTCTAGTGTCGCTGCCTATTGACCCCACCCATCCGATTGCATTTCGCGCAAACGGCTTGCGGTCCGTTCAAATTCAAACGTACCCTCGCCCTCCATATATAGCATCTCGGGCGCAGCAGCTGCGCTGGCAATCAATCGCACCTTCGCCTCGTAAAGCGCATCGATCAGCGTGACAAAACGCTTGGCCTCGTTGAAGTTGCTGCGGGATAGGGCGGGAATGTCCTCTAGGATAAGGACACGGACCGCATCGGCAAGCGTCAGATAGTCCGCAGCACCCAGCGGTTTTCCACACAGATCAAAGAACTTCGCGCGGGCAACACCATTATGATAGTGCGGCAATACAACTTCGCGGCCTTTGACATGTAACACCAAAGGCGCCGACTGACCGTTGCTCAGCTGGGTCCAGATATCCGCGATGGCCGCGCGGGCATCCGCATCAATGGGTGTGAAGTAACTTGTGGTGCCCGCAAGCCGGTCTTGGCGATAATCGGTCGGGCTGGACAGTTCATGAACAACCATCCGTTCTTTCAATAGATCAATGAATGGCAGGAACAGCTGCCGGTTCAGCCCGTTCTTATATAGGTCATCCGGCGGGCGGTTAGAGGTGGTAACGACAACAACGCCCGCGGCAAACAGAGCCTCAAACAGGCGGCCAACGATCATTGCATCGGTAATATCTGTGATCTGCATCTCATCAAATGCAAGAAAACGAACTTCTTTCGCCAATTTGGCCGCAACAGGGGCGATCGCATCATCAACGCCCTTCGCACGGGCCTCTGCCATTTCAGCATGGATCCATTGCATGAATGCGTGGAAATGACGGCGTTGCTTGGGGGCGTCAACCTGCG